>JBAUYV010000443.1:0-14122 GCA_049584975.1 Xanthobacteraceae bacterium | reverse complement strand
GCACTATGACCGTTGACCGAATCTGCCCCGCGCCGCGCAGTATTACAAACGGTGCCTGCAACGATCAATTGAAATTTTGTACATCGAATTTCGATACGAGAAATTGGTCTGCCCGCACGCACCACGCCGATCCCGACCAGGAAGGTTGAGTAGCTTGTTGGACTACGTTTCGGCTGGCTTTGGGTATTGGTCGAGCGAATGGGAGCGACGCGCGTCCGTTACAGTCCTTACTCAGCATTTAGCAGATCGTCAGCATGTCCCGGCCTATCAGGCGTGACGTCGCGCCCGTGTCCAAATAGCGCCCGACAGATCTCGCCGGTTCAGTTCCGCCGCGGCCTTTACGCGTAGTTGGTCGGCCGCGTACCCGCGGCCGACGTTACGCGCTCGCCGACTGAGCCCGAACCTCGATCGATCTGGCCTATTCCGCGGGCGCCAGTGCTTCCTCGGATCCGGTCAGCGCCGGCGCCAGAGCCGGATAACGGCTGAGCGCGAAGAGGAAGATCGCGACGACGGCATAGGTGATCGCAAGCGTCGGCGAGACCGCAATGCCGACGGCCGAGCCGTGCATGAAGCCAAAGAACGTGAGCACGGCACCGGACGCTGCGAAGGCCGAGGCTTTGACGAAGTTCTTGTCGATGATGCACGCGGCCGTTCCCGCCAGCACCAACCCCGTGAGGATGGCGCCGCCGCCCATGGTCGCGAGACCGGGGTACAGAACACCGACGCCGGCAAGTTTGTCGAAGCCGAGCGCCGCCGCGCTGGTGCCGGCGACCCCGAGTGCGCCGTCCATCAGCGTCTGGCACCAAGCCGCCAAGTGCGGTGTGAGCGCGAGAATAATCGCAGGCGCGTGGGCTCTCGGCGTGGTCTGGAACGCCTGCGCACCGATGAGCATGCCGATGTAGAGCAGGATCGGGGAGATCGCCACGACGGGCACGATTGCCAGCAGCAGCGAGATGATGCCGAACCAGGACAGTATGATCACCATGATGCCGACAGCGGCTGAATAACCGATGCGGCCGCCCATGCCTTTCCAGCCGGGATGGCCGATATAGACTGCGTTGATGAACGGGTTGCCCATCAGGCAACCGATCAGGCTGACAATGCCGTCGGCGGTCAGCACGCGGGTGGTCGGGAACGCATCACCGCCGGCCTCCGCGCTCTCAACGTTGTCCATGGCCTCGACGAGATCGTAAACGCCGAACGGAATCGCGGTGACCAGGATAACGGCCAAGTATTTGAAGCCCGAGAAGACGTGACCGACCGCGGGGATCGGGACATTGAAGCCAAAATTGGTGAAGGCATCGCCGACGCCCTTCAGCGTGAGCCCGCCGTAGTTGAGGCCGAACATATTCGACCCCCAGGCGATGATCATTCCCACGACGATGGCGACGAGGCCGGCCGGTATGCCCATCGGATATTTGAATCCGCCAAGCCAGTTCACCAAGATGATAGCGAAGCAGATAAGGCCTATCACCGGCGTCTGGTACATTTCGAGCGCCGGGCGCATCGCGATGAAAGTGATCGACACGCCCGCTAGAGTTCCGAGCAGTGCGGCGCGCGGCGTGATCTTGCGCACCCATGGCGCGATGAAGCCGCCGATCATGAGGATGAAGCTCTGGAAGAACACCCACACCAAGCCGGCTTCCCAACCCTGCACCGGGTCTTTGGTCTTCAGCGCGATGGGCAGCATGATGACGAAGGTAACGATGAACATGTGCGGCACGCTGATGCCCGAAGGCAACGCGCACACGTCGTTTCGCCCTGTTCGTTTGGCCAGCCTGTAGGCCAGATAGGCGTAGTAAAAGGTCGACAGGCACATCATCAGGCCCATCGCGGGCAGGATGCGGCCGAAGACCAAAGAGTCCGGCATTTTCAGCACGAAGCGCAACAAGCCGGTCAGCACCAGCATGTTGACGAGAATGTTGGTGCCGAAGCCGAAGAAGGCGTTCAAATCACCGGGTGTGAAAAGTTTCGGGTGGAAGTCCGCCGGCACTGCTGTGGTCGACATGGTACACTCCCTTAACTCGCCGCTCTTTTCGGCAACGGCGTTACGTTCTGGTCGAGGACCGGCGCCAGCGACGTCAAAAACGCCCCCGACCCGGCGACCGAGCCAAAGATGCCGCCCTGCGCCTTGATCATGGCAAGGCCCGCTTCGTGGAATTCCGGAAAATAGGAACCGCAGCAGTCGGACAACACGACGCAGCGGAAGCCGCGGTCATTGGCCTCACGCACCGTCGTGTTGACGCACACTTCCGTGGTGACGCCGCAGACCAACAACGTGTCGATGCCGCGGTTGCGCAGCATCAGTTCAATATCGGTCTGATAAAACGCGCCCTTGCCCGGCTTATCGATCACCGGTTCACCTGGCAGCGGATAGAGTTCCGGAATGATGTCGTGGCCCGGTTCGCCGCGCACGAGGATGCGGCCCATGGGCCCACGCGCGCCGATCCGGTTTTTCGGATCGCCGCGCTCGACTTTGTGCGGTGGCGCATCGGACAGGTCGGGCCGGTGGCCCTCCCGTGTATGAATGATCAGCATGCCAAGGCCGCGCGCCGCCGCAAGCGTAGCCTGACAGGGCGCGACCGCGGCTTGCAGGCGCGACACGTCGTTGCCAAGGGCCTCGCCAAAGCCCCCGGCCTCAAGAAAATCGCGCTGCATATCGATGATGACGAGCGCCGCTTTGTCGGTATCGACGGACAATGGCGCTGGTTCTGCCTCAAGCTTCACATTTGGCATCCCGCTCTCCCGTCACTTTTAGGGATAGGGCGTGCAAGATTGGGGCCAGTCCGCAACCTCCGGAGAGGCAATGGATTACGACCAGGAATGCCCATTTAATGAGCGTCCCTTGCTCATGAACCCGAACGCGCCCGGTGCTTGCGATGGAGTGTCGTCCGGCAGCCATTGAACCGGGGTTTTGCCCCGCGGTTATGCGCAGGTCTGGGGCTCGGAACGCAGCTTAGAAAAGCGGTCTTGAGGCGAAACCGGCCACGTCAAGAACGTCACAACAGCGGCCGCACCCACTGGGACGCCGCACGAAACGCAAATGGGAAATCAAGAAAGATACTTTTTGAGGAACCTCTCCATCACTTCATAAAACTCGAAGCGGTTCTCTTCGTTGTGGAAGCCGTGACCCTCGTTCTCCTTGACCAGATATTCGACCGGGACGCTGTGCTTTTTGAGCGCCGCCACCATTTGATCGGATTCGTCAACATTGACCCGCGGATCCTGCGCGCCTTGCGCAATCAGCAGCGGCACGCGGATATTGTCGGCGTGCAGGACCGGTGATGCTTCGGCCAAGAGGGCCTTGTCGGTTTCCGGATTGCCGACCATTTCGTAGAACATGTCGAGCATCGGCTTCCAATACGGCGGAACGGTCTTTAGGAACGTGAACAGGTTCGACACACCCACGTAGTCTACGCCGCAGGCGTAGAGTTCCGGCGTAAAAGCGAGGCCGGCGAGTGCGCAGTAGCCGCCGTAGCTGCCGCCATAGATGCACATGCGTTTCGGATCGGCGATGCCTTGCGCGATTGCGTATTTGACGCCGTCGGTGACGTCGTCTTGCATCGTCTTGCCCCACTGCTTGAAGCTCGCTTCCCAGAACGCCCGGCCGTAACCGGTCGAGCCGCGGAAGTTGATCTGCAGAACGCCATAGCCGCGATTGGCGAGAAACTGTACCTCCGGGTCGTAACCCCAGGAGTCGCGCGCCCACGGTCCGCCGTGGGGGTTGACGACGAGCGGCAGGTTTTTGCCGTCGCCGTGGGGAAGAGTGAGGTAGCCGTGGATGGTGAGGCCGTCCCGAGCCTTGTAGGTGATGGGCTTCATTTCGGCGAGATCGCCCTCAGGGAGCCAAGGCGCGATCTCCGCCAGCTTGGTCAGCTTCTTGGACGCAGCATCATAAAGGTAACGCGCCCCCAGGGTGCGGTCGCTCCATGCGGCAACCACGAAAATACTTTCATCCTTGTTGCCGCTCTGCAGATCGACCTCGTAGCCGGGGAGCTGCTTTTCCAGATCGTTTTGGATGGCTTCCATTTCGGCGTCGAAGAACTTGCGCTCGCGCCTCCAGGTGACGAACTGCACTTCGGTGTAGACCTTGCGCTTACGCGACCAGGCCAATCCCGACACGTCGACCTCGGGATGCTGGAAGATGATGCTCTCCTCCTTGGCAGTCGCGGGGTCGACGCGAACGATCGCCGCCTTGTCGCGTTTGATGTTGGAAGAAGCGAACAGGAGCATGTTGTTGAAGTCAAAGAACAGCGGCTGGATCTGTTCCTTGAAGTTGGTGGTGATAACGGTTTTGAAGGGGGTATTTTCGTCGGGCCGGTGCAGAATGCTGGAATTCACTCCGTCGGTGACGAGCGCAAGGCGGATGCATCCGGTGTGATCGGTCACCCAGCCGGTAACATTGCCGGGATTCTCCGCGATAAGGGTGAGCTGTTTGGTGTTGAGATCGACCCGGTAGACGTCGAAGACCTCCGGGTTGCGCTTGTTCAGGGAAATGATCATTTCGGAATCGTTGTCATAAAGATCGTCAACGATGCCGGCGCGCACTTTCTCGAAAGGGGTAAGATCGACGAGGTTCTTCCCGTCGGCGTCGACCGCCACCAAATGGAAGTTCTCGTCGCCCTTGAAGTCCTTCAGGTAGACGATACGATTCGAGCCCTTCCAGAAATATCCGGCGATGTCGCGCTCGGTCTCGCTGGTGACCCGCAAGGTTTCTCCACCCGCGCGCGGCTGCACGAAAACGTTCATGCGGTTCTGGTACGGCTGCATGAACGAAATGCTGTTGCCGTCGGGCGAGACCTGGAAGCCGCTGCGATCCGGGTTCCTGAAGAAATCGCGTAATGGAATAATCTTGGTGCGGGTGGAAGTGGTCGTCGCGGGGGCCATCGTGGAACGTCCGGGTTAAATGGCAAACGGCGCAATCGTTTGAATGATTGCGGTGATACAATGGAAATATAGGGGCTCCAAGCGAATCACTCCCGTCAGGTTTTTGAGATGATTTGGCGCGCCCTAGGGGAGGGCGTGACACGGGGAGATAAACATGGAGTTAGCCCATATTTCATGCGGGTTTTGACTGCTGTTACACACTGCTATTAAATGGCTGCCGTAAAATGCTGCCATTAATGGGTGTTGTGTTATGGCATCGTACCTTTTCAAGCGGAGGGGTTCCGATAACTGGTACCTGCAATTGCAAGGCGGACCTAGCGGGCGGGTGTGGAAGTCGCTTCACACGTCTAACCGAACCGAAGCGGAAATCCTAGCCGCCCCGTACGTTCAGGAACACCGCAAGCGACTCCTAGAAAACAAGCCGCACGCCTTAGCGGCCTGGAAACCGGAATATGAGCCAGGCAAGTCACACATGGGGCCGGACGGGCGGCAGGTGATCGCTCTGGAGCATGAATTGCTTGTCATAGGACTGGACGGCACCATCGTCGACAGGCGGCCTAATGGCCGTCCTGGTGTCGTGCTCGAAGGGCGCGGCCCGTGGTCCGCTGGAATGCTTCGCGGAGTCATAGCCGAACACTTCGGAACGCCGCGCCCGAAGGTCCCCGCGAAGGATTCGGACGACGATCTTATAGACACCTACATTAAGCAGCAAAACATAACCGGCCATTTCCGGAATGAGACACTAAACGGTTGGGAGCTCTATAAGACGCTAGTCGGCAAGCCGCTAAAGGACGCGACGCGCGACGATGGTCGCAAACTTGCGGACCATTTTGCAGCGAAAGGTTTGAAGCCGCCGACGGTTCGCAAAAAACTTATGTGGCTATGCGCGGCGGGGTAAGCTAAAGTTCAATCCGTTCAGCGGTGTTGTTCCGAAAGAAAGCAAAAAAGCACGGAAGGCTAGGCGACGGCGTATTCTCGATAGTGCGGACATGAAAGCGGCTAAGGCAAATCTCGAAAAGCTAGATGACGTGGACGCTTTATTGTTCCGCACGCTGGCGACCACTGGCATGAGGCTTAGTGAGGCTTACGAGATCGGGCAAAAAGTGCAGATTGAAATAAATCGCAAGGGCAAACCGCAACTGATTGAGACAATCAATGGCGAGCAGGTAGACGAAAAATCGGGAATTCGCTTTGTCACTCTCGGCACCAAAACCGATGCATCCGAGCGCCGTGTGCCCTTCCCTAAAGACTTGCTCCCACACTTACCAAAGGCGATCAAGGGGCCGATCTTCAAAGGGACTCCCGCCGCGGCGAGCAAGCGCCTTAATCGGTTCCTTCGCGAGTGCGGCATAACAGATCCGCGCAAGGTAGTTCACTCGCTACGCCATCGGGCACAAGATCAGTTGCGGGAAGCCGAATGCCCGCAAGTTATCCGCTGGCAACTGCTACTCCTCTCCGAAGGGCACATCTTCCGTGAATGCTTCTGAGAGCGCTCGCCTCAGCCGGGCGTTGGATGCCGATTCATTTGGTATCGGATTTGCAAGGGTTTCTCGCGGTCCTGCTATCGGAGTCCCCATGCGCCTCAACGATTGCTCGTGGAACCCTAGGTTATGCATCCAAAGGGGCTCGATGAGTTCCCATGTTGACACCGCGATGCGATCGCCTTCCTTAGCGTGGATCTCATAGTAGACCGCTGGCGCGCCCCGACTCGCGTAAAACATCGGTTGCCCAATCCGGTTTAGCCGACCCAGCACCGTAACCTTGTCAGCGGGAGGGTATGAAATACGGTCGATAATATTCGGTCGCTCATTACAAGCCACACCACGGAACAGGACATTATCTGTCGTAATGTATTTGATCGCCACGCCGTATCCGCCGAGCTTGGCGCGAAGCTGCCGCTTCAGCGTGTCGATATCTCTCCTCTCAATTTGTTAGCGCCAAAATAATCTCATGCCCAGCACTATTTGTACCACCGGCGACAAACTCAAAAGTGGACGACGCCCGCCGTGCGACGGACACCACATCCACCAACCAAACTGCGCGCCACAGATCGCACCGACCTCCCCAAATCCGCGACCCACGCACGTTCCAATTTCTGCGACCTATCCATCCAAAATCCGCGACCTTCCTCTGGACCCTATTACGGCCAATCTGCGATCTCCCAACCGCCTTTAGCCTGAACGTCAGATAGCATTTACATGATGCATCAGGACGGCAAATGCGCTAGAATGTTTTTGGCTGAGGGGCTTTCCCAAACAGGGGAGTTCCGAGATGTGTGACTACAGTCTTCATAACGTCAAGTCGCGACCTGCGAGGGTTGGCGACAAACTTACCACCCAAGACTTTCGTACAGGCACGCGAGGGTTCTCGGCATCGGAAGATGCCAGCGTGGCGGTCTGTGTTCTACCAGGAACGGACTTGTCGTTTGCCGAGGAGATAGTGTGTATATCGACCGGAACGCTCGGTTGGTACACGAAAGAGATCAAATACAAGACTGCGATCTTCCGGCAAATCAACAAGGAAAAGGCGCTCACCCATCACGATGCGCTGGAATTTTCGGACGGCCGGATCGTGCTCCTGACATTCTTGCGCGAGGGTCAGCGGGCAACAGTGCTTCAGTTGCCGGCCGAGCCAAAGACTGCTGTTGAATCTGAGAGCCAGCGGCAGGTCGCTTACGTAGGCTGACCGTTCGCAGAAAGTGTCAATACGACGCCCGCTTTGGCAGGCGCCGACGCAATCGAGGAGCTACTTGGGTTCAGTGAGGCGGGCGCCAACTGAAACGGCGGAATGAAGGAAGCCCCGGCTAGGCGTCAGGGTCCGGGCCTCCCGCTTGGCCGAGCCGCAGATCAACGGCTCAGCTTGGCCGTTAAATAAGCGGGGCTCGCTTCTTGTTCCTTATGGTGCTTCCGTAGCCGTCGTCACCGTAAATACGGTCCAAATAAATAACACAGGACTTAAAGTTCAAAAATTGGTCGTTGCCATTTTTCGATTTGGCCCACTACGCGCGATAGCTCCGCTCCGAACAATATTTATCCAGTGTTCCAAAGATCCCTTTGATCATCGTTTCAAAGTCCGCAAGCGGGGTCCCGTGCCAGGTTCCACGCATCGAAGAGCGACTCGGGTTTCAGCCTCGCACTCACCGAACGTGCGCGGAGGTCATCTTGTGGCCTCAACGCGGAACGAATTGAGCCCATTCGCATTGTCTGCGGAGTCCCCAACTCCTAGCAAAGGTTCCGACGGCATACCGAAAGACGGGAGGGTTCGATGGCGCGTGCTCATGAAAAGCGCAGACTGAAATGGACGCCGGATTGGCCTGTAGTGCTGGATGGTTCGGTCGCAGCAAATGACAACGTGCGAGCACGCAGGCCAAGCGGAAGAGCGGTGCGGGTCGTGGATTGGTGCGCTGTCGCGCTTGTGCTTGTCTTGGCAGCATTTCACTCGGCATTTAGATTCTGACGTTTTCATAATAGCGTCACAAAGCTCAGCAAATCGGTGAAGGTGCCGATGCCGCAGTTCCCGTCGTCATATTGATGGAACCCGAAGATTTCAATTAAACGCTCTGGCGATTTTCCACGGAATGTTCACGGGGTCACCGTGAGGATGTCATTGTAGTCCGCTACCCTTCTTAACAGCGGAGGCATTCGTTATGTCGCAGCACATTGCTATGCGGATGCGCTTTCTTCACGAACGGTACTTTGGGCGACCGTCATGCCCTAAGTGCGGCGAATTGATGATGGCGCCGGAACATTCAGAGTGTTACAGCGAGGCCGTTCGTCACTTTTGGCGGTGTGAGGGATGCGATTATGGATTCGAATCTGTGATCGCGTTCGGCGCGACGGGTGAAGGCGGACATCTTTCGCCCTAACCCTTTGGGCGGTCCAGTCGCTCTCATCAAAGTCTCATTCGACGTTGGCGCTCGATCGCGCCGCGAAAGCCGGCCGAAGCGTTGCCGGCTCTGCTCGCAGATTGCCCATCGATACCTCGTCGCCATGCAACGATACCGTCGCTGTCGGGGAATCAATGGACCCGTCATGGTGACGGGATAAGTTCATTTGCCGAGGTTCAGAAGCGACTGTAATAGCTATCGTGCCGTAACGGGAAAGTAAGAAATGTCAAAGCAAGCGATGCGCGATGAGACCGAACGCCTCGTGAAAGAGGCATTGGAACGTAAAAACCTCACCGTAAAGCAGGTTCCGACTCGGATAGAGAGCAAATGCAGAAAGTGTGGCGGGCTAAATCGCGTGTCAGCGACCCAAGGGCTGGTTCGGGTGTTGTTCACGTGCAACGAATGTAGCGAGGAACAGAGGACTTTATGAACTCCATCGAGTCCAATTTATGAATCGGCGTAGGTTGCGGACGCTGATCTGCACGCTAAGGTATTGATTATTATCTAATTGGAGGAGTTGAACTTCGGTGCTTATTGGTTGACAACTCTCAATTGTCCCGGACATCTGGAAATCTCCTGTTTCCAGCCGCCGAGATACTCGCATCAGGACCTCATTAGCATAGCGTCATGCTGGAGTTGCGTTTGTGTTGGAAGCGTCAAGGCCCCGCCCACAGAACGTGACGGGGCCTGGATTTGTATACGACGAAAAAATTACTTAACCGCGGGAATCGAGCGACAGACCGATGCTAAATGCCTTTTGGCGCGTTGCGCCCTCAGACCGCTTTAGACTCTTCGCGATTTTGCTGGCGGATATTTTCTTTTTCGCCATGGATTTCAACGTGCGAACATCCTCCGCAATCCAGGCAACTCGTTTGCGCTTCTTAGCCATGTGATCTCCGATTCTAATAAAAGACGACGGCTTATAACAGGGCAGGTCTGCAAAAGAAAGCCCCGCACACAATCTGCCGCGGGGGGCGTAGGTCCGATGACAAAAGCGCGCTCGCCAAGTTAGCTAATGGGTCACCGACGAGCTGAGACTCCACACCATGAGGCCATTTCGATGGTTCTTTTTGGCCATTATCTCGGGCATCGCGCCGGATTGTGCGGCCCGATCTCTGGGCCACAAAGGGCATCAGCCGCCGAGGATAAAGGTGGCGTGACGAATTGCTGAAAGATAGTCTTGGCAGGGCTGGCCTGCTTCGATTCGCTTGCCGGCAGCATACTTCACGGGGGACGGCCATGGCCAAAGCAAGGAAGCGGCTGGCGACGCGCAAGAAAAGCTCGAAACGCGCCAAGATAAGCGTCAAGAAGGCGGCAAGGCCCATGAGGGCGAAAAAGGCGAAGTCCAAGGTTCGGCAAACAGGCACGCGTGCTCAGAAATCTATCGCGAAGAAAAAGAGGCCACCGAAACTCGCAGCAAAAATGGCACCAAGGAAAGCTCCTGTCGTCGAAGACACGATCATCGACGTGGTCGATGAGCCGATGCCCGGCGTAGTACGTGTTACGGAGTACGAAACAGTTCGGATCAGCACGCCCAAGCAGGACGCCGATTCCGACGCTGACGACTAGTACTGATCCAACAACTTGATCGCGGTTGGTGTTGGGGGTCGCTGCCTTTGGCAGCCCGCACTCGTCTGATTTTCATAGAAAACCTCTTCGGCGAAGCCGCGTGGGAACGTGCAGATACGCGTGTTCCTACCCCTTGTCGTCGATTTCATCCTCCGCGACGACGGGGGCGGGTGCCTGCCCGTCGGTGAAAGACGCGGCGTTGGTGGCGGCGGCTCGCTGGCGCGCCGTAAACATGCCACCCTTTGCAGCGCGGCGGGGTGCAAAGCGCAATAGGCCGATCGGCTTTGGCATGTCGTCGAAGACAGCCTCGATGCCGCCGCGCAAGAAGTACGTTTCGTGCCAAAAGCCGGTTCCACCGGAATTGCGTAGGAAGCTTATCCACCATGCGCGATGGGGTTCAGATCGGGACCAAGCTTCCAGGGCTTCGAAGTCGCGCCAGTATTGGCGAATGCCGGCATGCAGCGGGAACAGCGACCACAAGAAAGTCTCGTGAGACAGTAGGCCATCAGGGACGTCCCGCGCCGCCTTTGCAATCTGAGGCCCGAACCCGAGGAGCGTCTTAATGCCGGTCGCGGTATTAACGCGCATGCCCAAAAGGATCATCACAAGATTAGGATAAGCTGCGAGGTCCACGGTCGTACGATCAACCGCCATGATTTTTCTCCGCCGCGTGGCTCGTGATTTTATGCTTAGCGCAAGGGTAGCTCAGTCAAATCCGCGGGAGGAACTGATTGCAGGATACTAAACCATCACAAACAAGGCGGCGTCCATGACCATTACCGACACGCAAGCAGCATCGTTTGGTCTACTCGCAATGTGTGCCGAGGACACGTATGAGGCTGCGGTTTGGACCGCTCAATCCGCCGGTCGATCCGCGAATATTCAGCTCACACTCAGAACTAGCCTCTGTTCCATTTGGAACGCCGGGTATCGCCGGTAACGAAATTTAATTGTTTTTTGCAATCCTGTAGCCCGCCAGCCTCCCACAGGCTTGGTGCGTGCAGTGCAGGTCGGCCCATCCCGGCGCCCGGGAAAAGAAATGCTCAAGGAATCCGCCACTTTGGCGCCTGATCGCGTCCCACTGGGCCTCATAGAGGCAGGCCCTTTGGACCGCCGACCCCAGCTCCTTCACAACAGACAGCGCAGGCTCGGCGTCCTAACAGCTCGGCTTCGCAATGCCTTGAGCAAGGGCGTGGAAGGGGTCATCGAAGCGGGCTGTGTTCTCATTGAGGCCAAGAGCCAGCTTGAGTACGGGCAATTCCTAAACTGGGTCGTGAAGGAATTGCGGCTTGGCGAGCGGAGGCCCGGGAAGGGCCGATACAACATACGCAAAGCCGAAATGCTTATGTTTTTGGCGCGACACGAGGTGATTGGTAATTCGTGCAATTTTCACGCATTTCCCCCGTCACCCCGGACGCTCTGGGAACTGACGCAGATACGGCCAAAACAGCGACTGCTCGATCTATCGTGCCTCAAAGCGCGATTGCGATGATTGCGCGCTCAAAATGCAGTGCTCCCCCAACACGCCTATGCGGCAGATTCCCCGCGATCTTCATGAGGACGCTCGCGATGTCGCCCGCGCACTGGCCAAGACCGAGGCTTACGAACAATCACGTCGCGAACGCAAAAAGGTCGAGATGCGGTTTGCGCACATGAAGCGCATCTTTAAGCTCGACCGGCTGCGGCTGCGCGGCTTGAGCGGGGCTAACCTGCTTATTTCACAGTATCTTTGCATAATGGGAGGCTTTGGCGAGCCCGTTTGTTTGCTCTGATTCAGGCGCACGACGCTGTTGCGTCAGGAGACGCAAGAGTTGGTAGGAGTTTTCTTGGCCGTAGGGGTCGCGAAGAAGTAGTCTCGGTGGGCCTCGGGGTGATGCCGCGTTGGTTACGCGTTGCGGCGGCGCGCGTCAGGCGGGCGAGGCCCGCGCGTTGGCGGCAGCGGCGAGACGCTTGGCAGCACAGCACCAAGTATGGGCTACCGGACACGCTGATGCCATCGCAACCTTGATGCGGCGGACACTCACGCGCACGAGGGCGCCGATCTTGAGCAGCTTGAGACGAATGGTGCCGCAGGTCGCTTTGGCGAACGGCGTGTGATGCAGGGCGATGCGGCGCAAGGCACACAGCAGCACATAGGCCATCGAGGCAAACCAAAGGCGCAGCTGATTTGCCCGCATCGTGGCGGTCGAGGTGCGATCGGCATAAAGATCGAGCTGACACTCCTTGATCCGGTTCTCCATGTCGCCGCGGGCGCAGTAGAGCTTTTCGTAAAGATAGCGAGCCTTGCACTCGGCACGGCTGAGTGAGGTGACGACGAAGCGTGGATTGGCCTGGTCTTTTGTCCATTCCGCCTTCGCCACCACCCGGCGCCGGAGGCTCCAGCTCGTCCGCGTCGTCCACCTGAAGTCCTTGAAGCGCCGCGCCGGCTTGCCGGTCCGCCGGCTCTGCACCGCAGCCCCCTCAAGCTCGGCCTGGATTTCGGCGATGAGCCGATCGGTCTTCGCCAGCCCGAACAGAAAGTGCACGCCGTTGGCCTCGCACCAGGCCATCAGTTCCTCGCGCGCGAAGCCGGAGTCGGCGCGCAGCAGAATGCGCACACGCGGCCAACGGCGGCGAATCTGGGCAACGATACGCGCGACCTCCTCCACCGCGCCGGCCGCAGCATCGATGTTCGCGCGCCGCAGCTTGGCGGCCAACAGATCGCGACCGCAGAACACGTAGAGCGGCAGATAGCAGTAGCAGTCGTAATAGCCGTGGAAGAACCGCCCCTCCTGCTCGCCGTGCACCGGATCGTCGGTCGCATCGAGATCAAGGATGATCTGGTTCGGTGCCCGATCGTGCGCCCCCAGAAACAAGTCGACAAAGAGCGCCTTGATGGCCACCGGATTGTGACTGATCTTGTGATAGCGCGTCGGCTCCAGGCGGCTCAGCTCCAGCCGGTTGAGCGTCGACTTGCCGGCCACCGGCGCGCAATCTTGCCGTCGCGCTTCGAGCTTACCCGCCAGCACCGCCATCAGAGGATCGTGGCGCAGCTCGTCGTGGTCGTTTAAATCCTCGTAGCCAAGCGCAATCCCAAAAACCCGCTGGCCGACCAGCGTCACCACTTGGTGCTCGATTAGTCCCGGGCGTCGCACATCGTGAAAGCACGACGCAAACCGATCCATCATCCCGATGGCGCGATCCGTCGCGCCCAACAGCAGCGCTCCGGCATCCGACGTGACCGCGCCCGCGTCAAACGTTGCGACCACTGCGCGACCCTCCACGGCGGTAAATCCAAACAGTTCCGGGTTACACTCTGTCGGCATCGGGTGCTCCGCAAATCATCGAAAATTCGTTGCAGCACAACGCTTCTCGTTGATTCGCAGCCCCAATTCACTCAGTAGTGTGAGAAAAGCGCGCTAAAGATGAGGTGCTCCTGACAGCCACCGCACAGAACCTACGACGCCTCGTCAAGTTCCTCTGCCGCCCGCCGCCGTCCTCCGCAGCTACTTGCGCGGCGTAGCCAGTCTGCCAAGCGCCTCTGTCGATAACGCCGTTAGACGCGCACAGTGGAGAAAACCACAATTTGACCAAGGCTCAAATCCAAACCAGCTGCAAAAAACAGCCACGTTTTGCAACACAATCGGCCCAAAGGCGGACATGAACGCAAGATTGGGTGCGAAATCCGGTGCAAGGCGGACACCCATTCCAGCGCAAGGCGGACAGCAATCCGGTGATTGCGGACAGCAGGTGATGGCGGCGTAGAGCACGCTCCCGTCGACAGTCGAATCAGCTGATCGG
>JBAUYV010000442.1:0-2218 GCA_049584975.1 Xanthobacteraceae bacterium | reverse complement strand
ATGGAACGACGGACGGGGAGCCACGCTGAGGTACGGGCTTCAAAGCCCTTGGATGAGGCGGTCTCCCGTCCGCCACCGCATCAGCCATCTTAGCCGATGCCGTGATTCGTGACTTACAAGGATGAGGACGCTTAATCGAACATCCGGTCACCCTGCAGATCGATGATCTGCCGCGCCTTGTTGAGCGTGAAGGTGACCGCGTCGTCGTACGACGCATAGGCGTCGGCGCGGATGAAGCGGTGCTCCTTGCGCACGCCGTCGCGCTCGCACTCGATGATGCCCGCGGTCTGATACGCGCCGTTGCTTTGGTATGGCGCCGCGCGGATCGTGTAGCCTTTGTACTCGACCGGGTCCGCGACCTTCGCCGTATCGGGACCGCCTTCCGCACGCCGGCCGAACAGCGCGCTCCAAAAAGACATCCCGGCCTCCGCTCCTTGTCCGCGCGCCGAAGCGAGCGCTTGCAACCGATGTTACGCCCGACTGCGGGAATGTCGAGGGTTGGCGCCGAGCGATTTGCCGGGCGCTTGCTCGCGGCGCTACACTTGCGCAGCGCTTCCTCGACCCGCGCCCTTTCAGGAGTGTTGCGATGCCCAAAGGCTACTGGGTGACCTGCTACCGCTCGATTTCCGATCCGCAGAAGCTTGCGGCCTACGCCAAACTCGCGCCGGTCGCGATCGCACCGTTCGGCGGCCGCTATCTGGTGCGCGGCACCGCGGCCGCCGCCTTCGAAGCCGGCCAAAAGGAGCGCATCGTGATCTCCGAGTTTCCGAGCGTCGAGAAAGCGATCGCCGCCTACAAGTGCCCCGCCTACGGCGAAGCGCTGAAAGCGCTCGGCGACGGCGCCGTGCGCGACATCCGCATCTGCGAGGGTTTGGAGTAGCGCGTTTTCCACATGGCCGGCTCGGCAAATGCGAACGCGCTCGGTCTCTATTGCGCTACCACAGGGTGAAATAGACTGCCGGCTCTGTTCACCGGAACCGCGACGGAGCCGCCAATGCCGCAAATCAGCATCATCAACCCCGAAAGCCTCGGCCAACCGCTCGGCCAATATTCGAACATCGCGCGCGTCAAGGCGTCGGAGTTTTTGTTCATTGCCGGGCAGGTCGGTCTCAAGCCGGGGACCGACAAAGCGCCGCCCGATTTCGACGCGCAATGCGCCCAGGTCTTCGCCAATCTCGGCGAGGCGCTCGCCTCCCAGGGCGCGACCTTCACCAACGTGGTCGAGTTCACGACTTATTTGGTGCACTCCCAGGATATCCCGAAGTTCATGGCCTACCGCACGCGCGAATTTCCGCGCCTGTTCACCGGCGAGGCTTATCCGCCCAACACGCTGCTCGTGGTCGACCGCCTGGTGCGCGAGGAGTTTCTGATCGAGGTGAGCGCGGTCGCGGCGTTGTAGTTTCGGCCGCGATGACGGGCCTCTGCGCGAGGTAACGCGCGGGACAACGAAAAGTTCAGCCCTGGCGCCTATATCTGCGAACACCGGCTTGCCCTGCTTATTCGTGCCGTTTGTCGGCGAGCCGCCGGTCGCCGGAGCTTCACCATGGCCGTCCCTTCGTCTGAAGAGTCGCGCACCTACGATATTTGCTTCTTTCTGCCCGGCCAGAGCGCCTTCCACCGGCTCGATTCCGGCGTTGTGCTGGGCAAAGACACCATTGCGTGGACGCAGGACGACCGCACCTCCGAAACACCGCTCAGCAATATCGTTGCGGTGCATCTGTCATCCGCCGGCCAGCGCACTGTCGTCGACCGCTGTGCGATTACGTTTTCTGACAACACCGTGCTCACGATCGTCAATTCCGATCCCGGCGGTTTTCGCGACAGCGAGCAGGCCGCCACCTACCGCGCGTTCGTTCAAGATCTACATGCCCGGCTCGCGTCCAGCTCCTACGGCGCGATCCGCTTCACCGCGGGCTGGACGCCATGGCGCTACCAGGCGATGCTCAGTGTCGCCTTCGCGGGAGCAGCGGCTTCCGTGATCTCCGGCATCGTGTTCTATTTGTTGCTTGGCGACCTGAGAGGACCAGCGATCGTGATCCTCGGTGCGATTGCGTGCTGGCGCCTCGAACGGACGACGCGCGCCAACGCGCCGCGCGACTACACGCCCGACAATTTGCCCGCGGCGTTGATGTCGTAATTGTTCCTTCATTCGCAGAGCCTTGCTCATCGGGAGGGGGTGGGAGCGCGCAACGCGCGCTGCTACTCCCTGCATCGCCGC
>JBAUYV010000441.1:0-13094 GCA_049584975.1 Xanthobacteraceae bacterium | reverse complement strand
GGCCTGCAACACCCGCACGGCCCCGATCAGCTCGGCCGCATAGGCCGACGCATCAGCGAGCGTATCTTGCGCAAACCGCGAGCGGCGACGCACTGCGCGGCCGAAGGCATAGAGCGGCAGCACGATGATCGGTATCACGGCCAGCACGAAGGCCGACAGATAGGGGCTCGTCACCACCATCATGGCGCTTGCGCCGAGAAACAGCACGAGGTTGCGGAGCGCGACCGAAACCGAACTGCCGACTGCAGCCTTGATCTGCGTCGTGTCCGCGGTGAGCCGCGAGATCACTTCACCGGTGCGCGCTTCATCGAAGAAGGCGGCCGACAGCCCAGTCACATGGGCGAACACGTCGCCGCGCAGGTCGGCGACGATGCGCTCGCCGAGCGTGGTGACGAGGTAGTAGCGAAGCGAACTCGCCAGCGCGAGCACCGCCGCAACGCCGATCATGACCAGGAAGTAGCTGTTGATCAGTTGGATGCCGTGGGCCGAGAAACCGAAATCGATCATGCGCCGCACGGCGACGGGAACGATCAGCGTGGTCAGCGCGGCCAGGATCAAGGCGCCAAGCGCCGCAAGCACGCGCCCGCGATACCGCTTGAAATAGGGAAGAAGCGAGGCGAGCGGCCGCAGATTGGTGCGCTTTTCCGCCGCGGCGCCTGGCTCGGCCGTCGCCAGCGCTGCCGCAGGCGGGAGCGGCGCAGCGACTGGCACCGGTTCCGCTTCCGGCATGGCGCTGTTCTGCTCGACACGTAGATTCATGCGCCGCGCTGCCTATGTGGCCGTCTTTGCCGCGGAATTCGGCGCGGCGGCCGGACAATGCCCCGGGAGCACCGGGCTGGCAACGTGCAACGGCGACGCGCGAGGCGGCCCGACAGCGCTGTGCGCTTGTACCGCACCTTGCGCCGCGCTATAGAGCCGCCACGCTTTTCGAGACAAACAAGCGCCTAACCGGCGCTCATTAAGAGCAGCAGCAGGCCATGAAAGCCGAGACCCACCCCGATTACCACCTCGTCAAGGTGGTCATGACTGACGGCACGGAATTCACCACGCGGACGACCTGGGGCAAGCCGGGCGACACGCTGCATCTCGACATCGACCCGAAGTCGCATCCGGCGTGGACCGGCGGCCAGCAGCACCTGATCGACCGCGGTGGCCGTTTGTCGCGCTTCCAGAAGAAGTTCGAAGGCTTTTTGAAGAAGTAGCGCCGTCGCGCTGCTTTAGCAGCGGTCGGACTCGAAGGCGGCCTTCAGCAATCCCCATTGCCGCTCAACCGGATTGCCAACCGCGACCGTCAGGGTGGGCGCGGCGTGCATGGTGGCATCCAACCGGCGCACTTCACCCTGCAAGCGAACCGAGCGAGAGATCAGTTCCTGCAGCTTCTCGGGTAGCAGCGCGATGGATTTTGCATCGCCCGGCTCGCAAGCCGCGAGCCTGGCTTTCGCCTTTTCCTTGCTGGCCTGGGCAAGGGTCATTTCCCCCTCCTTGACCGCACGGTGCAACAAAAGCCACGAGGCGAGTTGCATTAGCCGCGTGGTCAACCGCATGCTTTCGGTGGCGTAGACGAGCGCGGCGCCACGCTCGAGCTTCTTCGACTCCTGCCGGCCGGCACCGTCGAGATAGGTCGCCGTCTCCTCGACCAGCGCCATTCCATCCCGAAAGAGGGTCGAGAAGAAGGGGGAGTTCGCCAGCCGCTCGCTAAAGGAGACTGCACCGGCGTCCACGGAACGCTTTTCAGACATTTGTACGCCTCACCGGTAGGTAGCATCGCGCGGTCTGGGCTTTGAGTCCAGAGTCTAGGCAACGAAGCTGCCGACATAGTTGCCGGTGGCAGGACGGCGCCTCCTCGCGCTCCGCGAGCAGCACGAAAAATGAGCCGCCGTTGCCGGCGGCTCAAGGTGATAACAGGGAGGCGTCAAACAGAGTGGACAGGAGCCACTCGATGTCCAGATGATGGACAGTACTGAAATGAACGAGAAAGCTTAATAAAAAGTTACTTAGATACAAAAACTTGGCAAATTTTGTTGCACTGAGAATTCAACCGCGTAGTCCGCCACCGTGAAGGTGCCGGAGCGTGTCTCAGAACGGGACAGGGCGAGTTTGCTGCGTGAAAGTTATTTCTTGAAAAAAATATCGGCCGCCGATTTGGACGCGCGCTTTCTGGTCATCTCCGCCTCAAGCCGCACAATCTCCTCCTTCAGCAATCCAATCCGCTCGCCAAGCTCAGCCACCGACAGCAGGGACAAATCCTGACCCATCTCGTGGGTGATTTTCTTTTTCGGCAGATCGTCGGGGTCGATCGCGGGCATGCGGCCCTCCTTGCCGAGCAAACCTTAACGCCGCGTAGGGCACTTGTCAGTAGACTGGCAAAGACCGCTGACCCCTTGAAAGTTAACGGGAAAATCCTTGCCTTGTAGCACCGAAAGAGGTTACGGAGGCGAGGCTTCGCCGGGATTTCGGACCGCGCGCTTTCGAAGCTTGGCGAAACCTAGCCGCGAATTCGGCGCAAAGACGGTTCGATATGGTTTCGGGGAATAGGAGATCGGTGATCGTCGGGGCGCCCATCCGCGCCGATGGCTGAGTTCGGAGGACATCTATTGGCATTCTCCCGTGCCGCCGCGAAGCTGGGCGCGTTGGCACTCGTGCTGGCGGTCATAATCGGGATACCGGCCGCGCAAGCTGTTGAAGCGATCAACGTTCCCACCGAAGGTCCGCCCATCGACCTCACCGGCGCCGTTGAATTTCGGCACTCCGACAGCGATCGCGTTCAGGTTTCGACGGCACCCGGTCCCGACGGCATCGTGCGCCGCATTGAGGTGCGGGCGCGCGAGGCGGACACCAACTGGGCCGTCTTCTCGCTCGCCAACAACGGCGATCAGCAAATCGACCGCCTCATCGTGGCGCCCCATTACCGGATGGTGGGCTCCGGTCTGCTGTGGCCCGATCTGGGGGAGTCGCGGATCGTCTACATAACGCCGTCCACCGGCGACCCGCCCGAACTGCAGCCGAACCCGAGCGCCGACGTTTACCGCATTACGCTCGACCCCGGCACCGTCATTACTTTCGTCGCCGAATTGCGTACGCCCAATCTGCCGCAGCTCTATCTGTGGGAACCCGACGCGTTCAAGGACAAGGTCAATTCGCTCACGCTCTACCAGGGCATTGTCATCGGCATCGCCGGCCTACTCGCGCTGTTTCTGACCATCCTGTTCGTCGTCAAAGGCAGCGTGATGTTCCCGGCCGCTGCCGCGTTGGGCTGGGCGGTCCTGATTTATATCGGCATCGACTTTGGCTTCTGGGCCAAGGTATTCGATGTGTCGTCGAGCGCCGAGCGTGTTTGGCGCGCGTCCGGCGAGGCGATCCTGGCCGCGACGCTGCTGGTGTTCCTGTTTGCTTATCTGAACCTCAATCGCTGGCACGTGCGCTACGCCCACATCACCGCGGGCTGGCTCGCGTTTCTGGGCGCGCTCGTCGCCGTCGCCTTGTTCTCGCCCGAAGTCGCTTCGGGCATCGCGCGCATATCCCTGTTCCTCATCGCCGTGCTCGGCTTTGCGCTGGTCGTCTATCTCTCCACCCACAATTACGACCGCGCCGTCATGCTGATCCCGACTTGGCTCCTGCTCGTCGTCTGGGTCATCAGCGCGGCGCTCACCGTGCTGGGCTTCCTCACCAACGACATCGTCGGCCCGGCGCTGCTCGGCGGACTCGTGCTCATCGTCATGCTGATCGGCTTCACGGTGATGCAGCACGCCTTTGCGGGCGGCGGCATTAACCATGGCATCGTGTCCGACGTGGAACGCCGCGCGCTGGCGCTGACCGGCGCCGGCGATGTGATCTGGGATTGGGATGTGTCCTCCGACCACGTCTTCACCAGCGCTGAGACAGAAACCATGCTCGGGCTCAAGAGCGGATCGCTTCAGGGGCCAGCCGCCAAGTGGCTCGAAATTCTGCATCCGCTCGACCGCGATCGCTTCCGCGCCACGCTCGACGGCGTGCTCGAACAGCGGCGCGGGCGCGTTTCCCAGGACTTTCGCATGCACACGGCCGACGGGCATTATCTGTGGTTCGCGTTGCGCGCGCGTCCGGTGGTGGGCTCCGACGCCGAAGTGGTTCGCGTCGTCGGCACCCTGACCGATGTGACCGGCTTCAAGACCGCCGAAGAGCGGCTGCTGCACGATGCCGTGCATGACAATCTCACCGGCTTGCCCAACCGCGAATTGTTCCTCGATCGGCTCGACGCGGTGCTCGGCATGGCCAAGGCCGAACCGGCCAAAGCCGACGCCGCACTGTGCCCGACCGTGATGGTGATCGACCTCGACCGCTTCAAGCAGGTCAACGATTCCATTGGGATGGCGGTCGGCGACTCGATCCTGCTGACGCTGGCACGCCGGGTTGCCCGGCTGATCAAACCGCAGGACACGCTGGCGCGGCTCGCCGGCGATCAGTTCGGGCTTGTGCTTTTGTCGGAGCGCGACCCCGCGCGCATTACCGGTTTTGCCGAGACCATACGGCGCACGCTGCGCGCCCCGATTGCGTTCAAGGATCGGGAAATTTTCCTGACCGCCTCGATCGGTTTGACTCTCGGCGACGGCGAAGCCCAGCGCGGCGAAGAAATGCTCAAAGACGCCGAGCTCGCCATGTACCACGGCAAACGAACCGGCGGCGATCGCATCGAAGTCTTCAAGCCCAGCATGCGCGCGCGCAAGACCGACCGGCTGTCGATCGAGTCCAATTTGCGGCGCGCGCTGGAGCGCGACGAGATTGCCATCCTCTATCAGCCGATCGTCCGACTCGAAGACCGGTCCGTGGCCGGGTTTGAAGCGCTGGCGCGCTGGAATCACCCGAAGCTCGGGCGGATGTCGCCGGCCGAGTTCATCACCGTGGCCGAGGAGACCGGGCTCATCGTCGAACTGGGCCTGTTCGTGCTCGACCGCGCGGCGCGGCAGCTCAGCGCCTGGCAGCGCACGGTGCGCCACCGCGAATCTCTGTTCGTCAGCGTCAACGTCTCCTCGCGTCAATTGTTGCGCCACGATCTCATTCAAGACCTGCGCACCGTGCTGGCGCGCGTGCCGCTGACGCGCGGCACACTCAAACTCGAACTCACCGAATCCGTGGTGATGGAGAACCCCGAACACGCTGCACAGATGCTGGAGCGAATCCACGAACTCGGCGCCGGCCTGTCTCTCGACGATTTCGGCACCGGCTATTCGTCGCTCTCATATCTGCAGCGTTTTCCGTTCGACACCATCAAGATCGACAAGACGTTCGTGCGCCCCACGGCCAAGGGAACCCGCCCCGTGATTCTGCGTTCAATCGTCGCGCTGGCGCATGATCTCGGCATGGACGTGGTTGCGGAAGGCGTGGAGACGGATTCCGACGCGGTCGAGCTTTCTCAGCTCGGCTGTGAATATGCGCAAGGGTTCCTGTTTGGCGAGCCGATGACCGCAGACCGGGCGCGCGCCATGCTGCAACCGTCGCCCCACAGAACGGCTGCTGAGTGACGAGGATCAGGGGCAGGAGTCACAAAACAGGCGGGTGACCCCTGTTAAGCGTGCCCCGCTTCGTTCGAGAGCATACCGAGATCGATACCGATCTTCTTGAGCGCCAGATCGTATTTGCGGCCGATATCGGCGCCGAAGATCAGCTCGGAATCGGCCGCGCAGTGCAGCCAGCCGTTGCCATGAATTTCGTTTTCCAGTTGACCGGGCGCCCAGCCCGCATAACCAAGCGCCAGGATTGCGCTTGCCGGGCCGTCGCCGCGCGCGATCGCCTTGAGAATGTCGATCGTGGCGGTGAGGCAAATTCCGTCGTTGATCGGCAGCGTCGAATGCTGGATGAAGAAATCGGAACTGTGCAGCACAAAGCCGCGCTCGGTCTCCACCGGCCCGCCGCGCATCACCTTCACGACCCCGGCCCGCGTTGGCAGCTGGTTGGCATCGACGGCCGGTATCACATCGAGCTTCACCAGCAAATCGGAGAACTTGATGTTGGGCGCCGGCTGATTGACGATGATACCCATGGCGCCCTCGGAAGAGTGCGCACAGACGTAGATGACCGAACGGGAAAAGCGGTCGTCCAGCATCGTCGGCATGGCGATCAGCATCTGGCCGTCAAGAAAACCCCGGCCCTTGCTCTTTCCCGATGTACCGCGCGGCAATTTCATAGCGGAAAGGTAGCCCATCGATATGCATTTGCAAACGAACGGGGCGGCCAAAAGTTCAGCAAATGTTCGGCGTATGAACCCCTAACGCCGCCGCCCATCAGATGGACGGCCGTTTTGCGACACATTACCGGCATTATTGATGGGCGAAGTCACGATCATGTCAGTGGCGCATCTGTGCGCTTGGTCCTAGACAACGGCCATGCCTGCAGTGCCCTTCCGCCCATTAACGATTGTGACATTCGCCTTGGTCTGCCTGCCCAGCCTGCCGGCGGCGCGGGCGCAGGACGCGACCGCGTGGAAAACGGAAGCACACGCTGAGGCACGGCTGATCGCCGGTGCGCTGGTCAAGACGCCGCACGAATCGTTCGTGCGCGCCGGCATCGAGATTCACCTCGATCCGGGTTGGAAAACCTACTGGCGTTATCCCGGCGATACGGGCGTGCCGCCCACGATCGAATTTGCCGGTTCTAACAACGTGAAGTCGGCGACAGTGCTGTGGCCGGCGCCGGAGCGATTCTCAGATGGAGCCGGCGGACACTCGATCGGTTATGTGGGTGAGATCATTCTGCCGCTGCGAGTCGCGCCGGCGGACCTTGCGCGAGTCTCCGCGCTGAACGTCCAGCTCAAATACGCGATCTGCGGAACTCTGTGCGTACCGGCCGCCGCCAAACTCGATCTCGCGCTCAGCGGCAAGGGCGGCGACGAAGGGATATTGGAAAAGGCGGAGCAACGCGTCCCCAAGCGCGTCGCGCTTGGTCCGAACGGTGGCAACGCGCTCGCGATCCTGTCCGTGCACCGCGAGCCCGGCGGAGCGCATGATCGCGTCGTCGTCGAAATGGCCGCGCCCGCGGGCGTGCCGGTGGACCTGTTCGCCGAAGGGCCGACGCTCGATTGGGCATTGCCGCTGCCCGAGCTTGCCGGTCCGGACAATGGAGCCACCCGGCGCTTCACGTTCGATCTCGACGGGCTGCCGGCGGGAGCGGAGGCCAAGGGCGCGGCGCTCACTCTGACAGCGGTTGCGGGCGACGACGCCATCGAGGTTCCCGTCCATCTCGACTAATTCGCCGGGCGCGTTAGTTTAGGGCGCTGCCCGATCGGGCGCACAAGTTTCCCTTTAGATGCATGCGAGAGGATACGACTATGGCCATCAAGGTTGGCGACCGCGTTCCCAACGGCACTTTCACGGTGATGACAGCCGAAGGGCCGAAGCCGAAAACGACCGACGAATTATTCAAGGGCAAGAAGGTGGTGCTGTTCGCAGTGCCGGGCGCCTTTACGCCTACCTGTCACAAGAACCACTTGCCCGGTTTCGTGCAGAACGCCGCCACGATCAAGGGCAAGGGCGTCGACACCATCGCGGTCACCGGGGTCAACGACGTGTTCGTCATGGACGCCTGGAAGAAAGCGTCGGGCGGCGACGCGATTGAATTTTTGGCCGACGGCAGCGCCAACTGGGCCAAGGCCCTGGGCCTGACGGCGGACCTGACCGAGCGCGGTCTCGGCGTGCGCTCACAGCGTTACGCCATGGTGGTCGACGACGGCGTGGTGAAGACGCTGAACGTCGAAGACGCTCCCGGCAAGGCAGACATTTCCGGTGCCGACAATCTCGTGAAGTCGCTGTGACACCTCATCCTCCCCGCATGCGCGGGGAGGATTGCCTCACACATCTTTGCGCGCCTTCGGCCAGAAGCGCCGGTGCACGACGAGCCCTTCCGCTTCGATCAGCGGTCCCGTGACCTCGATGTTCCGGTCGCAACGGGCAAAGATCTCTTCACAACGCATGGCAATGCCGGCGGCGCGCTCGTAGGGAGCGCGTAGCGCGCGCATGGCCGGCTCGCTCACGCAATAAACCAGTCGCCGGATGTTGCACCAATACATCGCCGCAGCGCACATCGGGCACGGCTCACCGCTCGCATAGAGCGTGGCGCGGGATAGTCCCTCCCAAGTCATCGTCGCCGATGCGGCGCGCAACGCCTGCATTTCCGAGTGAGCGGTCCAGTCACGTGGCTCGACGCTCGGTACGCCTTTCGCCTCGGCGACGACGCGCCCGGAATCATCGGTAACCAGGGCGCCGAACGGCCGCCCTCCCAGCTCAACCGCGGCTTCGGACAATGCGATGGCGCGTCGTAACAATGCTTCGTCTTGAGCGCTGTGAGGTGGCGGGTCGCTGGGCGCCGGCGATTGCACCTCTGCGGTGAACGCCTCCCCGCTCTTGCGAACTTCCGCGATCGCCTGGCGCGCCAGTTCATCGGCGCGCTCGTTCATGTCGTGTCCGGCATGGCCCTTGACCCAATGCCAATGGACTTGGTGGCGCTGAACCGCGGCGTCGAGCCGCTTCCATAGATCGCCGTTCTTCACCGGCTTCTTGTCGGCGGTCTTCCAGCCGTTGCGCTTCCAGTTGTGAATCCACTTCGAGATGCCGTCCTGGACATATTTACTGTCAGTACGCAGGTCGACCCGGGACGGCAGCTTCAACGCCTCTAGCGCGGAAATCGCCGCCATCAGTTCCATGCGATTGTTGGTCGTATCCGGCTCGCCGCCGCTAAGCTCCTTCTCGCGATTACCAAACGTCAAAATAGCGGCCCAACCGCCCGGGCCGGGATTGCCCGAGCAGGCGCCGTCGGTGTGGATGGTGACGTGCGGCAACCCTTCGTTCACGGCTCGGCCAATCCATAATCGCTCGCACTCCTCACCATCTGGTGGAAGCGAAGCTTGCGGGCGTACTCGCGCGGGTCCTTCGGCTGCACCAGCGCGCCGGGCGGAACGTCGAGCCAGTCCACTAGCCGCGTGAGTAGGAAGCGCAATGCAGCACCGCGTGCCAGCAGCGGCAGCTTCTCCCATTCCTCGTGGGACAGCGGACGGGTCTTCGCATAGTTGGCCAAAAGCGCGCGGCCCTTGGTGACGTTGTAGGAATGATCCGGTTCAAAGCACCAGGCATTCAGGCATATGGCGACGTCATAGACCAGCGTGTCGGTGCAGGCGAAATAGAAATCGATCAGCCCGGAAAGCCGGTCGCCGAGAAAGAAAACGTTGTCGGGAAAAAGATCGGCGTGAATGACGCCCTGTGGCAGCCCGCGCGGCCATTCCCGTTCCAGAACATCAAGCTCCGCGGCGACGACCTTTTCCAGATTGCCCTCGACGTTGTGAGCGCGCTCGCGGCAGCCTTCATAGAGCTGTCGCCAGCCAGCCACCGAAAGCGCGTTGTCGCGGCGCATGGAGAAATCCGCGCCGGCGAGATGAAAGCGCGCCAGCACCTCCCCCAGTGCCGCACAATGGGCGGCGGCAGGGCGGCGAATCCACATACCGTCAAGGAAGGTGACGATCGCTGCCGGCCTTCCTGCCAGCTTGCCCAGCACTTGGCCATGCCGGTTCTTCACCGGCTGCGGGCACGTGATGCCGCGGCTCGCCAGATGCTCCATCAGCGCCAGAAAAAACGGCAGGTCGCGCTCGGCGACACGCCGCTCATAGAGCGTCAGGATGAAATAGCCGCGGCTGGTGTGGACAAGAAAATTTGAATTCTCGACGCCTTCGGCGATGCCCTTGTACGCCAGCAGCTCGCCGATGTCGTAACCGGCGAGGAAAGGCCCGAGGTCTTCCGCCGCGACGTCGGTATAAACCGCCATGAAAATCTCCAGCGCGTTGCCGCGCTAGCGCGGCGCGGGCGTCATCGTCAAGACGACTTGCAAGACGACTTGCCCGCGAGCCAAGCGGAAAAACGCGCGTAGAGGTCAGCCGTTTCCGTACCCCCGTCCCGGTAGATCACGGGCGCCAGCGAGCGGCCTTCAGCGTGCGCGAGACGAAACGCCATATAGCGATACTGCTCGGGATACTGCCCGGTGTTCGCCGTTTTGAACAATTCGTCGAAGGCGGCCGACGGCTCGACCGGATCAAGGCGGTCGCGCTCGTAGATGGCGGCCCGCTCCGCGATCCGCCAACCTTCGGCGTGGCGCTCGATCCGGTCGAGAAAGCGCGAGCACGAGGTCAGATCGACCGCGATGCCATTGAACGGCTGCCGCACGCGGATGATCACGCTCGTTTCGGCGACGGCGCGATCACCCGCGAGCTGGATGACCGGCGCAAACAAATGGTGGCGCGACCAGCTATGGCCACTGCCGAAGCTCGCCCGGCAGCGCTCGACGAACTGCTCAAATGCCCCGCGAAACCAGGAGACTGAAATGTGTCCATCCGGCGTGAACGTGCCGCGCAGCTCCTTCCACTTGCCTTGATCGCGAAACACGCCCCAGTTCTGGATCAACTCCGCGCAGGCGATCTTGTCGGCTAGGCTGGTTGCGTTGTCGGCCAAATTCCACCCCCTACTCCCGGGTACGACGATAGGACGATCCCGATTGCCGTGCCAGCGCGACATCGTCCGCAACAGCGACGATCCAGTCATCTCCAACATGAGCTGAGAAACTGTGGTTGCGAAGTGCGCATGCAACGATTACTGGATGCCCCGCCCTCGCAGGGCATGACAGGAACGAGCATGAAAGCGATTGTAATTCACGAATACGGGCCGCCCGAAGTGCTGCGCTACGAGGACGTGCCGGACCCGGTGCCGCGCACCGGCGAAATCCGCATCAAGGTGCACGCGGCGACCGTCAATCGCGTCCTCGACGTCAGCCTGCGCGCCGGCCGAGAGCAGTACCGCGGGCCCGTGCTGCCGCTCATTCCGGGCGTCGACTGTGCCGGCATCGTCGATGAGGTCGGGCCGCAGGTCAGCCGCTGGCGCGTCGGCGACCACGTCTCCGCCGCCGGCATCATGCCGCTCGATATTTGCCGGGAAGACGGCCACGGTTACGACGGGCCGCGCGGCATGATGGGCATCAAGCGGCCCGGCGGTTTTGCCGAGCTTGTCGCGGTGCCGGCCTGCGCGGGTGTCGCTATTCCGCAAACTCTCGACTTCCACCGCGCCGCCGTGGTTCTGCGCCATGTGCCGACGGCTTGGAACCTGCTTATGCACGTGGCCGAGTTGAAATGCGGCGAGACGGTTTTGGTCATGGGCGCCGGCGGTAATCTGGGCACTGTCGGCATTCAGATCGCCAAGAACGTGATCGGCGCGCATGTGATCGCCGCCGCCGGCTCCGACGACCGCGTCAAGCTTGGCCTGAAGCTCGGCGCCGACCACGGCATCAATTACACGACCCACAACATTTTCGACGAGATCATGAAGATCACCGGTGGCAAAGGCGTGGACGTCCTCTACGACAACATCGCCAATCCAAAAGTGCTGCCGGTCGCGTTTCGCGCCATCGGCATGGACGGCCGCCTGGTCACTGCCGGCGCCCATGCCGGACCGGACGTGTCGATCGATTTCTCTCACCTCTATCACAAACGCATCACCATCAAGGGGCGGCCCGGCTACACGCCCTCCGATCTGCCGCACTGCCTCGAAGCCGCGGCGCAGGGCAAAGTCATTCCGCAGATCGAGCGCGTGCTGCCGCTGTCGCGCGCCGTCGAAGCCCACCGCATGGTCGAGGCGCACGAAGGTCAGGGCAAGATCGTGCTCGATCCGACTTTGGGGTGACCGCGCTTACGAATCGTCGACCGGCTCGGTCGCGCGCACCGAGGGGCGCGCGGCGAATGCCGCGTGCCAGCTGGCGATGCGTGGATGGTCCTTGCGCCAGTCCTCATCCGCATAACGAAAATCGAGATAGGAAAGCGCACAGCCGATGGCGATGTGGCCGATGCCAAACGGCGCGGACGCCAGCGCCGGCGCATCGGCTTCCAGATTTTTCAAGACCGCAGCCTTGCGCACGGCCGCACTGGCCTTATGGGCCTCCGAAGGCTGAGCACGCATGCGCTCGTCGCGCAGCAGCACCAGCAGGTCCAAAAATCCGTCGCCGAGGGCCTGGCGGCGCAGCGCCTCGAGCCGCGTCTTCGGCCCGCTGGGAAAGAGCTTCGGGTCGCCATCCAGCGCGTCGAGATACTCGGAGATGACCGGCGAATCGTAGAGCACCGTGCCGTCGTCGAGCACCAGCGTGGGTATCTTCGACAGCGGATTGTCCTTCATCAATTCCGCGTGGGGCTTGCTCGTGGCTGCAATCGTGCGCACGCAGGTGATGCGGTCCACGAGGCCGCGTTCGTGGGCCACGATCATGACCTTGCGCACGAACGGCGAGCGCGGCGACCAATGTAGTTTCATCGGGGAACCTCCGGCGGGCGGCAGATGCCCTTGGCGCGTCCTCTTGGCGCATTCGCCATCGAGGCGCTAACATTTGCTTCTCTGCAGGCGCGAGCGCATGCTCGCGCGCCCGCCACGATAGCATCCCACCGGAAACTTGACATGGATTACGACCCGCGTAGCGAGCCGCATAACCTGGCGCACGATCCCACAACTTCACTGGTAGTGCCGCGACCAATCGGCTGGATCACCACCATCAGCCCAGCGGGCGTGGTGAATCTCGCGCCCTACAGCTACTTCAATCTCATCGCCAGCCAGCCGCCCTTCGTCATGTTCTCCTCGAATACGCGCAAGCATACGCAGAACCACGCCCAGTCCGGCGGCGAGTTCGTGTTCAATCTGGCGACCTATGATCTGCGCGTCGAAATGAACCTCACCAGCGGCGATTATCCGGACAACGTGAGCGAGCCAGAGCTTGCCAAGCTCGCCATGGTCCCGTCACGAAAGGTCAAGCCGCCACGCGTCGCCAAATCGCCGATCGCGCTCGAATGTATTTATTCGCAGACGGTTCCGCTCGTGAGCCGCGACGGCAAGAAGCACAAATACGAGGTCGTCATCGGCGAAGTGGTGAATGTTCATATCGACGACGCGGTGATCGTCAACGGCGTGATCGACCAGTCGCGCATTCGTCCGATCGCGCGGCTCGGTTATCGCGGGGATTACACCGTCGTCGACGATATTTTCGAGATGAGGCGGCCTTAAGCTAGCCGCCGAACTCCGACAACAGCGCCACCGCCTCGGCCGGTCCCGCGG
>JBAUYV010000440.1:0-4778 GCA_049584975.1 Xanthobacteraceae bacterium | reverse complement strand
CTCACGGCGAAAACAGGGGTTCGAGTCCCCTAGGGAGCGCCAATGATTTCAATGGCTTATATCGACTGACACCTGTGGAAACGCAAACGTACGGCAATTATACGGCACGGATGGCGTCGGATGGGTGCGAACATAAGCGAACAGGGAAGCGAGTTTGAGCAGCATCCAATCAGCTAGCGACAGAGCAATGGAAGCGAGCCGTCAGGAGCCACAGCAGAGACACGCGCATGACCGAGAAACATTATGCTCATCTTGCTCCGTCTCACGTCGCGGATGCCATCAGAGCACATTTCCCGACTGGGCATTACTGACGCGAGCAACGTGATCAGAATTCGCGATAACCGCTAGGCCCGCGGGGCGCACTCGCGTGGGTGCCGCCAAGCACGCTGACATACAACGAAGAAGTTTTACGCAGCCTCTACTTGATCGTAAGCGTCCGCGATCTTACGCTGTTCGCCGCTAGAAATTAGGCCATCTCGAAGCGGCGGCGACAATCGAAAATGGACGGGAAATCATTTCCAGCGTTCACACTGGCCGATCTGGGAAGATTAAGCCGGATGCAGGAAAGAATGATGGAAGAGGCCCGAAAAATGGAGCGGGCACTCCTCATAACTCTTGAACGTCATGAGGCGTTAGTTCAGAGCGGCTCGCAGCACGCGGCATCAGCCAACGCTGCTGCATCCAAACCGATGCCTGAATTAAAAGCGATTGACCGAACTTACAATCGTTCGGCGGTAAAGAGCCGGCGTGGACGAAAACCAAAAGTGGACTGGGACGGTGCTATCAAGAATTTTGTCTTTGAGCAGTTGGACTACCACGGTTCGCCTCACGCGGGCGATCACGTATGGAGCTGCCAAGCGGATGTTGAGAAAGCCGTCGCCGACCACATTATGAAGACATTCGACCTGCCTATCTCTGAGAGCGTGGTTCGTGATCGCACGCGCCGTCTGATGTCCGAGTATGAACAAAAAAAGGCCGGAAAATAATTCTCGGCCTTTTCCGGCCTTTCCGTCTGACTTTCGCATCTCGTGTCCGTTATAGCCCTCATTCATTCGTTCGCAGACCTTGGCGAACAATACGATGAGGGAAGCGATGCAAAATAGTTTCATAATTCCTTTTTCTCAGCGTGTCTCCTGTTCGATTGCAGAAGCGTGTCAGGCAACCGGTCTTGGCCGCACAAAACTCTACGAAGCTATTTCCGATGGACGGATTAAATCGGTCAAGGTGGGCAATCGACGCTTGGTGATCGTAGCCTCTCTCTTCCAGCTGCTTGGTTCGACATCCGAAAATATCGAATGTCACAGCTGATGGACAGTCCTCGACAGTACCAACTAACTGCGTGGAAGAAGCGCCCCCCAATCGCAGCCGCTAGTGATGGCCAGAATGCCGATTAGGATCAATCAGCGACCTGCCATACATGCGGACAACCGGCCACTAGGCAGCGCCCCATCGCGAACCGTCTGTCAAATCGCACCCAACCGCGACCCGGCGTTTCGCGTGCAATAACGACCCCTCTGAGGTAACCGAGACCGGCGGCGCGGAGCCGCCGATAGCGGAGCAGAGCCGGTCTTGGCGGGCGGAGATTGGTGAGCGGGAGGTTATGCGCGGTTCTTGAAGCGCCAACTCTCGTTGCCGGTCTCGATGATGTCGCAGTGGTGAGTGAGGCGATCGAGCATGGCGGTTGTCATCTTGGCGTCGCTGAACACCTGAGGCCAATCGGAGAAAGCCAGATTGGTGGTGATCAGCAGCGATGTGTTCTCATAGAGTTTGCTGATCAAGTGGAATAACAAATGCCCGCCAGACTGACTGAACGGCAGATAACCGAGCTCGTCGATGACGATGAGATCGTGGCGCAGCAGCTTCTCGGCGAGCCGGCCGCTGCGACCGGCGGCCTTCTCCTGCTCCAGCTGATTGACCAGATCGACTAGGTTGAAGAAGCGGCCTCTGGCGCGGGCACGGATGACCGCCGAGGCGACGGCGATGCACAGATGGGTCTTACCGGTGCCGGTCAAGACAGCGTCACAATGCCGGGTGTCCGGCGTTCGAGGTCCGGATCCACTATCCGTTTCATCCTCGATGCGGCCAGATGGTGCTGGTCACGTTCCGGCGGCGGTTCGCAGGCGAGGATCACCTGGTCGTGGTTCAGCCAGACGGCACGCTCGCTTTGGTCCCGTCCTGGATGGCGGACGCGGTGGCTGGCTCTGCCACTCTCACCACGTGCCCTCGGTTATCGGTCGGTCGGCTCGTCGAGTTGCGCGCGCGACTCGATGCGCTTCTAGCCTCCTCCGACGGGGAATCGGCCCCGCGCGGAGGAGGAGGTGATCATGCGCCCACGATACAACCGGCAGAGAGACTTGTTCGAGGCGGATCGAACGCTGACGGAGTTTCCAGTTGCGCAGAGGAGCGAGCTTGTCCGCCTGATCGAGTGCCTTCTGACCGAGGCAGTCGCCGCTTGCGAGGCAAAAGTGCAATCCGACGGTCTCGAGACGAAGGAGGGCGCGCATGAGCAAGATCACGCATGAGCACCTCGGCCGTCAGGCCATCGTCTACATTCGTCAGTCGACCGCCGATCAGGTCTCCAACAACCTGGAGAGTCAGCGCCGCCAGTACGGTCTTGCTGATCGGGCGCGACAGCTGGGCTGGAGCGATGTCGCCGTTATCGACGACGACCTCGGCCGCTCCGGCGGTGGCGTCGCGCGGCCCGGCTTTGAGAAGCTGTTGGCTGCCATCTGCGAAGGACGCGTCGGCGCTGTGGTCTCGATCGAGGCGTCGAGACTCGCTCGCAATGGCCGCGACTGGCATACGTTGCTGGAGTTCTGTGGTCTTGTCGGCACGCTCATCCTCGACGAGGACGGCGTTTACGATCCTCGCCATCCCAACGACCGACTGCTGCTCGGCATGAAGGGAACCATGAGCGAGATGGAGCTGTCGGTATTGCGCCAGCGCTCGCTTGAGGCCCTGAAGCAGAAGGCGCGCCGCGGCGAGTTGTTCATGACGGTAGCCATCGGCTACGTGCGGATCGGTAACAATCGTATCGAAAAGGATCCGGATCGGCGCATAACGGAGGCGATTGCGCTCGCCTTCGCCAAGTTCGCCGAGATGCAGTCGGTGCGTCAGGTGCACCTCTGGCTCAGGCACGAGCGCATCCCGTTGCCCGCCGTCACCTACGGCGCCGAGGGACGGCTGATCGAGTGGAAGCTGCCGGTGTACAATACAATCCTGCACATCCTGACCAACCCGATCTACGCTGGCGCCTATGCCTTCGGGCGCACCGGCAGCCGCGTCAGCATTGAAGCCGGCCGCAAAAAGGTGGTGCGCGGCTTCAAGAAGGAGCGCAAGGACTGGGAGGTGTTGATTCCGAATCACCACGAGGGCTATCTGAGCTGGGCAGACTACGAGAGGAACCTGGGCCTGATCGCGGACAACGCCAATGGCAAGAACCCTATGAGCCGCGGAGCGTTGCGCCGGGGTGAGGCGCTGCTCGCCGGCCTGCTGCGCTGTGGTCATTGCGGACGCAAGCTGCACGTCGCTTACTCCGGCACCAACGGCAATACGGGCCGTTATCACTGCCAGGGTGGCTTCATCAATCACGGCGGCGATCGCTGTATCTCGTTTGGAGGCATGCGCATTGACCGGGATATCGGTGCCGAGGTCATCGTGCGCCTGCAACCGCTCGGCATCGAGGCCGCGCTCGCAGCAGAGGCTGTTCGCGGCCGTGCGAGCGAGGACAAGCTACGACAGGTCGAGCTGGCGCTGGAGCAGGCCCGCTACGAGGTCGGTCGCGCGCGTCGCCAGTATGATGCCGTCGATCCCGACAACCGCCTCGTCGCCGCCGAGCTGGAGACGCGATGGAATGAGCGACTGACTGTCGTCCGCGATCTGGAGGCGGAGCTGGAGGAACTGACGACATCACCCGCTACCGAGCCGACGCCTGCCGATCGCGAGCGGCTGATGATGCTCGGTGCCGATCTGCAAAGGGCATGGACGAGCGCCGGCGTGACACCAGAGGCAAGGAAACGCATCGTGCGGACGCTGATCGACGAGATCGTCGTCCGCGTCGAGGACAACGCGCTGGATCTCGTCATCCGCTGGCACGGCGGAGACCATTCGGCTCTCAAGGTCAAGAAGAACCGCACGGGCCAGCACCGCTGGAGCGTTGAAGGCGCGACCATCGATCTCGTGCGCGTGCTGGCACGACAGATGCCGGACAAGGCGATCGCCTCAGTGCTCAATCGGGCCGGCAAAACGACGGGACGCGGCAACGGCTGGACGCAATCACGGGTGTGCAGCCTGCGTAGTCACAATGCGATTCCAACCTATCGGGAAGGCGAGCGCCGGGAGCGCGGCGAGGTCACGCTTGACGAGGCTGCGGCAGCTCTATCCGTTAGTCCGTCGACCGTGCGCCGTCTGATCAAAGATGGTCAACTCTCGGCGAATCAGCTCTGTAAGGGAGCGCCCTGGATCATCCGCGCCGCCGACTTGGACCGAAGCGACGTGAAGGGCGCGGCGACAGCCCGTCGTCTGAGACGTCCGCCGTCCAGCAATCTCCTGCAAAAAACTCTTGAACTTTAACGACATGGTGAGGTGAGCATTATGAATCGGGCTCGGTCCCGCCGACCAGCACGGCATTGCGTTGCTGTGCAATGAAGCTGCCGCCGGCGAGGTCGTTGACGAGCGTCTCATTGATCGGTGTGCCCTCGAACTGGAAGTCATCGAGATCCTTTGCGAGCGGCAGCTTGGCGATCGTGAGTTGGTACTTGATCGAGCGCGCCTGCTTC
>JBAUYV010000439.1:0-10129 GCA_049584975.1 Xanthobacteraceae bacterium | reverse complement strand
GCGCTCGTGGTGGTGATCCTCGGCGGCACCGGAAGCCTGCTCGGTTCGTTCGTCGGCAGCATCATTGTCGGCTTCATCTACAATTTCGGCCAGGCGCTGTTGCCCGAACTTGCGTATTTCGTGCTGTTTCTGCCCATGGTGCTGGTGCTGGTCCTGCGCCCGCAGGGTCTGTTTGGAGGGCAGATCCTGTGAGCATTCGCCATATCGCGATCGCCGTCGCCGTCATTGCGTTGATCGCCGTACCTTATGTCATCAGTCAGCCTTATTACGTGAACATCGCCAGTCAAATTCTGCTCTACGCAGTTTTTGCTTTGGGGCTGAACATCCTGGTGGGCTACGGCGGACTGGTATCGCTCGGCCACGCCGGGTTATCCGGCTCGGCGGCCTACGCCGTCGCCTATCTGCTCGCTGCCGGCCATGGCCACATCGTTGCCATCGTGGGCGGCCTTGCGGCCGGCCTGGTTGTGACCGCGGGCTTTGCCGCGTTGGCGCTGCGGGCGACCGGGATCAGCTTCATCATGATCACGCTGGCGCTCGGCGAAATCATCTGGGGGCTCGCGTACCGGTGGATCAGTATCACCAACGGCGACAACGGCATCAGCGTGGCTTCGCGGCCGGCGCCGTTCGGGCTGGCGCTCGACTCGGCCAATGCTTTCTACGATGCGACACTGATCGTCTTTCTCCTCGCGGTCGCCGCGTGCGCGATCTTCGTGCGTTCGCCCTTTGGCGCGGCGCTCACCGGCACGCGCGACCAGCCGCGCCGCATGAATGCGCTCGGCTTTCATGTCTGGCTGATCCGCTTCTGGGCCTTCATGTTTTCCGGCCTGTTGAGCTCGATCGCGGGAGTTCTATTCATCTACTATTACGAGTTCATCAGTCCTCCGGCACTGGCGCTCACCTCATCGGCGGAAGTGTTGCTGATGGTGATCTCGGGCGGGGCAGGGACGCTGCTGGGGCCGGTGGTCGGAGCGAGCCTGGTCGTGATCATCCGGCTCGTCGTGAGCGCGTACATCTCGCGCTGGAACTTCATGCTGGGCGCGATCTTTGTCGCTATCGTCGTGTTCATGCCGGAGGGCCTGGTGCCCGGCACGGTGCGCCTGGCGCGCGCGGCATGGCGCGAAGCGGAGCGGCGTAATTTGCTGGCGCGGGCGGCCGCAACCTTCACCGGACAGAAATCATGACCGCGCTTGCCGTCAAAGCACTGAACAAATCGTTCGGCGGCCTGCGCGTCACCACGAACGTCAATCTTGCGGTGGAGCCCGGTGAGCGCCGGCTGATCATCGGTCCCAATGGCGCCGGCAAGACCACGCTGTTCAATCTCATCACCGGCGAGCTGACGCCCGACAGCGGTGCGGTCGTGCTGTTCGACCGCGACATTACCCGGCTGCCGAGCCGCAACCGCGCCCATCTCGGCATGGCGCGCACCTATCAGATCATCACGCTGTTTCCGCGCGACACGATTTTGCGCAATACGATGCTGGCGCTGCTTGGGCTTTCGCCGCTGCGCTGGAATCCGTGGTTGCCGCTGCATCGCCAGCAGCATTTGCTGGCGCAAGCGCGGACCGCGCTCGGCCGGGTCGGTCTCGAGCAGATGGCCGACCGGCCGCTGGCGGAGACGTCCTATGGGGAGAAGCGGCGCGTCGAAATCGCCATGGCGCTGGCGCAGCAGCCGCGCGTGCTCCTGCTCGACGAGCCGTTCGCCGGATTGTCGATCGATGAGCGCCGCGACGTGCGCGAGCTGCTGCTGGCCATTCCGCGCGACGTTACCGTGGTCATGATCGAGCACGACATGGATACGGCGCTCGATCTCGCCGACCGCATCACGCTTCTGCATTTCGGCGAAGTCATCGTCGAGGGTACCCGCGCCGAAGTGGTAGCCGATCCGCGCACGCGGGAGGTCTATCTTGGCGAATAGCGCGCTCAGCCTCCGCGAGGTCGACGCCTACTATGGCGATAGCCACGTATTGCAGAAAGTATCGTTTGATCTCGGCGAGGGCCGGCTCCTTGGGCTTCTCGGCCGCAACGGCGCCGGCAAGTCCACGTGCATGAATGTCAGCGTCGGGCTCCTGCCGCCGCGCGGCGGGGCCGTGGAAGTGTTCGGCGCCTCGGTGACGCGGCTGCCGCCGGAAATGATCGCCGCGCGCCGCGTGGCCTTGGTGCCGCAGGGCCGCCGCGTATTCAAAAGCCTTACCGTGCGCGAGAACCTCATGGTCGCGGCGCGCGACAAGGATCCGGTAAGCCGACACGCCCAATGGACCGCACAAACGGTGTTCGAGATGTTCCCGCGGCTTGCCGAGCGGCACACACAGATGGCGGGCTATCTGTCCGGCGGCGAGCAGCAGATGCTGGCCATCGGCCGCGCGCTCATGGCCAATCCACGCGTTCTGCTGATGGACGAGCCGTCCGAGGGGCTGGCGCCGCAGATCGTCGCCGAAGTCATGGCCACCATCCGCAGGCTTAAGGAGAGCGGACTATCCATCGTGCTGGTGGAGCAGAGCCCAAAATTGGTCTTCGACATTGCCGACGATATTGTCATTCTCAACAGCGGCCGGGTGGCAGTCGTGTCGACCGCCGCCGCGCTGAAAAACGACGGCATCGATCTACGCCAGCATCTCGGCGTGTTTTGAAGATTAAGGGTGAGGGTAGGGTGGTAATGGTGCTCGAACAAGAACGTGCCGGCGTCGAGATTACGGTGGATGCCGAACGGCTGCGCGCCGCGCTCGCGCCCGCTGCGCCGGCCGACAGTGCGAAACGCGTTTGATGTTCCCATTCGCCGGCGCGTCATGATCCGAAAGCCCGGTCCGGCGTTTGCGCTGGCGCTTGCCTCCATTTCATTCATCGGGCCGCTGGCGATTCATCTGTTCATGCCGGTCATTCCGGCGGTCAAGGCCGCGCTCGGAATCTCCGACGCGTTGGCGCAGCTGACCTTCAGCGTCGCGCTGTTCGTGATGGCCTTCGCCACGCTGGTTTACGGGTCGCTGTCCGATCGCTACGGGCGCAGGCCCCTGCTGCTTTCCGGCCTCTGCCTGTTTCTCATCGGCAGCGCGGTGTCGGCGCTGGCCGGCTCGGTGCTGACGCTGGTCATTGGCCGCCTCATCCAGGCGATCGGCGCAGGCTGCGGCATTACGCTGGTCCGCGCCATTGCCCAGGACGTCTACGGCCGCAACCTGGTCAAGGCGATTGCCTATCTGACCATGGCCTACACGATCGGCCCGATGATTGCTCCGATCGCTGGCGGCATCCTGATCGACATGTTCGGCTGGCGTAGCGTGTTTGTCTTCGCACTGGCGGCCGGCGCGCTGATCACGCTCAACGCCTATCTGGCGGTGTTCGAATCGCGTCCTCCGACGCCGGTATCGTCACGCCGTGCTGGGCAGAGCGTGCTGCGCGATTACGCGGTGCTGTTTCGCAACCCAACCTTCACGGCGTTCGTGCTGCAAAGCGGCTTCTGCACCGCGTCGTTTCTGGTCACCGCGACCGCGGCATCGACGCTGCTGAAGGAGATGCTGCATCGTCCGTCCACCGAGTTCGGCTTCTACTTCCTCACCTTTCCATTCGGGTTCCTGACCGGCAATTTCATCACCAGCCGCATCGGCACCCGCATCGCCAACGAGACCATGGTGTTCGCCGGGTCGCTGCTGGTGCTTGCGACGGTGACGGCGCAGTCGTGTGTGCAGCTGAGCGGCTACATCACGCCGCTGACGCTGTTCGTCCCCGGTTTCTTCATTTCCATGGCGCAGGGCATTTCGTTGCCTTATGCGCAGGCCGGCGCTATGGCGATCAATCCGAAGCTTGCCGGCACCGCGGCCGGCGTCGGTGTCTTCATGCAGAACTTTGCCGGCGCGGCGTTCGCGCAGCTTTACGGCTTCCTGGCCAACGGCACGGTTCTGCCGATGGCGGAGACAACGACGATCACCGGGCTCTTCTGTCTTATTGTCGGCAGCGCGCCGTTCTACATGGCGCGGCGGCGCGTTCCGCTCGTCTAGTCGAACATCGCCACCGCCCGCGTCCAGCCGGCCGAGCCGGCCTTGAGCTTGGATGGAAAGCACGCCACCGTGAATCCGTCGCCGGGAAGCTGCTCGAGATTGCACAGCTTTTCCATGTGGCAGTAGGGAATGTCGCGGCCGGCCTTGTGGCCTTCCCAGATGATCGAAGGATCGCGGGTCTTGAGCCAGCGCTCGCGCATGTACACGAACGGCACGTCCCAGCCCCAGGCGTCGATGCCGGTCACGCGGACGCCCCGCGATGTGAGATAGAGCGTCGCCTCGCGGCCCATGCCGCAGCCCGCGGTCAGATACTCGTCGGTGCCGATGCATTCGCTGGCGCGGGTATTGACGAGCACGATATCGAGCGGCTTTAGCTCATGGCCGATGCATTTGAGTTCCGCCTCGACCTCCGCCGCACTGACGACGTGGCCGTCCGGCATTTTGCGGAAATCGAGCTTCACGCCGGGACGGAAGAACCATTCGAGCGGCACCTGATCGATGGTCATCATCGGCTTGCCGTCGGCCGACTTCGACTGGAAATGAATGGGCGCATCCATGTGCGTGCCGTTATGAGTGAACACCTGCACAAACTCGATCGCCCAGCCCTCGCCATCGGGCAGATCTTCGCGGCGCAGGCCGGGAAAAAGCTCGCAGACCTGCGCCGCAGTGTCCGCGTTGGTGCGGTATTCGATCTTCGGCCGCATGAAGGGCGGGTCGTAGACCGTCTCGTTTTCCAGCGGCGACGACAGGTCCAGCATTCGACTGGGCAGCCTCATGGTTCCTCCCATTGGAATTGCGCAAAGAGTGTTGCCGCGATATTAGCGCGGCAAGAACAGCGTCGCCATTTGGGTGAGGGAGCCAATGCCCGATCAATGGAATAAGTACGAGCTGACCGCCGCTCGCCGTCACGGCAAGCCGGGGCGCGATCTAAGACCCAAAAGCATCACCATCGACATTCATTCTCATGTGGGCGTGCCTGAGGCGGCGAAATTCGTCGAGCCGCATCTCGATTGGGCGACCATTCCGCTCGCGCATTTCGCAACGCCGGAGACCAAGGCGCTCACCGCGAAGCAGGAGGCCGATATCCGCGCGCGCGGCTGCCTCGACCGGCGGCTTGCCGACCTGGACGCCATGGGCGTCGACGTTCAGATCATCGCGCCGCCGCCGCCGCAGTGCTACTACACGGTGCCGCTCGATATCGCGGTCAAGGCCGCGCAAATCGTCAACGACGGCATCGCCGCGTTTTGCGCGCAAAAAGCCGATCGCCTCAAACCCCTTGGTTCCGTACCCATGCTCGACGGCGGCGAAGCCGCAACGGAGCTTGAGCGCTGCGTCAAAAAACTCGGCTTCACCGGCGTCGAAGTGCTGACCAACGTCGCCGGCAAGGAATTGTCCGATCCCGCTTTTGCGCCGTTCTGGAAGAAGGCCGAAGAACTCGGCGCGCTGGTGATGATCCATCCCAACGGCTTCACCGAGGCGTCGCGGCTGTCGCGATTTTATTTCAACAACGTCATCGGAAATCCGCTAGAGACCACGATTGCGCTGCATTATCTGATCTTCGACGGCGTGCTGGAGCGGCACCCCAAGCTGAAAATCCTCGCCGTGCACGGCGGCGGCTATCTGGGCGCCTATCCGGGCCGCATCGACCATGCCTGGGGCGCGCGCTCCGACAGCCACGGCGACCTGCCGCAGCCGCCGACCACCTATCTCAAACGCGTCTACGTCGATACCGTCGTCTTCACGCCGTATCAGCTCGCCGAGCTGGTGCGCGTTTTCGGCGCCGACCATGTGGTCATGGGCACCGATTATCCCTACGACATGGCCGAATTCGATCCGATTGGCCACATCGCCACGGTCGATGGCTTCGATGCCGCGACGGTCGCGGCGCTCGCCGGCGGCAATGCGAAGAAGCTGTTGGGGCTTTAATCTGTAGATGCTTAGCCCGGATGAGCGCTCATTCGGGCGGCTCTTTGGACGCCGGAGGTACTTCAGGCGCGTCCGTTTCCGGTCCGGACTTTTCTTTGGTCAATTCGTCGAAATGTTTGAAGAGCGTCGAAATTTTGTCCGGGAGCTCCTGCTCGACCAATGTTTTGTAGTATCTGCGCAGCTCGTCCCCTATGGCCTGTGGAACGGCCTTGCCGACGGGAACGGTATCGGCGGGCGGATCGTCGTCGCGGTCGCTCATCGTCCTCCCCGGGAGCCGCCGTACAACACCGTGCACACCGGGTTGTTCCAGCATGCTAACGGATTTTCAGGCTCGGGAAATCCCATTGGGGGCTTAAACACTCGTCCGCATCGATCTTATCCGCGCTATTTGAAATTCTCCGAATTTTCCCGAACAAGCCTTAATCGGGTTGCCACGATCCCGGCGTTCGGCGTGGGCCGGCCGACGGTCCGCCCATTGCCCGTCCGGGGCGAAGCCGGTAAACCGGATGGGCCGTCGCAAATTGGCGCCCACGTCATGGGGCGGCCAAAGCAGCACGGCCAAAACAGCGAATCCGGGATGTAGTTGACCATGGTGCGGCGGCGCATAGTTGAGGAGCCGGTCTCGCGGCTCGCCATCTGGTCGCGCCGCGTCGCGCTTTTCGCGCTCGTGGCCACCCTGATCGGCGTCTTTATCGTGCGCTCGGGCGCGCTCGATGTCGTTCCCGCAGTTTCCACCCTTGCGGGCGCCTTGGCGCTCGCGCTCGTTGCCATTCTGCTTGCCCTTGGCGCCGGCGTAGCGATCTGGCGGGACGGGCTTGGCGGATTGCGCCAGGCGGTCTCGGCGGTATTCATCGGGCTCGCCCTCATCGGCTATCCGGCCTATCTCGGCCTGCGCGCCTATCAGCTGCCGGCGATCTACGACGTCACCACCGATCCGATCGATCCGCCGCAATTCGACGCCATCGCGCGTTTGCGCCCGCGCGACGCCAATCCGATCACCTATGAGGGCCTCTATGCGGCGGAGCTGCAGCATGCGGCCTACTCGGACGTCGAAGCGGAACAAACAACGGCGACGCCGCAGGAGGCCTTCGACGCCGCCATGAAGGTCATCACCAGGCGCCGGTGGCGCGTCGTCAACGCGCGCCCGCCGGCGCTGGGCTTGCCGCCGACCCGCATCTCCAATCCGCGGGCGCCGCAGGACTTTTCTGCGCGCGACGGCCTCATCGAGGCGGTGGCGCGTTCTATGATCCTCGGCTTCCGCGAAGATGTGGTGGTGCGCATACGCGCCACCAATGACGGCACGCGCGTCGACGCGCGCTCGGCATCGCGTTACGGCCGCAACGACCTCGGCAGCAACGCAACCCGCGTGCTCAACCTCATGAACGACATCGATAATGTCTTGACCGCGCCGAGTAAGAACAACAAAGAAGAAGAGAAGCCGCCGCCGCGGCCCAGTCAGGTCCCGGAGCGCGGCGGCCGATCCGCCAAACGATAGGTGCCTTCGATCGACGGCGGGCCGTCGGTCATGACGACGCCGCGCGTGACGAGATCCTCCAGATGCGCCAGCGTCGATAGCGCGGCGGCGCCGACGAGGCGCGGATCAAGGCCGATGTAAACGGCCTTGACGATGGTCGGGACGTCGGCCGCGCCCTTGCCGAGCCGATGCAGGATCGAGGCTTCGCGCCCCTGCCGGTGCTCGATCAGGAACTGCACATAGCGCTTTGCATCGCGAACCGGTGCGCCGTGGCCGGGCAAATAGACCGGCTCGCCGCGGCGCGCGAGTTTTTGCAGCGAAGCCATGTAGTCGGTCATGGCGCCGTCGGGCGGGGCTACGATCGTGGTTGACCAGGCCATGACGTGGTCGCCGGCGAACAGCAGGTCGGCTTCTTTGAACGCGTACGCCATGTGATTTGCCGTATGGCCCGGCGTCGTGACCGCCTCCATGGTCCAGCCGTCGCCGCTGACCACATCGCCGTCCGACAGCTTGACGTCGGGTGCGAAATCCAAATCGGCCGAGGCGTCGAGCCTTCGCGTCTCGCCAATATGCAGCGGCCGCGCCAGCCGGTGCGGGCCCTCGGCGAACACCTTTGCGCCGGTCGCTGCCTTGACCTTCGGCACCCCGGGCGAATGATCACGGTGTGTGTGGGTGACGAAAATGTGGGTGACGGTCTCGCCACGGACCGCGTCAAGCAGCGCGCCGATATGCGCATCGTCGTCGGGGCCGGGATCGAGGATCGCGACCTTGCCGCTGCCGATGATGTAACTCACCGTGCCCTTGTAGGTGAACGGGCCGGGATTGTTGGCAACTAGCGCCCGCACGCGCGGCGCCACTTGTTTGGCGTGGCCGGGCACAAGATCGAAACTCTTGTCGAACGGAACGTCGTCGCTCATGCGCAACCAATACACACGCTTCCGGCCGCTAGCCAATGAAGCAGAGTGCGGCGACCGCACGGCAAGACTGCATAAGCGATGGGGAAGGGGTCCCGAAAATAATAATGGAGCCCCGGTGCCGGGATCTCCGGGGCTCCAGCAATCTCATTCAGCACAGTGAGTGAGACCGAGATCGCAAATACCATTATGCAAGGGGCGGGCCAACTCCGGGATCGGGCAAATCCTTGTTGATTCGACTGGATTTGTCACAGCCCGGCGGGGTTTGACCGCAGAGCGGGCGCGTCCTGGCTATTTTGCAGGCAAGCTACATATCCGCTGGCTCAAAACGGTGTCCGGCTGCGGATGGCGGCGGCCAGTGTGCCCTCGTCCAGGTAATCGAGTTCGCCACCCACCGGCACGCCATGGGCGAGGCGGGTCACCTTGACGTTGGCGTCGTGCAGCAGGTCGGTGACGTAATGGGCGGTACTCTGGCCGTCCACGGTGGCGTTCTGCGCCAGGATCACTTCATTCACGGCCGGATCGTGCGCCCGCTTGATCAGCGCCTCGATAGTCAGATCGTCGGGGCCGATGCCGTCGAGCGGGGAGAGCGTTCCGCCGAGCACGTGATAGCGCGCATTGATGGCGTGCGCGCGTTCAAGCGCCCAGAGATCGGCGACGTCGGCCACCACCACGATCGCCGACGGGTCGCGGCGCGGATCGGTGCAGATAGTGCAGGGGTTCTGCGTGTCGATGTTGCCGCAGATGCGGCACACTTCGATCTTCTCGATCGCGGTTTGCAGCGCCGCCGCTAGCGGCGCCATCAACAGCTCGCGCTTCTTGATGAGGAACAAAGCGGCGCGCCGCGCCGAGCGCGGGCCGAGCCCGGGCAGGCGGGCGAGCAATTGGATCAAACGCTCGATTTCAGGGCCGGCGGAAACAGCAGGCATGGGCGTATCAGGCAGGCCGGCGGGGAACGAAGCGGCCGGGCCGGCTATTCGATGCGATGATCATCAAAACAATTTCAGCCCCGGTGGCAGCGAAAGGCCACCGGTCAGCGCCTGCATCTTGTCCTGCAGCGTGGTTTCGAGCTTGCGCTTGGCATCCGCGTGAGCGGCGACGATGAGGTCCTCGAGGATTTCTTTCTGGTCGGGCTTGAAGAGTGAATCGTCGATGCGGGTGTTGCGCAGGTCGCCCTTGCCCGAAAGCGTCATGACCACGAGCCCGCCGCCGGCTGAGCCCTCGACCTCGAGGCGTTCAAGCTCGGCCTGCATGGCCTCCATCTTTGATTTGAATTCGGCGGCCTGTTTCATCAGGCCCATAAAATCAGCCATCGTGTTACTCGTTTATGTTATCGGTCATCGTCGGCGACTTCGTCATCGTCTTGCGGTGTCAGCGGCAGTTCGTCGGTATTGGCTGTGGGCGAGTCGGGCGGGGGCCGTACCTCGACGATCTCGGCGCCGGGAAAGCGCTTGAGCACCGCCTGCACCAGCGGGTCGCTCTGCACGTCGTCCTTCAGCTCGGCCTTGCGTGTTTGCGCCTGCGCCCACAGGGTGGGTTCGCCCGCTTCGCCTGAAACGATGACCATCCAGCGCCGTCCGGTCCAACCGCTCAGCTTCTTCGACAACTCGCCGACCAGGGTTTTCGGCGCGCTAGCGTCGAGCCCGATTTCGAGCTTGCCATCCTCGAAACGGACGAGCCGCACATCGCGTTCCAGCGCGCTTTTGATGGCCAGGTCGCGCTTTTCGCCGGCGAGCGCGACCAGCTCCGTGAAGCTTGCAAGCGCGCGCACCGGTGGACTCGACGCTTCGCTGCGCGGCTCGCTGATCGCTGCCGGCGCCGCCGATGCC
>JBAUYV010000438.1:0-5485 GCA_049584975.1 Xanthobacteraceae bacterium | reverse complement strand
TAGCGGTCGCATCGTCACAGAGGCAAGCCTCGAGGCGAAAACAGGCCGCATACATGACCGCCCCCGAACGCTTCGCAAAAAAAGTCAGATTTGCTCTTGCACCGCGGCCACCGTCCATACATGACTCGAAGCGACTACTTTCTGCGCGAGTTCGCCGCAACGCAACACCGTCCTACCTTGGCGGGTGCGCGTCTTGCTTGGTGGACCGCAACTGACATGTCGTGACAGCGGCGGCGACTTGCCTGTATGCTGGTTTCCACCGCGAACCGTCATCCTCGGAGGTGAAAGTCATGAGCTCTCGTGCTTTTCGGCGCGACCCGATCTCCCGCCGAAGTTTTCTGACGACATCAGCGCTGACGGCCGGCACGCTGGCATTGCCGCTGGCACCCTTCGAAGCGCGCGCCGCGCCGCTCAAACCGGTGACGATGACACTCGATTGGCTTTACGAAGGCACCAATGTTGGCTTCCTGGTCGCGCACGAGCAGGGCTTCTTTCGCGAGGCTGGGCTCGACGTTGCGGTCAGCTCCGGCAAGGGCTCCGGTAGCACCGCCCAGCTGGTCGCCAGCAAGGCAACACAGATCGGCTTCTCGGACGGCTACGTAGTCGGCAATGGCATCGCCAAAGGAATGGCCATCAAGACCGTCGGCAGCATTTTCCGGCGCGGGCCGGCCACCATCATGGTGCTTACGGAATCCTCCATCAAGACTCCGAAGGACCTTGAAGGCAAAACCGTCGCCATGACCGCGGGCAGCGCGGTATTCCAGCAATGGCCTGCTTTCGTCGAGGGCGCCGGCATTGACGCTGCCAAGATCAACATCGTCAACGTCGACCCTTCCGGACTTGGTCCTGCGCTCATCAGCGGCAAGGTCGATGCCATCGGCGGTTACCCCGCGAGTTACGTGCCAAGCATCGAAATCCTCGGCAAGAAGGAAGCCCGCATCCTGTGGTTCGCCGATAGCGGCGTTAGCGTTGTCGGCAACGGCATCATCGTCCATCGGGATTTGCTCAAGAGCGATCCCGACATTCTTCGTGCGTTCATTCCGGCGGCGATTAAGGGCTTCCTGCACGGGCGGCAGCATCCCGACGCGGCGGTCGCCGCCGTGCAGAAATATCAATCAACCGCTGATGCGGCGGTCGTAAGACGCAGCTTCGAGATTTCCTGGAAAACCTGGGTCACACCGCACACCAAGGGAAAACCGCTCGGCTGGGAGGCCGATGAAGATTGGGCCTCCACCATCCGGGTCCTCAAGCAATACGGCGGCGTGACCGCGTCCTTGCAGCCGAGTGACGTCTTCACCAACGAATTTGTCCCCACCGGCGCTGAGTACGTGCCGCCGCAGGAGGCTTGAGCGGCCTGAACCGGCGCGAACAAAGTGTCCGACCAGGGTGCGGCGTATCTGCGCATGGAAAATTTTGAAGATTTATGCGACGCGCGACGGTGAAATGCGTGCGCTCAGCGACATTTCATTCACGCAAGCACGCGACGAATTTCTGTCCGACAGTCGGGCCGAGCGGATGCGGCAAGCATTGCCGCGATACTCGGCGAAGCGACCCAGCCGACCCAATGTGTCGGCCAGGACTCCGCGTCTAATTTCAATTGACTGGGTTCACGGAAGCTTGCCGTCAACAATAAACGCGCGCGATTTCGCCGATTTCTGACGAATTGCGGTGATCTCCTTCTGCGCAGTTGAACTGTCCCATGCCTTGGCCTTGTCGATGCTGTCGAAGGAAATGAGGACGAACCGCTTAGGCGGCGTCCCATCCAGTGCAACGATATTTTCCGTGAGAATGACGTTTTGTCCGCCAAAGGCGGCATTAGACGCCGCGACCTTCGGGAGTAGAGTCTTAAAGAGAGTGGGGTCCGAGATTTCGCTAATGTCGATGACCGCGTAGGCACCTGGAGCCTTGCCTTGTGCATGAAGGCCATTGACCGCGGCGGCTCCAAGCGCGGCGCCTGCAAACATTGCAACCGTCACAGTGAAGAGAGTTTTCATGGCTGAGTCCTTTGGCAGTTGACGGATGAAAGCCGCACGCCAAGCGGCGGCCAGCTGTAGAAAATCACGAATGTCCATTACACTCGTGAGACGGCCCGCTCCAGTATTCCAGAGTGCTGTTTGTCTGCCGCGGACATCGGCGCTGCCGTTGAAACTGCGGGGCATCGGCACGTCCCGCTGGCAGCTCTGCCCTCACGCTACATCATCTCAAGGGCGAGCGGAAGGAGCGCAGGCAACTTTTGGCCCCGAACGTCACTTGTCGCGGTGCCGAACATTGACAGCGATCGGGGTAAGAGCAGACGTTCCTAACGGACGCTCAAAGCGACACTGATGACCCGAATGTATGGTCCGGCCGTGCGTTGCAAGAGTCTTTCGTCGAGCTGTTGGATTGCGGTCTTGCATCAATGTATTCGGCCTTTGATTGGAGCGATTGAGCTCCGGGCCATCATGGATATCAGCGCGCGTGCGATCTCATTACCGGAGAGGCCTCGACTGGGCCATTTGAGTCACCAGTGTTCGCATGCGCCGGGAAGACCGATCCTCCATCTCGTCTCATCCTCTCGCAGACCTCGGCGGACAACTTGTATGGGTCTTGCTATGTCATCGCGCGCTCCTCGTTTTGAGTGGCCCTGCGATTGTCGGCCTAGAATCAGACCGGCTGAGCAGCGACCTCGTCGACCTTCCTGACCTCGAAAGCTCGACCCCGAGCGAGAACGCTCCAGGCGATGCGAGCCAGCTTGTTGGCGAGCGCAATTGCCAGCACATTGCGGTGCAGTCTCTTCTTGGCGGCCTCGATCCAGGGTTTGAGCCCATGGCGCTCCCAGCTTTTGGGCTTGATCAGCACGACCCATGCTGCCTGAACGAACAGAACCCGCAGGTAGCGATTGCCGCGCTTGGATATCTTGCCCAGGATGGTGCGGTCCCCGGTTGAGATCTGCTTGGGCACGAGGCCTAGCCAAGCGGCAAAGTCGCGGCCTTTGGAGAAGCCATCACCGGTCCCGATTGCGGCTGACATGGCGCTGGATATGATCGGCCCGATGCCGGGAACGCTCATGAGCCTCTCACAGCCGGCGTCCTGCCGCGCAACGGCGGTGATCTCTCCGGACAAGTGATCGATCCGCTCATCGAGCCGGCGCCAATCGCCAGCTAGACCCTCGATGACCCCCACCATGCGGGGCGACAGCACATCCGGGGGTGTGGCTAGGATGCGGGGGAGCTCGGCGCGCAAAAACCGTAACCCCTGCCGCACCGCAACGCCGCGCTCCAACAGGAAGGCACGGATTTGATTGATGATGCCGGTGCGCTGGCTGACCAGTCGTTCGCGCACACGATGTAGTGCCTGTAGGTCGAGCTGATCGGCAGTCTTCGTCGCCACGAACTTCATCGTTGGGCGCTGCACCGCTTCGGCAATCGCCTGCGCATCACGGAAGTCGTTCTTCTGTCCCTTCGAGTAGGGCCGCACGTACCTCGCCGGCATCAGCCGGGCATCGTGACCAAGCGCCTTAAGCCGCCGACTGAGATGATGCGCGCCGACGCAGGCTTCCATGCCGATCAGACACGGCTGCATATTGGCGAACCGTGCTTCCACTTGGCCACGCGACCACTTCTGCTGCAGCACGATTGCGCCGCGTTGATCAAGGCCAACGACGTGAAATGAGTTCTTGCCGATATCGATGCCGACTACCGCAATCGCAGTTTTGAGTGTTTGAGACATGGCGTGCTCCTTGTCTTTGGCGCCCCTTGCCAGCTTCAATCGCTGGCGGGGCAGGAGCACGGCCGGACCATCCCATTACCGGACCTCAGCGGATCAATGTTGCTGCTCTGCAAAACTGACAACAATTCCGATTTTGCCAATGGCAAATCCCTGCTGTATTCAGTTTCGCCGCGCTCGCAGGGCTGGATATCAGCATCGTCAGGGACACCGCCAATGCCTGAGGTCGCGAGGAGTCGCTTCAGCTACCGCAAGGATCGAGCGGTTCCCGCCTTCGACGATAGCCGCGCCTTGTTCGTGTTCGACGGCGTCTGCGTTCTATGCTCTGGTGGCGCGAAGTGGATAATGCGCCGCGACAGGAAGACGATGGTCAACTTCACCCCCGCCCAGGGCGCGCTCGGTCAGGCGCTCTATGCACATTACGGCGTCGAGATGGACGAGAGCTATCTGCTCGTCGCCGATGGTTGCGGCTATACTGCTTCGCGCGGCTACATCGAACTGTGCCGGATATTGGGCGGCTGGTGGCGCATTTTCCTCGTCGCAGCCATGATCCCGGAACGCATACGCGACTCGTTCTATGCCCTCATTGCCCGCAACCGCTATCGCTGGTTTGGGAAAGCCGACTATTGCGCGCTGCTAACCGAGGGGCAGCGTCGCCGCCTCTTGTGAACCGCCGACTGCATTTTTGAGATTTGCCAATCGCGTCTCCCGGAGGACTGTCACCCCCTGGGGCGGTTTTTGACACCCGATCTATTCTTGAATAGCGCGAAGGATGATTCCGGCTTGGACCAAGCGCCTTCGCGAGGCGAGGTGGGGCGCTACTCACCCCGCGATGAATTTAGGTAGGACGCCGAATACGTCCGGGATTAAATGAAACCACACAAGCCACGGATAAGTGAAGCCGACAGCAAACCCGCCCATCGCTTCGGCCGCCCAAAAAGTGAGAACCCATACGGCGACCTTGTGCGAGCGATCAGTTTCGGCCGTCGGGCGTCTATTCTGCTCCCACATAGTCTGGCAGCTCGGAAGAAATTCGCGGCTGCGTCAATGCTGGAGAATCAGCAATCCACAAATTTTTCGACTACCAATGTTTGGCCGAACGAAACAAAGGCTGATACTGGCCCGTCACATCACTTGCCGCGGTGCCGGAATTCGGTAGATCGAAGCAATAGCGGACGTTCCTGGCGCACGCTCAAAGCGTCACTGATGCCCCGCAGCGGTCTTCGAAGGCTCGCGCCACACGTTTGCTCACAAGGCCTTGTCGCGTTTAATTCGGTTTTGCGGGTGGCGCTACATTGAGGCCGAGCAAACTATTGTGCTCTATAAATTGCCTGAGAAGACCCGATACTTTGGCGTCTTCAGAAAGTCCACGACGTAAGACAAATGCTCAGCATGACCTTTTGGAACGAACCCGGCGAAAGAGATGGTTGCAAAACCGTCTTGAATTACATGCGAACCAATTAGGTGAGCCGATAACGCTAAGAGCGCTGGGCGCGGCGCCGCGTACGCACTGATTTGTCCGGCTCGCAGCAGGTCAGCACCGGCGGCTTGGTTGTCGACGCGCACCAATACGGCGTGTTTCAATACGCGGCTCAGAACTAGAGCGGATTCCGGTCATATGGAAGCATAGCCTGCGTGCCTCAGGAAATTGCGGCACTGTTTCGGCTTGAGATTGCGAACGAACGAGCCAACTTGTCTGCACAAACGCGGGATCGTTCGTTCAGCGAGCTTCCGCAGCAATGCCTTCAGGGCGCTGAGCACCATCTCGATTGGGTTCAGG
>JBAUYV010000437.1:0-2036 GCA_049584975.1 Xanthobacteraceae bacterium | reverse complement strand
ATAAAGCGCTACCCAAGCGATCTCCGCCAAGCCGCCGGCCGCGCCGGCGACGACTCCCTGGCGGACAGTTTCGGTTTCGCTGCTCATCCTCGTACTCCTCGTTGTCAGGGCTCATATTCAATGCTTTTCGCCGATCGGCATTGACTTGGATCAAGGGTCCCATCGCCGCCACCTCCGTATTTTTACTGGGACCGCAAGCTTGATCTGGATCAAGGCGCGCAATCGGCAAATCCCGTAGGTGGAAGGTGCAATTTGCCGCTTCAGCCCGCCCTATGGAGAGAGCCAATGTCACAGGAAACACGGTCCAACGCGGAGAAATACTTTATTGTGTTCTTCCGCCTGACGATGGGTTGGACCTTCCTCTACGCAGCGATCCATCATTTTGGCGACGATAAATTCGTCGTCGGCTTCCTCAGCCACGTGAAGACCTTTCACGACGTTTACGCGCCGATGACCAACCCAGCGTTCGTGTCTGTGCTTACCTTCCAGGTGGAATACGGGCACCTGTTGATCGGATTGTCGTTGATCTCTGGCCTGTTAGTGCGCGTGAGCTCGCCGTTTGCCATCATGTTGATGTTGCTCTATTGGACGGCGCACATGGATTTCCCGTACATCGAAGATGTCACCAACTATCTGATCGACTACCACATCGTGTATGTGGGTGTACTCGGGTATCTGATCTTCAGGAACGCCGGACACGTCTGGGGCCTCGATGGGCTGCTCGAACGCTGGCATGTGGTCGATCACTATCCGGTTCTACGGCCGCTCGTCGGGTGAGCCCATCACACGCTGCTGGTTGCCGTTCGTAACAATGCTGATGCCCGGCCTCGCGCCGGGCATTTGTTTCCGGCGCTATGAACCCATTTGGCTCGATCAGGCATTAACATGAACGGCGCAAGCGGCTTGAGATCGTAAACCGATGTCGACCTATCGTCTCGACCAGCTCTTTTCACCCCGTTCGGTAGTCGTCGTGGGCGCGAGTCCGCGCGAGACCTCGCCGGGCCACGCAGTGTTGAGGAACGTGCGTCGCGGCGGATTCACCGGAACGATTTCACTGGTCAATCCTCATTACGATGCGGTTGAGGGCGTCCGCGCCGTGAAATCGTATCAAGAGCTACCCGGCCCGCCGGACCTGGCGGTTATCGCAGTCCCGCCGCAAGCGGTTCCAGCGACCGTGGCTGAAGCCGGCGCGAAGGGTACGCCGGCCGGTATCATCATCACCGCCGGCCTCGGTCACGGGCCGGACTCTTTGGCCGCGCAGACCGAACAAGCGGCCCGCGCGACGGGGATGCGCCTGGTTGGCCCCAATTGTCTCGGCCTTTTGCTACCGGGCGCCAATCTCAATGCCAGCTTTGCCGCCTCCATGCCGCGCGGCGGCGACTTGGCGCTGATCTCGCAATCGGGCGCTATCGCGGCGGGGTTGGTGGAATGGGGCGCGACCCATGAGATCGGATTCTCGGCGATTGTTTCGATCGGCGACAGCATCGATGTCGACTTCGCCGATCTGCTGGATTACTTCGCCATGGATCGCGGCACCCGCGCCATTCTTCTCTACATCGAGTCGATCAAAGACGCGCGTAAGTTCATGTCGGCGGCGCGCGCCGCGGCCCGTGCCAAGCCGGTGCTGGTGGTCAAATCCGGCCGCAACGCGCAAGGCGCTAAAGCCGCCCTGACGCATACGGGGTCGCTTGCCGGTTCGGATGCGGTGTACGACGCCGCATTTCGCCGCGCCGGGCTGTTGCGCGTGCTCGATCTCGACGAGCTGTTTGCCGCTGCCGAAACGCTCGGGCACTTGACGACTTTGCCCGGCAAGAGGCTCGCGATCCTGACCAATGGCGGCGGCATCGGCGTTCTCGCCGTCGACCGCCTCGCCGATCTCGGCGGAGACGCGGCCAATATTTCCGCAGCCACCATGAAGAAGCTGGACGCGGCCCTGCCGCCGATCTGGTCGCGCTCCAATCCGGTCGATATCGCCGGCGATGCGGACGCCGCACGCTACGCCGTTGCGCTCGAGCAATTGCTCGCCGACTATGCAA
>JBAUYV010000436.1:0-33951 GCA_049584975.1 Xanthobacteraceae bacterium | reverse complement strand
GTCGTAGCCGGGCGCGACGTCGGTCACCAGCGGGCCCAGCGTGTAGAACGGCGCCTCTCCGCAGGCGGTGAGCTGCTTGTCCATATTGGCCTTGATCTTGTGCATCGGCACATGGCCGGGGCCCTCGATCATCACCTGGCAGCCCTTGTCCCAGGCGATCCTGGTCAGCTCGCCGAGCGTTTCCAGTTCGGCGAATTGCGCGCGGTCGTTGGCGTCGCGGATCGAGCCGGGGCGCAAGCCGTCGCCGAGCGAGAAGCTCACGTCATACTTGCGCATCAGATCGCAGATTTCGTCGAAGCGCTCGTAGAGGAAGCTCTCCTTGTGGTGCGCCAGGCACCACTTGGCCATGATCGAGCCGCCGCGCGACACGATGCCGGTGACTCGATTGGCGGTGAGGTGGATGTAGCCGAGCCGCACGCCGGCGTGGATGGTGAAATAATCGACGCCCTGCTCGCACTGCTCGATCAGCGTGTCCTTGTAGCACTCCCAGTCGAGCTTGACCGGATCGCCGTTGACCTTCTCCAGCGCCTGGTAGATCGGCACGGTGCCGATCGGGACCGGCGAGTTGCGCAGGATCCATTCGCGGGTGTTGTGGATGTTGCGGCCGGTGGAGAGGTCCATCACGGTGTCGGCGCCCCAGCGGATCGCCCACACCATCTTTTCCACTTCCTCCTCGACCGAAGAGGTGACGGCGGAGTTGCCGATATTGGCGTTGATCTTGGTGAGGAAGTTGCGCCCGATCGCCATCGGCTCGAGCTCGGCGTGATTGATGTTCGAGGGAATGATGGCGCGGCCGCGCGCGACTTCGCTGCGCACGAATTCGGGCGTGACGAACAGCGGCACCGAGGCGCCGAAGCTCTCGCCGTCGTCGTGGGCTTCCTGCGCGACGTCGAGCATCTTCTTGCGGCCGAGATTCTCGCGCTCCGCGACGTAGATCATTTCCTTGGTGATGACGCCCTTGCGCGCCCATTCGAGCTGCGTGAGAGGGTGATGACCCGCACGCTGTTCCCCTCCCCCTTGTGGGGAGGGGTTAGGGGTGGGGGTCGTTAGGCGACTCGCAGGCGTCGCCGGGAGCGATTTCCCCTCACCACCCCCCTCCCTACCCTCCCCCACAAGGGGGGAGGGAATAGAAACGCCGCGCAGCGGCTTCGGCGTGTTGGCGAAATTGCGCGCCAGATGCTTGCCGGTGGCGTTGCCGTTATCGACCGGCTTGATCGGGCGGCCTTTGTACTCCTCGACGCCGCCGCGCTCCTTCACCCATTCGATGCGCGAACGCTTGAGCCCCTTCTCGACGTCGATGCCGGCGTCGGTGTCGGTATAGACGCCGGACGGATCGTAGACCGGGAGCGGCGGCTCGCCCGAAGAGGCATCGAGCGCGATCTCGCGCAGCGGCACCCGCAGGTCCGGAGCCGCTTCCGGCACCGAATAGATCTTGCGCGAGCCGGCAATCGGGCCGGTGGTGACCTTCGGGGTGGCGAGTTCGGATTCGGAAAGCGGCTTGTTCATCGGCGTGCTCCGGTGTTGTCGTTAGCCAGCGCTGTGCTCACTGGCGATAACCGTGGAAAGACAGCGGGTTGCTGGCGCATCTCCGCGGCAGTAGGCGCGATGCCCCATAGGGCTCGCGGCCTACGATTGCTGTTCTCGGGACTTGCTGGCTGTTGAGGCAAATTCCTGTCCCTTCGCCGGCATGACCCGGATCAGGTTCAAAGGGTCACCGCGTGCTGCGGTCTCTCAGCGCCCTATCGGCGCTCCCCTCGGAACACCCATAATCTAGGCCCCCCGCGCCGTGTGTCAACGCGGTGACACCATGGCTGGAACGCGGCCGGGGAATGCCTTCCCTGACCTCCTAACGGCCCAGCAGGCCTCGGGTAATGTTTCGCCGGCCATGGAGAAGGCGAAGCAGGGTCAAAGTATTGTCATCGGGCGTAAAATCGTAGATCAGCAAATAGGGTTGCACGATCGCAATGCGGGTATTCACGCCTAACGCCGGTCGCGGAGCACCGGACTCCGGAAAACTGGTCAGGCGCACGATCGTTTCCTCGAAGCGGCCGCCATACCTTGCAGCGACGCGCGACCCAGCCACCTCCTCGAGGTAATTGAGTATCGTATTAGTGTCGGAGCGAAACCTGGGAGCAGTAACCAGGCGCGTCATCAGCCTCGTCGCCGCAGACTGTCAGTTCTTCCCCGAAGCCACTTCAGAAATTCATCGCCCTGGATCGTCTCGCCACGCGCGACTTCAGTACGGGCTTCTTCCACATACGGCTTTGCCCAAGCGAGACTATCCTCTTGCAGAGCCTTCAGTTCAGCAATGGCAATAGTCAGTGCCTCGTCAATTGATGAAAAGTGGCCAGCGGCCACTTCAGCCTCCAGCCATTCCAGCTGTTCCTTGGGCAGTGAAATATTCATTGTACGGATGTAGCCGGCAAAGTGAGCCAAATCCACCTACGGCACTGCGCTGCGCCACTCAATAATCCTTGAGCAGCCGTTCGATGTAGTCGAGTTCCTCTTGCGAGCGGCCCATCTCGCCGAAGCGCTTGCGCAATTCCTCGATGATGCGGCGGGCGCGCTGCACGTCGATTTCGCCCGGCACTTTCACCGTAGAGTCGTCGCTGTATTCATGCCCGCGCAGCGGACGGCCGAGCGGATCGGTGTCCTGCTGGGCGCGCGGCTGGCCGAAGCGGCCGACGCGTCCAGGACCTTGGCCCTGCCCCATCTGCTGCTGCATCGATTGCGCCAGCGACTGCGCGCCCTTACGCAAGGCATCGAGCGCGCGCCCTTGCGCATCGACGGCGCTGTCGGGATCGGCGGCCCCGAGGTCACCTTCGGCCTCGCCCATAGCCTGACCGGCGCGGCCGAGCTGATCCGATCCGTCCGGACCCTGGCCTTGCTGGCCTTCCTGACCTTGCTGGTTCTGGCCAAAGCCGTGGTTCTTCAGGTCTTCGAGCAATTTGTTGAGGCGGTCACGCAGCGCCTGCTGGTCCTGCTGCAACTGGCCCATATCCTGGCCCGGCTGCTGCTGACCTTGCCGCGGCTGGCCTTGCCGGCCGGGCGGCTGTTGGCCGTGCTGAGCGTTGTTCTGCCGGTGCTGCTCCTGCCCCTGCTTGAAGGTGCGGTCACGCAAATCCTGCTGCTGACGGATCATGTCGCCGAGCTCGTCGAGCTGGGACATCATGTCATCGTCATCGCCGCCGTTGCCGTCAGGCGACGCCATCTGCAGATTTTCCATCATCTGCTCAAGCTCGGACAGGAGCTGCTTGGCGGCGTCACGCGAGCCGCTGCGCGCCAAGTTCTCCAGCCGGTCGAGCATGTTTTTCAGATCGCGCTGGTTCAGCACCTTGGCATTGCGATCAAGCGGGTGCGTATCGCTGTTGTTGCGCAATTGCTGGGCTAACGCCTGCATGAATCGGTCCATAGCGGAGCGCAGCTGATCCATGAGCTGCTTGATTTCTTGATCGCTGGCGCCGCGCTCGAGCGCATTGCGCAACGCTTCCTCGGCATTGCGCAGCGCGGCCTGCGCGTCGGCCATGTCGCCATCCTCGATGTCGACGGCCATCGACCACAGCCGGCCCACCACGTCGCGCAAGTCGTCGTCGGTCTTGGCGTACACCAGCAACTGGGAGATCGTGCTCAGCCCGAGATAGACGCTGGCCTCGGTGTTGAACTTGTCCGGCGCCAAAGCGAGCGCATCGAGCGCGGTGAGCACGCGCTCGCGCGCATTGGCATCGAGCGCCAGATCGCGGCGCTGCTCGACCAGCGCCCGCGCCAGCGGCTTGCCGAAAACGCGCTCCGGCAGGTGGAACGTGAACGGCTCGCTTTTGCCGACGTTGCCACCGTCGTCATGAGCGACGAGCGTCATCGTCACCTCGGCGCCAGCCCACGGGTGATCGGTGAGGTCCTTGATGGTCTGCCCGACGCCCTTCTTGGTACGCGCCTGCGGCAGGATCAGCGCGAAATCGGGCGGACCATACAGCGGATGGGCGCCCTCGCCTTGCGGCTCACCGTCGTCCTTGCGGGCGAAGGTCGCCTGCGCTGCGGTCACCCCATAGTCGTCCTCGAGCCAGTAGGACAACAGCAGCGAACCCCGGCCTTGCTGCTGGGGATCCTTGGCCAGCGCGATGACCGGCGCCTTGTCGGGAATGGCGTTGAACGCCCAGGTCACGTCGTCGCCGACGCCGCGCAAGCTCGCCGCGCCGGTGGCCGCGATGGTTAAGCGATGTTCCTCGGTGCCAGCCGGCGCCCGCACCTCCTCCTTCGAAGGCGTGACGCCACCGGAGCCGGACACGTCGAGATCGACCTTGCCGGTCGCACGCACGACCAGCGTCGAGTTGGCCGGTACCGAGACGGGCGCGGTGAGCTGCGCGACGTTTTCGCCAGGGTGGATACCAGGAAGGATGACTGGCGGCTTGCCGGTATAAAGCGGCGGGATCACCCAGGCATCGACGCGAAAGTTCGCCGGCAACACCACACCCTGCCAGTCGAACGCCGTGGTGATGCGCTTGATGCGTTCGCCCCCGGCGGCAAAGAACGTCGCGATACAGGCGATGAGAACCAGGCCACGCAACGCATAGGGATCGCGCTTGGCAATGCGCGGCGACGGCAAACCTGCCTTGAGCGCTTGCGCGGCTTGGCGCGCGCGCTCGATGTGTGCATTCCACAGCGCCAGCGAAAAAGGATCCTGTGAGGTGACCGCCAGTTCGTCGGCGATCGCCGTCGCCGGACGGTGTTTGAGGCCGCTGTCGCGATCGAGCCGCTTCAAGCCGTCCGACGGTCCGGGCATGCGCAGCGAGATGAATGGGAGCGCGGCCACGATGGCTAAGGCCACAAAGGTAAGCACGCCTGCAGCGCGCATAAGCGGCGGCAGCCACAGCCACACCCCGAGCCACGACACAGCCAGGAACAACCCAGCCACGGTCGCCACCGCCGCCAAAGCCGGCCACAGGCGCTCCCACAAAATCGCCAACCGGGCGCGGCGCAGCGCGGTGGCGAGCAGAAACTCGGGCGCCGGCGCGACGCGACCCTGCTCAGGAACCGGGCCGGGCAAACTGGCTTCCGTCACAAATGGCTCCGCGGACCTATCCAGATCTCTATTCTCCACGACAACACGTTAACATGAGGGCGGGTTCAAGGCACACCCGCCCGCCAACCTATGCGAATGCAAGATTAAAGCCATTCGTACCAACGGCATGCCGCGCTAAAGCCATGCCGCCCCTAAAGCCACGGCGGTATGCGGTCGAGTTCGATCAGCTGCTCGGCGGTGACGCGAGGCCGGACAACAGCCCATTCGCCTGCACGCACAAGCACTTCGGGAACAAGCGGGCGGCTGTTGTAGGTTCCGGCCTGGACTGCCCCATAGGCGCCCGCCGTCATGATGGCGAGCAGGTCGCCGGGATGCGGCGCCGGCAGCGAGCGGTCAAGCGCGAGAAAATCGCCGGATTCGCACACCGGCCCGACCACATCGGCGATAATTTGTGGCGCGCCGGCGGGCGGTTCGCGGACCGCCTTTATCTCGTGGTAGGCCTCATAAAGGGTTGGGCGGACGAGATCGTTCATACCGGCATCCACGATGACGAAGGTCTTCGCCTCGCCGCCCTTCACGTACAACACGCGCGTCAAGAGAATCCCGGCATTACCGACGATGAGCCGGCCGGGTTCGAAGATGAGCTTGCAGCCGAGGCCGGCCGTGGCGCGCTTGACGATCGCCGCATAAGCGTCCGGGTCTGGCGGCGGTTCGTTGTCCGCCCGATACGGAATGCCGAGCCCACCGCCGAGATCCAGGTGTTTGATGCTGTGGCCGTCCGCGCGCAGCGCGCCGACGAAGTCGGCCAGCAGCGCAAACGCGTCGCCGAAAGGATCGAGCTCGACGATCTGGCTGCCGATATGCATGTCGACGCCGGCCACGCGCACGCCTTTGAGCTTGGCGGCGTGCGCGTAAACATCGCGGGCGCGGCTGATCGGAATGCCGAATTTGTTTTCCGCTTTGCCAGTCGCAATCTTGGCGTGGGTCTTGGCGTCGATATCGGGATTGACGCGGATCGAGATATCGACCGAGCGCCCCTTGCCGACCGCAATAGCGGCGAGCTGCTCGATCTCCGCTTCAGACTCAACGTTGACGCTGAGGATGCCGTGATCGACCGCGAGCGCAAGCTCGCGCGGCGTCTTGCCAACGCCGGAAAACATGATTTTGCTTGCGGGAATTCCCACGTGCCGGGCGCGCAACAGTTCGCCCTCGGAGACTACGTCGGCGCCCGCACCAAGCCGCGCCAGGGTCGAGATCACGGCCTGATTGGAATTCGCCTTCAGCGAGTAGCAGACGAGCGCGTCCACATCCGCGAAGGCGCCGGCGAACACCCGATAGTGCCGCTCGATGGTCGCGGTCGAATAGCAATAAAATGGTGTGCCGACAGCCTCCGCCAGCGCGACCAGACTGACATCCTCGGCGTGCAGCACGCCATCGCGATAGGCGAAGTAATGCATGACGGCTGTTTAGAACAGGATGCGCGGGAGTGGAAATGGCTACGTCGTTGCGCGCCGGTGGACCCGCGCGAAGCCGCGCGGCCTGACCGCTGGCTCCCGGCAACGGCAGGCGTTAGCGGATCAGCGGGTCCAGCAGAAACGTTTTGGCTGGCGGAGGCGCGGTGACCTGGCTCGCCGGCACCGGCGCCGGTTGCGCGGCCCCGGTCGGCGTCATGGGATCCACATAGTTCGATGGGGCGGCCCCCGGCGGCACGACGGGGACTGCGTCGTCCGGCGGCGGATCGAGCGGGCCTTTGCGCCCGCAACCGGCAAGCGCAAGGGCAAGGACGACCGCAACGGCAAGCGTCCAACCGACGCCTAGTCGATTACTGGGCAAATCCTGCTCCCCATCACCCCGACGGACGCCCGCGTCCGCCACCCGGCCGACCACACCACACAGTGGCGGCGAGATTTTGTCGCCGGGCCGTTGCCAGCTCGTTTACACCGCCGGCAACCGTTTGAGCCAGCGTTTGGCCTGGGCGCGCACGTTTTTCGGCGCCGTACCGCCGAAAACCGTGCGACTCGCCGCAGATTTGTCGGCCGAGAGCACGCCATACACCGCCTTGGTGATCCGCGGCTCGATTTCCTGCATGGCGGCCAGCGGCAGCCGCTCGAGGCCCACATTGGCCTCCGCCGCCACGGCGACAATGCGGCCGGTAATGTGATGGGCCTCACGGAACGGCAGTTTCAGTTCGCGCACCAGCCAGTCGGCCATATCGGTCGCGGTGCTGAAGCCTTCGCCTGCAGCCTCGCGCATGCGTGCGACGTCGGGCTCCATGTCGCGCACCATGCCGGTCATGGCGGCGATCGAGAGCACAAGCGCATCAACTGCGTCGATCGCGCCTTCCTTGTCCTCCTGCATATCTTTTTGGTAGGCGAGCGGTAATCCTTTCATCACCAGCAACAGCGCGGCGAGCGCGCCGACGATGCGCCCAGTCTTGGCGCGGACGAGTTCGGCCGCGTCGGGATTGCGCTTCTGCGGCATTATCGAGGAGCCGGTGGTGAACCGGTCGGAAAGCCGGATCAAGCCGGCGAGCGGCGACGACCAGATCACGATCTCCTCAGCGAACCGCGACAGATGCACGGAGGCGATGGCAGCCGCCGACAGCGTCTCCAGCACGAAATCGCGGTCGGCAACGGCATCGAGTGAGTTCGCCATCGGCCGGGCAAAGCCGAGCGCTTTCGCCGTCATGGCGCGGTCGATGGGGAAGGATGTGCCTGCCAGCGCGGCAGCGCCGAGCGGACTTTCGTTCAGGCGCACGCGGGCATCGGCGAAGCGGCCGCGGTCGCGCGCCGCCATTTCGACGTAGGCCAACAGATGATGGCCGAAGGTGACCGGCTGCGCCGTCTGCAGATGGGTGAAGCCCGGCATCACGGTGCCGGCATGCTCCAGTGCTTTTTCGGCGAGCGCGCGCTGGTAGGACGCAAGCGCGGCGTCAACGCCGTCGATGGCGTCGCGCACCCAGAGCCGGAAATCGGTGGCCACCTGATCGTTGCGCGAGCGCGCGGTGTGCAGCCGCCCGGCGGCCGGCCCGATCAAGTCGCCGAGCCGCCCCTCGACATTCATGTGAATGTCCTCGAGCGCACGCTTGAAATCGAACTTGCCGGCTTCGATCTCTGACAGGATCGTGTCTAGACCGTGAGCGATCTGTTTCGCATCCTGCGCCGTGATAATGCCGCTTTTGGCGAGCATCGCCGCGTGAGCCTTGCTGGCGGCGATGTCCTGCCGATAGAGCTTGCGGTCAAAATCGATCGAGACGTTGATCTGCTCCATGAGCGGATCGGGTTTTTGGCCGAAGCGTCCGCCCCACATTTTGTTAGCCATGATGCGTCCGCCAATATGTTGTAATCTCTAATCGATGACCGAGCTTCCCGCACAGCCGCGCGAGCCAATGCACAGGCGCCGCCTGATTGGGGCCGCCGCAGCGCTCCTGACGCTGGCGGTTATCGCGGGGGTATACGGGATCGGGCATCTGCGAAGCAATCCGGCCGACGCCGCCTGCCGGCAGGCGGTCGAAACCGCAGCGCAGATAGCCCCCCTGGTGCGGGGCGAAGTGGCCGCACTCGCGTTGACGCGGACGCCGTTCAGCATGCCCAATCTGGCGTTTAAGGACTCGACCGGCCACCCGCGTACGCTTGCCGACTGGCGGGGCCACACCGTGCTGCTCAACCTGTGGGCCACCTGGTGCGTGCCATGCCGCCGCGAGATGCCGTCGCTCGATAAATTGCAGGCCGAGCTCGGCGGCCCCAATTTCGAAGTCGTCGCCGTCAATATCGACACCCGCGATCCGGAAAAGCCGCTCAACTTCCTCAGGGAGGTCCGCGTCACCCACCTCGCTTACTATTCGGACCAAAGTGCGCAGGTGTTCGAAGATCTCAAAACTGCAGGCAAAGCCTTCGGCATGCCGACGACTCTCGTTGTCGACCGCGCCGGCTGCGAAATCGGCGATATGGCGGGCCCGGCCGAATGGGCGAGCGACGATGGAACAAAACTCGTCAGCGCCGTGTTGAGCTACGGCCATTGAAATGAGTTTGGCCACGCGCCGCAGCTTGTTTCGCGTTTGATCATTATTTGAAGTATTTTTTTCTTGAGCAGGAATGCGCGGCGTTAACTGCGCGCTTGCTCAATGTTTGATCGTTATTTGAAGTGCTTTGTCTGAACGATGGAGTTCCAGCGTTAACTGCGCGCAGTACTCGCCCCACATGTCAACAAATTCTCACTACGGATTTCACCTATCGGTAATTTGCCGTACCTAGCCTGTTCCCGCGGGCGATTTTGGACAGCCGGCAGAGCTTAGGAGCAGACAATGGGTGAGTGGATCAAGCGTTTTGGCCGCGACGAGACCGCCGCGACCGCCATCGAGTATGGCCTTATCGCGGCCGGTATTGCGGTGGCAATCATTGCCGTCGTTCTCGGCGTGGGATCAAACCTAGCCACGACCTTCGGCGACGTTTCCAGCGCTATGGGAACCGGCGGCTAAGTGGTAGGTTACCGATCGGGCAGGACTAAGAGACGGTCCGCCTCTCGAACTTGAGTTGAATTTGGGGAGCGCTTTGGCGTTCCCTCTTTTTTTGCGCCGCGCGGCCTATTTCCAGCTCGCGGTCTCGCGCCGCCTGAGTACCGCCAAGATCTGTCCCATTAGACGGGCAAGCTTCGCGCTCAGCGCAGTGACGTGCAACCTCGCGATCGCCTATTGACAGCGGGACTATTCCGACTAAACCTAACCAAATGGTTAAGTTTAGTGACCCAGCTCTCGATCGCACCTTTGCGGCTCTTGCCGATCCGACGCGCCGTGCGCTTGTGATGCGGCTGGCAGAGGAGCCTGGCCTTTCGGTCAGCGAGCTGGCGGCGCCGTTCCCGGTATCGCTGCCGGCGATCATGAAGCATCTGGACGTTCTGTCCGATGCCGGGCTGGTCGCGCGCACCAAGACCGGACGCACAGTTGCGTGCCGGCTCGACGCGGAGCCCATGCGCGACGCGGTCGAATGGCTCAATCGTTACGAGAAATTCTGGTCCGATCGACTCGACCGTCTTGCAGCATTCCTGGAGGAAGATGAATCATGGCCACCCAAACAGCCACCAAACCGAGCCTCACCATCAAGCGCCGCTTCAGGGCAGCACCCGCCAAAGTCTTCGCCGCGTGGACCGACCCGGAGAAAGTAAAGCGCTGGATGGGGCCGGGCGAAGTCAAAGCGGTCAGCGCCGAAAGCGACCTGCGCGTCGGCGGCCGCTACCGCTGGGTCATGAAAGCGCCGGACGGCGAGGAGCACGACGTGAGCGGCGTCTATCGAGAGATCGTCGCCAACGAGAGGCTCGTTTTCACCTGGGCGTGGAAGTCCACACCGGAGCGTGAATCGCTGGTGACCGTCCTGCTCAAGCCCGACGGCGACGGCACGTTGCTGACGGTGACCCATGAACAATTCTTCGACGAAGACGCCCGCGACCGCCACCAAAGCGGTTGGAACGGCGCCCTGGACAAGATGGAGAAGTCGCTCGCGTGAAAATGACCAGCGGCGTGCGCTGCCAAGCGGCGACGCCTTCTCACTCAACCCACTCGCCATCAAATGGCAGGGGGAGAACAGGAGTTATCTCATGGCCGGAGAACACGGCGCTTTCTACTGGAACGAACTGATGACCCGCGACGTCGAGCGCGCGAAGAAATTCTATGCGCAAACCATTGGCTGGACTTTCGAGCCCATGCCGATGCCGGATGGCGGCACCTACTCGCTGGCAAATATGGACGGCGAGCCGGTCGCCGGAATCTTCGACATCAGCGGTCCCGAATACGGACAAGTTCCGGAAAGTTGGATGGCGTATCTGGCGGTCGACGATGTCGACGCCCGCGTGCAGAAGGCCGTCAAGGCCGGCGCCAAGCTCATGAAGCCCGCGTTCGATGTTCCCGGCGTCGGTCGCATCGCCATCCTGACGGAACCCGGCGGCGCCAGCGTGGGCTGGATGACACCCGCGCAGTGATCTTCGCAGCCCGGACGGGCGAAGCGAAATTCGGCAGTTGAATTTGGTGCCGACAATCCGTTCCCGCATTTCGCAGCGCTCATGCGGGCTAAATTTGCAGGAGCCCATCATGCAACCGCACAAAGTCGTATCGCACGACGAATGGATCGCTGCACGCAAGGCCTACCTGGCGGAAGAAAAGGCGTTCTCGAAAGCGCGCGATGCGCTAGCCAAAAAGCGCCGCGAATTGCCGTGGGAAAAAGTCGAAAAGAAATACGTTTTCGACGGCCCCGACGGCAAGGAAACCCTTGCCGACCTGTTCAGCGACAAGAGCCAGCTGTTTATCTATCACTTCATGCTCGGCCCCGGGTGGGAGGCCGGCTGCCCAAGCTGTTCCTTCCTCGCCGACCATTTTGACGGTGCGGTGACTCACCTTGCGCATCGCGACGTGACGTTCCTCGTCATGTCGCGCGCGCCGCTTGCCGAGATCGAAAAATACCGGCGCCGCATGGGCTGGAAGTTCAAATGGGTGTCGTCGTTCGGCACCGACTTCAACCACGACTATCAGGTGTCGGCCTCGGCCGAGGAAAAAGCCAGCGGTCGGGCGATGTACAATTACGAAATGACCACCTTCCCGAGCGAGGAGCGCCCGGGCGCTAGCGCGTTCTACAAAAATGAAGCCGGCGATGTGTTCCACACCTATTCCACATACGGACGCGGCCTCGACATCCTGCTCGGCGCCTACAACATCCTCGACCTCGCTCCGAAAGGCCGCGACGAAGCCGAACTGAAATGGAGCATGGCGTGGGTGCGCCGGCACGACGAATACGATGGCGCCAAGGTCGACAAGAACGCGGGCTTCGTCGAGCCGAAGAAAACGGATTCGTGTTGCGACTGAACGGTCATCGCCGGGCTTGTTCCCGGCGTGACGAATAGGGGCACAGCAATGTCATCGGACCTGAAATATCTCGCCTTCACGGCCTTGCTCACGGCATCGCTGTGGATTCCCTACGTCGTCGCCCAGGTCAGGACCAACGGGCCGCTGCAACCGGCGAACTACGTCGATCCGACGCAGCGGCCGTTGCCGCCATGGGGCAAGCGCGCCGACCGCGCCTATCTGAATGCGATCGAGACCTTCGCGCCGTTCGCGGCGCTTGTGATCCTAATCCACCTCGCCGGAAAGGCGAACGCCGCGACCGCAATCCTCGCCGCCTCGTTCTTCTGGCTGCGCGTTGCCCACGCGGTCGTGTTCTGGGCTGCGATCCCCTACGTCCGCACCATCGTGTTCACGCTGGGCTACGTGGTGATCCTCGGACTATTCTACGAATTGATGTTCTAAAGCGCCGGCCGGGCAAAAAGCCGTCTTTGCCGGGAATGCCGCAGCCCCGCGCCGGCCTAACGCTCAGCGCGCCAACGGCACGTCTCGCCCGGTCAAGATCGATCGCGGCCGATGGCGTCGATCTGCACGTCCAGGCTGGACAGGACCATCGCCAGCTCTTGGGGCCCGATCGACGACCACTGCATGGTGGGCAAGGAGATGCTGCGGCCGGACTGGAATGCCAGCAGGCTCGAGATCAGCAGCAGTGCTTGAATGCGGGCAGCCGGATCGTTCTCGGGACTGCCGAGGATGCGCGCGATCAATCGGGCGATGATTTCGACACCGGGGCGCCAAAGGTTTTCATAGAGAATCTCAAAGGCCGGGCCGGGGTCGCGCAATTCCCTGGCCACGAAATGAGCCCAGCGCTCGGCTTCCGTGGACCCGACAAGAAATCCGGCCAGCGCCCGGATCAGCGCCTTCAATTGGGCCCGCGTCGTCTCGACCGCGAGATCGTCGCTCACGGCTCGCGCCGCTTGCGCGGCGGCGCCCGTGTGGCGGCGGTAGCGCTCGACGATGGCTTCGGCGCAGGCGCGGTAGAGACCTTCCTTGTCGCCGAAGTAATATTGCAGCGTCGGTAGGCTGACGCGGGCAGCCTGCGCTATCCGGCGCGTCGTCACGGCTTTGAAAGAGGCCTCGCCAAACGCGTTCAGCGCTGCGTCGAGGATCCGCTGCCGGGTCTCCTCCCCCTTGCGGTAGCCGGCGCTCGCGACCGCGCGCACCTTCGCGGTTTTGGGCCCAGCCGGGACGGTTTCCGACATTCTCTCATCCATCGATAGCCGCCGCGGGTCGGCAGAAGAAGCGAAGTCTCATCCTTCTCGGGGGCCGGGCACAAGGCATTGCGACCACTGGGGATTTAGGCTTCTCGGGAACTCGCCCGATTCACACTTGCTGAGAGTACTATCATATGATAGGTATGTCCATAACCTATCATATGATAGATGTTTGAACCGGCAAGCGCAAAATGAACACGGCCTTGCCGATCGCACCCTCAGGAGCCTGAGCCATGAACACATCGGTCACCGAACCAACCGCGACGGTCGCGAGCCAAGCCGCGCTGATTCCTTCAATGTATGGCCGCGTGGATTTTTCGATCACACCGGAGCGCTTCGCGGTGGCGCCCGGCGACGAAACCGAGCTTGCTCCGGAGTATGCGCAGCGGCGCCCCGAACTGCTCGCCAGCAAAGAGCGGGTCGCCCTGATCAAGGCCTACACCATGCATGGTGACCCCGTCGCCGACGCCTATGCCGCGCTCATTCCGCAGTACGGATTCCAGCGGTTGGTGGCGATGCTGACGGAGGTCTGCGATCACGGGTTGGAGAGCATGCCCTCCGCCCCACCCGAGCTCGTTCGGTTCATCGGGGAAATGGAACAATTCCCTGCGTGGCTCGACGCAAAACTGATCGAACAGGGCGCGCGGATCGAACGCAACGCTTACGCCCACCGGGCCCCTTTCATTATCCGGGGCGGTCTCATTGCAACCTTCATGAACAAGTACGCGGCTTTGCCAATGGTGTTGACCGGCGGCATGTCGAAGGGATCGGCCGCACACCGGGTGAACGAGACGGCATTTTTCTTCACTCAGACGGTCATGCCCGACGTCCTCGATCGCCACGGCGCCTGCTTCAAAGCCGCAGCGATGGTCCGCCTCATGCATTCGATGGTCCGGTTCAACATCCTGAGCCGCGGCGATCGCTGGGACGTCAAGACCTACGGCATTCCGATTCCGCAGGTCGACCAGATGCCGGCGGGCCTTATGTCGGTGTTTCTGCTGGCGCAGGACGTGCTTCGCCAAGGCCGCACGGCGTTCACGCCCGCCGAGCGCGCACGCGCTGAACTGGCGCGTTACCGCTGCTTCCTGCTCGGCCTGCCCAAAGATCTGCTCGCGGATACGCCGCAGAGCATTGTCGACCTCCTGTTGACACGCCACGCCACGCTGCGAAAAGGGTTCGACGACGATTGCGCCGCTCTCGTTCGCGCAATGTTAACGGCCGACCTCACGTCGGACCATTCGCTGCCGGGCCGCCTCCACACATGGCTCGAGCGCGGATTCGCCAAGGTGTATTTCGTCACAAACCTCGTGCGGGGAGGCAAAAGCGCAGCAGCCAAAGTCGGAGTCCAAGTCGGCTTGGCCGACACCATCGCCGCTGCGGCGGCAGGCATCCATATCGCGTCGACGATGGCGGCCTATGCGATCGCTGCGCGCATACCAATGATCAGCGACGCGGCCGACCGTTCGCTGGTCCGCAAATTGACCAAGTAATTAGCGCGCTATGGGCACGGTGAGTTTACGACCAATGCGGCCACCTATCGGCCTGCACACACCTAGAGACTGAGATCGAAAGAAGCCGCCGACGAATGCTCGTCCGTCTTCGGCTTCTGGATTCTCCTATCAGGTAGGTGGCTTATCGTGCGGCGTACGCAGTGACGCTCGAGCCAAAGTGATGCTCAAGCCAGAGTGTCGCCAGCGCAAAAATCAGCGCGTCGGAACCGGCCTCTCGCCACGATAGTCGTAGAAGCCGCGCTGCGTCTTGCGGCCGAGCCAGCCGGCCTCGACGTATTTCACCAGCAGCGGACACGGCCGGTATTTTGAATCGGCGAGCCCCTCGTGCAGAACCTGCATGACCGAAAGACAGGTATCGAGGCCGATGAAGTCGGCAAGCTCGAGCGGCCCCATGGGATGATGGGCGCCAAGCCGCATGGCGGTGTCGATCGCCTCGACGTTGCCGACGCCTTCATACAGCGTGTAGATCGCCTCGTTGATCATCGGCAGCAGGATGCGGTTGACGATAAAGGCCGGAAAATCTTCCGACACCGCGATCTTCTTATCGAGCTTGCCGATGAATTGTTTGGTCGCGTCGAAGGTGGCGTCGCCGGTGGCGATGCCACGGATCACCTCGACCAGCTCCATGAGCGGCACCGGATTCATGAAGTGAATGCCGATGAAGCGCTCCGGCCGGTCGGTCGCGGCGGCGAGCCGTGTGATCGAAATCGAAGACGTGTTGGTGCTGACAATGGCCTCGGGCTTCAGCGAAGGACAGAGCTCGCCGAAGATCTTGCGCTTGACGTCTTCCTTCTCGGTCGCTGCCTCAATCACCAAGTCGCAATCGCCCAATGCCTCGAGACTGTTGGCCGCACTGATGCGCTTGATCGCGGCGTCGCGCTGCTCCTCGCTGATCCGCTGGCGGCTGACCTGGCGGGTCAAGTTGCCGTTAATAGTGGCAAGACCTTCGGTGATACGGTCGGGGGCGATGTCGTTCAGCAGAACGTGAAACCCCGCGAGCGCGCACACATGGGCGATGCCGCTGCCCATCTGGCCGGCGCCGACCACGCCGATCTTACGGATCGCATGCGGCGTGTGCTCCGTCCGCCCGGAACGCGCCATTGGCCGCTCCTTCACTTCGTTCATGTCGTCCTCTTCTACGACGATCCGCCGTACCGTTCCACGGCGCGGCGCGCCAAGTATTCCGCGGTCTTCAACCGCGCACCTTGCCGAGTTCGGCCGCCAATTCGGGCAGCGCCTGATAGAGATCGGCGACAAGGCCGTAATCGGCGACCTGGAAGATCGGCGCCTCTTCGTCCTTGTTGATGGCGACGATCACCTTCGAATCCTTCATACCGGCCAGATGCTGAATGGCGCCTGAAATGCCGACCGCAATATAAAGATCGGGCGCCACTACCTTGCCGGTCTGGCCGACCTGCCAGTCGTTGGGCGCATACCCGGCATCGACCGCAGCGCGGGACGCGCCCACCGCTGCACCGAGTTTATCGGCCACCGGCTCTATATATTTGGTGAAGTTTTTCCGGCTTTGCATGGCCCGGCCGCCGGAAATGATGATCTTGGCGGAGGTCAGTTCCGGCCGCTCCGACTTGGACAATTCCTCGCCGGTAAACTGCGACAGGGCCGGATCGGCAGCCGCCGCAACGGTTTCCACCAGCGCCGAACCTCCCTCCCCGGTTGCCTGGAATGCCGCGGTGCGCACCGTGATCACCTTTTTGGGATCGAGGCCGCGCACGGTCTGGATGGCGTTGCCGGCGTAGATCGGCCGCTCGAAGGTATCCGGCCCATCGACCTTGATGACCTCGGAAATCTGCATCACGTCGAGCAGTGCGGCGACGCGCGGCATGAAGTTCTTTCCCGACGTGGTCGCGGGCGCCACGATCGTCTCGTATGGTCCGGCGAGCGAAACGATCAGCGCGGCGACCGGCTCGGCCAGCATGTGCTCATAGGCCGGCGCTTCCGCCAGCAGCACCTTTTTGACGCCGTCGAGCTTCGCCGCGGCCTCCGCCACCGCCTTGCAGCCGTTGCCGGCCACCAGCACGTGAACATCGGCGCCGATCGCCTTAGCGGCCGTGAGTGCCTTGTTGGTCGCGTCCTTGAGCGACTTGTTGTCGTGCTCGGCGATCAACAAGGTGGGCATCAGCTATCTCCGCTCGTCCCCGCGCAAGCGGGGACCCAGCGCTTTGCGCTGCCAACGGTACCGGCCGTCTGGATTCCCGCTTGCGCGGGACTGAGCGGAAACAGCGTCATCAGATCGCCCCCGCCTCGTTTTTCAGTTTGTCGATCAGCTCGGCAACGGTCTTCACCTTCACGCCAGCCTTGCGCACCGGCGGCTCGGCGGTCTTGATCACTTCGAGCCGTGGCTTGGTGTCGACGCCGTAATCGGCGGCGGTCTTCTCGTCGATCGGCTTTTTTCTCGCCTTCATGATGTTCGGCAGCGAGGCGTAGCGCGGCTCGTTGAGGCGCAGATCGGTGGTCACGATCGCCGGCATCTTGAGCTTGACGGTCTGCAGCCCGCCGTCGACCTCGCGCGTGACAGTGAGTGCGTCGCCGTCGAGCGCCACCTTGGAGGCGAAGGTACCCTGCGGCCAGCCGAGCAACGCCGCCAGCATCTGGCCGGTCTGATTGCAGTCATCATCGATCGCCTGCTTGCCCATGATGATCAGGCCGGGCTGTTCGGCGGCCGCGACGGCTTTGAGAATTTTCGCCACGGCGAGCGGCTCGACGGCGCCGTCGGCCTTCACCAGGATACCGCGGTCTGCACCCATGGCGAGCGCCGTGCGAATGGTCTCGGCCGCCTGCTGCGGTCCAATGGAAACGCACACGATCTCGGTCGCCTTGCCCGCTTCCTTGAGCCGGAGCGCCTCTTCGACGGCGATCTCGTCGAAAGGATTCATGGACATCTTGACGTTGCCGAGCTCGACGCCGGAGCCGTCCGTCTTGACCCGGATTTTTACATCCTTGTCGACCGCCCGCTTCACGGGCACGAGAATTTTCATGGCTGCTTTGGGCTACCGTCGGCTGATCTGGACCGCTTCTCCAAATACCCGGAAATGCTGCGGTGCGGCAACCTACCGGCGGTCGCGGCTGTGGTCAACGCTGGTCAGCTCGGCTGTTCGAATCTACCGGAGACCAGGGTCGGCTCCGAATGTGTGCAATCAAACAGTCTGACGCCCGCCGGGCGCATGACGATGAACAAGATTGCCCCCGTGATCAATCCGCCGACATGGGCCCAATAGGCGACACCGTCCTGGGTTCGACTCGAAACTTCGAGGATTTGGAAGATCGCCCAACCGCCGATGACCCAATAGGCTCTGATCCAGAGCGGAATGAGGCCAAGCAGGCAGACGACCTTGGCGCAGGGCCGGAACAACAAATAGGCGGAGATGACGCCGGCGACGGCGCCGGAGGCACCGATCAGTTCCGTCGTCGAACTCAGATCGCTCAACACGAAGGCGAGGCCGGCGCCGATGCCGCAGAACAGGTAGAAAACGAGGAAGCGCCAGTGCCCGAGCACCTCCTCAATGTCGTCGCCGAACACGAACAGGAAGATCATGTTGCCGAAGACGTGCATGAAGTTGGCGTGCAGAAACATGGACGTGATCAACGTGACTGGCGCCGGCAGCGTGCCGGAGATATTTGCCCCCGTGAACGCCGCCGGAATGAGCCCGGCGATGTGATCGACCTGATCCATCTGATCGGAGCCGCCGGCGGCCTGTACGAAGAACACCAGGAAGTTGATGGCGATCAACGACCACATGACGTAAGGCGGCGTCGACCACTTGAACGGGCTGTGATCCCATAACGGCAATACCATGCGTTACCCCAATACCCTTTTTGGCTGTCAGCGATTGCGGCCCGGCACCCAGAGCACGTCACGGGTACCTTTGCCGTTGGCGTAACGGCTAGCGACGAATAGAAAATCGGACAGGCGATTGACGTATTTGAGCACCTCGTCGCCGACGCTCTCGTCCGGTTTGTCCCTGAGCTCGGCGATTAGCCGCTCGCCGCGCCGGCAGATGGTGCGGGCCAGATGCAGGTACGCCGCCGCCGCGCTGCCGCCGGGCAAAACGAACGATTTAAGTGGCGCAAGTTCGGCATTGAGCCGGTCGATCTCGCTTTCGAGCCAGGCCACCTGTGCATCGGTCACCGTAAGCCGCGCGCCGCCAGGGCCCCTGCCCTTGCCGGGCATCGTGAGATCGGCGCCGGCGTCGAACAGATCGTTTTGCACGCGTGCGAGCGTGGCATCGAGCGCCGCGTCGTCGCCGGTATGCAGGCGCGCGATGCCGATCGCTGCGTTGGCCTCGTCGAGCGTGCCGTAGGCGGCAACCCGCAAGTCGTATTTCTTGCGCCGCTCGCCAGTGCCGAGCGCGGTGGTGCCGTCATCGCCGGTGCGCGTATAGATCTTGTTGAGGACGACCATGGCCTACTTCGGGTTCATTTCGACATGACCCAAACGGCGAACATGATGACGACGATGGCGACGAACTGCAGCATGACGCGCAGACGCATCAGCTTCTGCGACGTCCAGGGCGATCCGCCGCGCATCATGTTGATGAGGCCTAGCAACAGCACCAGGGCGACGGCGCCGACAGCGATCGGGACGGCGACGTGCGACATGAAATTCGAATTCGACATGGCTGCAATGTAACCCGGGTTGGGCGTTCTGTCATTCTGGCCCGGGGGCTTCGAGCGCGGGCGCGGAATTCTTATTCGCCGCGCTGCCGCCGGAGGTTGTGGACTTGGGGGCGCGGCGTTGAGGCGGCGGCGTTGAGACGACGACTTGAGCTTGCGATTTGGCGCTTCGCGGGAATCCCGAATGACGAGGGCGGCGACATGCGCTAAGACACCGAGCCCAAACCCACAGGACCCTCGGATGATCGTCGATTTCCAACACCATTTCACGCCGCGCGAATTGATCAAGCAGGACCCGGGCGATCGGCTGATCCTCAATTACGACGCGCTAGGCGCGCCAAGCTACACGGTGCACTCGCTGCTTTACGACCTCGACGAGCACGTGCGCATGATGGATATGGCTGGCATCGATGCGGCGTGGCTCACCAGCGCGGCTGGAATGTGCGCGGATATGGAGACGTCGCGGTTTATCAACGACAAGGCCAAGAAGGCGGAGCGCGATTATCCCGGCCGCTTCATCGGCGCCGCGCATGCACACCCGCTCGGCGGCGCGGCGGCGCTCAAGGAGCTTGCGCGCTGCCGCCACGAGCTTGGCTTTCAGGGCGTGACCATCTGTTCCGAGTTCGACGGCAAGTGGATCGACGATCCGGGCATAGAGCCGTTCTGGAGCGAGGTCGGCAAGCTCGGCATGTTCGTGTTCGTGCATCCGGCGCTCAAGCTCAATCATGCGCAGCAATTCGACGCTTACGACACGGCGCGCGGGGTGGGCCGTGAGTTTTCGCTGATCATGGCGACAATCCGCCTGGTCAATTCCGGCGTGTTCGACCGCCATCCCCAACTCACCGTGCACATGGCGCACCTTTCGGGCGGCATCGCCGGCATGCTCGCGCGCATCCGCTGTTTTCAGGACAAGGAGTTTTGGGGCACCGCCGGCAACCCGCGCCATGGCGTCACGCCAAAGCGCGACTTCGATTACTACATCAGGCACAATCTCGTCTTCGACACCGCCGGATTTGCCGGCGGCATCGGCGCCGTAAAGGCCGGGCTGTGCGAAATCCCGGCCTCGCGTATCGTGTTCGCCACCGACTATCCGCAGGAGATCAGAAAGCGCGAAGTGGTGCGCGATTTCGTCAAGGAAATTCGCGCGCTCGGTCCCGACGGCGAACGCATCCTCTCAGGCAATGTCGCGCTGCTGCTGAAAGAGCCGCTTCACGCATAGGCAACGGAGCCTATGCCGAATCCGGCGTGGGCTCGTTGCCAATTTTGGTGCTGTGGGCGCCGCCATCGGGCGACATTCACTGACGTGAACATCGCGGTCAGTCCCACCGGAGAACGGTTGCGTAGCGCAGAGATCTCGATTCATGCCGCCCTTCGCGGCAAGCGATGGGTGCGCTAGAATGAGACCGTGAATAGTGTCGAAGCGATCAGCAAGTTGAAAAGTCAGGCTGCCGCCATCGGCGCGACCTCGCTTTACCTATTCGGCTCGGTCGCGCAGAACGAAGCCGACCATGACAGCGACCTTGACCTGTTCATCGATTACGGTCCGAAAAGCCGGTTCAACGCCTTCGACTTTGTTGGGATCAAGCAATTTCTGGAAACCGAGTTGGGCGTCGATGTGGACATTACAACGCGTGACGGGCTGCATCCGATGTTGCGCAGCACGATCGAGCAATCGGCGATCCGCGTCTTCTAATGCCGCGCCAGGTCGATCACGCCATCCACGACATATTGGAGGCGATAGCCCGGGTGCAACAAATCACGAGCGGCAAAAGCTTTCGCGAGTTCGAAGAGAGTTGGCAACTTTGCTGGCTCGTTCAGCACGCCATTGAAGCCATCGCTGCGGAAACCAAGGAATAGGAAATGCCGCGCCCTGTCGGCCCTAGTTCGAACCGTCGAGCAAACGCCGCGCGATAACCTGCGCCTGGATTTCGGCGGCGCCCTCGAAAATATTGAGGATGCGGGCGTCGCAGAGAATGCGCGAGACGGGGAACTCGAGGGCAAATCCATTGCCGCCGTGGATCTGCACCGCGTTATCGGCCGCTGCCCAGGCGACGCGCGCCGCCAGCAGCTTCGCCATACCGGCTTCGAGGTCGCAGCGCCGCCCGGAATCCTTCTGCCGTGCCGCATGGTAGGTGAGCTGGCGCGCGATCATGATCTCAACGGCCATCATGGCGAGCTTGTCGGAAACGCGGGGAAATTTTGCGATCGGCTCGCCGAACTGCACGCGCGTCATCGCGTAGGACAGCCCCTGCTCCATGGCGGCCTGGGCGACGCCGATGGCGCGCGCCGCGGTCTGGATGCGCGCCGCCTCGAAGGTCGCCATCAGCTGCTTGAAGCCCTGTCCTTCGACGCCGCCGAGCAGATTGTCGGCCTTCACGGTGAAGCCATCGAATGCGATCTCGTATTCCTTCATGCCGCGATAGCCCAACACCTCGATCTCGGTCCCAGACATGCCGGAGGCCGGGAACGGATCGTCGTCGCCGCCGCGCGGCTTTTCGGCGAGCAACATGGACAAGCCGCGATAGCCGCTCTCGGCCGTATTGGTGCGTACCAACAGCGTCATCACGTCGGCGCGCACCGGGTGCGTGATCCAGGTCTTGTTGCCGTAGACCTTGTAGGTGTCGCCTTCGCGCAGCGCGCGCGTCTTCAGCGTTGCCAAATCGGAACCGGTGTTGGGTTCGGTGAAGACCGCCGTCGGCAGCACTTCGCCGGAGGCGATCTTGGGCAGCCACTTGCGTTTTTGTTCCGCGGTGCCACTACCGAGAATAAGTTCGGCGGCGATTTCGGATCGGGTGCCGAGGCTACCAACCCCGATATAGCCACGCGACAACTCCTCGGACACGACGCACATGGATTCCTTGCCGAGCCCCATGCCGCCGTAATCCTCGGGGATGGTGAGGCTGAACACGCCGAGTTCGGACATCTGCCCGATCACCTCGAGCGGGATATATTCGTTGCGCAGGTGCCATTCCTGGGCGTGGGGCACCACCACGTCGTCGGCGAACTTGCGCATCTCCTCGCGGATCGTCTCCAGCGTCTCGTCGAGGCCGCAGACGCCGACCGTGGCCTGCTGCTGATCGCACATCAGCGCTGCGAGCCGCGCGCGGTGGTCCGCCGTATTGCCGGTGGCGATCAGGTTGTCGACGGCCGGGGTCACGCGCGCCGCCACAGCGGACGGCGCGAGGCCGAGATCGGCGAGGCGCACAATCTCGCCCTGGCTCATGGGAATGCCGCCGAGGATTTGGGCCAGATACTCGCCGGCCCCGATGCGCACCAGCAGTTCCTCGACCTCGCCGAGGCTATCGGTCTCTACCAGCCGCTGGGCGTAGGCGGCGAGTTGTCGGATCGCTTCCACGTACGTTCCCAGCCAAGCCAGCCCATGGGTGGCGCGCTGCTCGCGATCGAGGGTGCGTGGCGCCGGGCGGCCATCGACCGTCACCCGGCCCGCGACCGCACGGCGCGCGTCGGCGAACAAGGCCTCGACGGCAGCAACTCCCTGGCGAAGCGTCGCAATCAGTTCCAGGCCTGCGGGCATGGCGGTCGCGGCAGTCGGCATGACGACTCCAATGAATTGACGATTTTTTCGGCCCGGCAGGAGACACAACTTTACGCGTGCGGTGCATCAAAGCCAATGCAAAGCGCTAAAATGCACAGAAACCCCCGCCCGTGCTGCGGTTTCTTGCCAAATCTTAACCAATTTCCGCTTTACTACACCCAATTACCGCCGCGATACCGCGGCGCTTCGGCATGGTCGCGGCCGCCCAGATGTTCATTATCTCACTCTTCTCCAGGCTGTCGGTGCGCACTCGCGTCATCGTGCTTGGTCTCATTCCGCTTATCGGATTTCTGGCCAACGCCGCCGCCCTCAAGTCCGGAGATGCGCAAGTCGGCCGCTCCTTCGAGAGCGTGCAGGCCGAGACCAAGGTCGCGGGCGCCACCCACGATCTTAAGAGCGGGCTGCTGGAGATGCGTGCCGCAACCGCCGCGTTCGTCGCGCACCCCTCCGACGGGGCGGTCAAAAGCTTCTCCGCGAGTCAGGATCTGGCGATGCGATCGCTCGATCGCGTCGAGGCCGCACTCGCATCGTCGCAGCAGGACGTGATCACCCCGCTGCGCATCACCGTCCGCGACCTCAAAACCAGTTTCGACAGCCTGGTGAGCGAGCAGCGCGCCCTCGGCTTCGATGAGACCGAGGGCAAGACGGCCGATCTCGTTGCCGCCAGCAACGCGATCGAAAGCAGCATCCACAACGATCTGTCCTGGGTAGCCGACGACGCCACCTCGAAGCTCTTGGTGTCGCTTCTCACCATGCGCCGCTATGAGATCGAATATCGGCTAACGCGATCGCCCAAAGCCGAAACGCACTTCCTCGAAGAGGTCAGGCACTTCAACAATCTGTTCGACTCGATCGATGGATTGCCCGCCTGGAAGGACAAGCTCAACCGCGAGGTTCAGACCTACAGCTCCGCGTTCGCCCAATGGGTCGCGAGCACGGACAATATTCAGCCGCTGCTTTCCCTTATCAATCACGATACCGAAAGCGTTCTGCCCGAGGCCAACAAGATCATCGCCACCGCGCGGGCCAGCGCCCGCGATGCCGGGAATGCGCTTATCGCGGCTCGGGCGCGAACGCGCTCCATCGTCGCGGCAGTCGCCATTTCATCGGTGCTGATCGCGCTTGCCTGCAGCTTCGCGATCGGCTGGTCGATCACGCGCCCGCTGGACGGGCTTGCCGAAGCGATGAAGCGGCTCGCTGGCGGCGACACCTCGGCGCGCATTCCCGTCACCGATGAGCGCCACGAGATCGGCGCCATGGCGCGCACCGTGATCATCTTCCGCGACAACATGATCGAGCGCGAGCGCCTTTCTAGTGCCCAGGCCGAAACCAACGCCACGCGCGAGCGCCGCGTCGAAACGGTGGCGGCAATGATCGGGAAGTTTCGCACCTCCGTGGAGCAGGCGCTGTCGCGATTGCGCGACTCGGCAAGCCGCCTCGAGCAGACGTCGACCGTGCTCAATAAGGCGGCCGACGCCGTCACAGCGGAAGCGCATTCCGCCGAGACCCGCGTTGACGCCGCATCGCTCAACGTCACCACAGTGGCAAGCTCGATCGAGGAACTGGCGACCTCGATCGGGGAAATCGCCACGCAGGCCAGCAAATCCACCGAGGTCGCGGGCCGCGCCGTGACCGAGTCACGGCGCACGGTCAACACCATGTCAGAGTTGGGCAGCGCCGCGAACCGTATCGGCGAGGTAATTGGGCTTATTCAGGCAATCGCCGGCCAGACCAATCTGCTTGCGCTCAACGCCACCATCGAGGCGGCGCGCGCCGGCGAGACTGGCCGCGGATTTGCGGTCGTCGCTTCGGAGGTCAAATCGCTCGCCGCGCAGACGGCGCGGGCGACCGAAGATATCGCCTCGCAAATCGGTTCGATCCAGTCGGCGACGGCCGACGCGGCGCAGGCGATCGAGAAATTCTCCAAGATCATCGACGACATGTCGGCGATGGCGGCAAGCGTTGCCGCCACGGTCGAGGAGCAGAACAACGCGGTGTCCTCGATCGCCGAAGGCGTCAACCGCGCCTCGCTGGAGGCACGCTCCGGCGCGGACGCCATGAGCCGCGTGGCCGGCGCAAGCACCGGCGCCCGCTCCACCGCCGCCGACGTCAAGGCGCTCGCCGACGCGCTGTCGATCGAGGCGGAGAACCTGCAAGGCGAAGTGCGCCGCTTCCTAACCGAAGTGCAGGCAGCTTAGTTTTCTCAACGATCTCATTCCAGTGGCCTCGGGCTGCATTTTCGGCAGCTCTCCGGCGCGCCACTGCAACGGGCGGCGCGGCGGGGGATCGTGCTATGAGTAGCCGGTCCCCAAGAGAGGCCGCCGCGGTTGAAAACCGTTCGTCTTTGCTTTCGCGTCGTTATCGACGCCTTCTATCGCTTCAATGCCGACGACGGCTGGGCGATTGCGAGCCACATCGCGCTGTCGACGCTGATGGCGATGTTCCCGTTTCTCATCCTCGTGACGTCCATTGCTGGCTTCATTGGCTCGCGCGATCTTGCCGACGAGGTGGCGCGGCTCATTGTTGCCACTTGGCCGCGGGCGGTCTCTTCCTCGATCACCGATCAGATTCACACCGTGCTGACCACGGCGCGCGGCGACGTGCTCACGCTCGGCGCGGTGTTCGCAGTCTACTTTTCCTCGAGCGGTGTCGAGAGCCTGCGCATCGGCCTCAACCGCGCCTACGGACTCCGGGAACCGCGCCACTGGTGGTGGCAGCGGCTGGAGTCGATCGGCTATGTGCTGGTGAGCGCCATGGCCCTGCTGGCGCTGGCTTTTCTCATCGTGCTTGGCCCGCTGGTGTTTCACACGGCGCTGGCGCGTGCGCCCTGGCTCGAGCCGCTTGAGCCCCACTACAACGTCGCACGCGTCGGCGTCGCGACGGTCGTGCTGGCGATCGCTCTGACCATTTTGCACATGTTTCTGCCCAAAGGGCGCCGGCGCTTTCGCGAGGTTTGGCCCGGCATTGTCGCCACGCTGGCGCTGTGGCTCATCTGCGGAATTGGGTTCGGCCGATATCTCGCCAAGTTTTCCAGCGCCTACGTGACCTACTACGCCGGCCTCGCTTCGGTGATGATCGCGCTGGTGTTTCTCTACTTCACCGCCTGGATCTTCATCCTCGGCGGCGAGTTCAACGCGGCAATCGCGCGGGCGCGAGAGAATGCTACGAAGAGCGGTGCGGCATCGTCATGATGCGCTCGTCCCCGTGGAGAAGTGCGGCCTCAAAACCGTGAGGACTGCCGATTGAGCTCCGGCAGCGACACCGCTTCCAGTACGTCTTCGAAATTGCGCAAGCCCGAGCGCGGTGCGTTGACCAGGACCGACATGTTGCCGGGCTTGTGCCGGTTGGTGCGCATCAGTTCATGGGCGTAGGGGATTTTGTCCCAAGGAAACACGTCGCTCATGCATGGGTCGACGCGGCGGTCCATGACAAAGCGGTTGGCGGCGCTCGCCTGTTTCAGATGCGCGAAGTGCGAGCCCTGCACGCGCTTCTGCCGCATCCACACGTAGCGCGCGTCGAAGGTGATGTTGAAGCCCGAGGTGCCGGCGCAGAACACCACCATGCCGCCGCGTTTGACCACGAGGCAGGAAACCGGGAACGTTGCCTCGCCGGGGTGCTCAAACACGATATCGACATCGCGCTTGCCGGTGATGTCCCAGATCGCCTTGCCGAAGCGGCGCGCTTCCTTCACCCAGGCGTCGTATTCGGGCGTGCCGACCTTGGGCATCTGGCCCCAGCACTTGAACTCCTTGCGGTTGATCACGCCTTTGGCGCCGAGATTGAAAACGTATTCGGACTTGGTTTCGTCGGAAACGACGCCGATGGCGTTGGCGCCGGACGCGGCGACGAGCTGCACGCCGAACACGCCGAGCCCACCGGAAGCGCCCCACACCAGCACGTTGTCGCCGGGCTTGAGTGTGTGCGGCGCATGACCGAACAACATGCGATAGGCCGTGGCCAAGGTAAGCGTGTAACAGGCCGACTCTTCCCAGGTCAGATGCGCGGGCTTCTGCATGAGCTGGCGCGACTGCACGCGGCAGAACTGCGCGAACGAGCCGTCGGGAGTCTCATAACCCCAGATGCGCTGCGACGGCGACAATAGCGGATCGCCGCCGTTGCATTCTTCGTCGTCGCCGTCGTCCTGATTGCAGTGGATAATGACTTCGTCGCCGACGTTCCAGCGCCGCACTTTCGAGCCTACGGCCCAGACGATGCCGGACGCATCGGAGCCGGCCACGTGAAACGGATTCTTGTGCACGTCGAGCGGCGAGATCGGCTGGCCAAGGCCGGCCCAGACGCCATTGTAGTTGACGCCGCCGGCCATGACGTAGACCAGCACCTCATCTTCGGCGATCGGCCAAGTGGGCACCACTTCCAGCTGCATCGCCTGCTCGGGTGGACCGTGACGCTCCTTGCGGATCGCCCAGGCGTGCATTTTCTCCGGCACGTGGCCGAGCGGAGGAACTTCGCCGATTGCGTAGAGATCTTTCAGCGGCGCGGCTGAGGGTCTTTTCTGCGCGACGGCCATGACGGGCTCCGGCTATAGCGATGCTCGCTAAAACGACTTTGAAGTACTCTGCCGCACTTTATGTTGCGGTGCAATATTTAGTTGCGGCAGCCCACAACAGGCCTTTTGTCCATCGACCGCGGTACTGACACGCGGCCCGATAAATCTTAAGCTGATCAAACATGCGCCGTTGCGCATGGGGGCCCGGTATTTTGCCGGGAGTGGAGCAGGGGTGTGTCATGGGTATCATAGTTTGGCTGATCGTCGGTGCGATTGCCGGTTGGCTTGCCGGCACGGTTGTTAAGGGCGGCGGATTTGGGCTGATCGGCGACATTATCGTCGGCATCGTCGGAGCCGTCATTGCAGGATATGTGTTGCCGCTCGTCGGCCTCTACATCGGCGGCGGCATCATCGGCGCGATCATCAACGCCTTCATAGGCGCGGTGATCCTGTTGCTCCTCCTGCGGCTGGTAAAACGTGCCTGATAAGACGCTGAGGCCCTGCGCAGCGATCGGCTCCCGTCTCGATCGCTATTAAGGGTTCTTCAAGGCCAACAGACTTAGCTTCGCCGCGATCAAGCGGCGAAGCGCGCTTCCATGGCCACAGTCGAAATGTCCCGTGAGCAAGCGGCGGCAGTACCGCTGGCGCAGCCGGTGGTGCTCGTTTGCTTCGCGCTCGTGGTTGCGCACGTCGTCTATCTCGGCACCTCGTACGTCGACGGACTTTGGCCGGATGGCGCCGGCGTGCCATCAGATTTTGTTGGTCTCTGGTCGGCCGGGAAACTGGCGCTCGCCGGTCATCCCGCGGCGGTCTATGACTGGCCGACTCACAAACTGATGGAAGAGAGCGCGATCGGCCATCCGTTCGATGGCTTTTACGGCTGGCGCTATGCCCCGACATTCCTGCTCGTCGCGAGCGTCCTGGCACTGCTGCCTTACACCACCGCCACTATGGTCTGGACGCTCGGCACATTCCCGGCGTACTTGGCAACCACGCGGGCGATCGTCGGCGACCGCATCGGTTATCTGCTCGCCGCCGCGTTCCCGGCGGTGCTGGCGAACGCCGTCGTCGGCCAGAACGGATTCCTCACCGCTGCCCTGATCGGCGGCACGCTCATTCTCATAGAGCGCCGGCCGATCTTGGCTGGCGTCTTGCTCGGACTGCTCACCTACAAGCCACATCTTGGCTTGTTGTTTCCCGTCGCGCTCATCGCCGGCAGGCATTGGCGGGTCTTTGTTACCGCCGCCGTCGCGGCGATGCTGATAGCAGTAGTGTCGTGGCTCGCGTTCGGCACCGAGTGCTGGCAAGCCTTCTTTGCCAGTATCGGCCATAACGAGCAGGCCTTTCTCTCCCAGGGACATGCGGATTGGGGCAAGCTGCAAACCGCGTTTGGCCTCACGCGAACGCTGGGCGGCAGCGAGGCGCTGGCCTGGACCGCACAAGCCGCCGTCGCACTCATCGCCGCGGGCGGGATGGCGCTCCTTTGGCGCAGCGACTGCGCGCACGAAATCAAAGCCGCCGCCCTTGGCTGCGGCGTCCTCCTGGCGACGCCATACCTTTATGCATACGACCTGGTGGCGCTGGCGGTGCCGCTGGCGTTTCTGTTTCGCCTTGGGCGCACTCATGGCTTCTTGCAGCATGAACTGGCCGGCATCGGCCTAGCATGCCTCTTGGTTCTGATCTTTCCCTTCGTCAAGTTTCCGGTCGGGTTCGGCGCAGTTCTGATGGTGGCCGCGCTGACGGCCCGCCGCGCGGTGACGTCGCAAGACACCGAGGCGACTGGACCGGACGCCGCGCGCCTGTTGCCGTCGTAGTTTCCAGGGCACCACCCCCGCTTTGATGTTGCATTGCAACAAAAACCGGATCACACTCGCGTTCTCTGCGATTGTGCAATGGCAATGCTCGATCAGCCGTCCCGCGAAAAACAGAAGCCCTGGATGTTCCGCACCTATGCGGGCCACTCCGACCCGAAGGCGTCGAACGCGCTTTACCGCAAGAATTTGAGCAAAGGGCAGACCGGCCTCTCCGTCGCTTTCGATCTGCCGACCCAGACCGGCTACGACAGCGACCACCCGCAAGCAAAGGGCGAGGTCGGCAAAGTCGGCGTGCCGATTTCGCACCTCGGCGACCTGCGCGTTTTGTTCGACGGCATCCCGCTCGGCGCGATGAACACGTCGATGACCATCAACGCTACCGCCGCCTGGCTGCTGGCGCTCTATGTGGCGCTTGCCGATGAGCAGGGCGTGGCGCGGGAAAAACTGCAAGGCACGACGCAGAACGACATCATCAAGGAATATTTGTCGCGCGGTACCTACGTATTTCCGCCGGCGCCGTCCATGCGGCTCACCAAGGACGTGATTTTATTCACAACCAAGGAGATGCCGAAATGGAATCCCATGAACGTCTGCTCCTATCACCTGCAGGAAGCCGGCGCGACGCCGGTACAGGAGCTGGGGTTCGCGCTTGCCACCGCTATCGGCGTGCTCGACGCCGTGAAGGCCTCCGGCCAGTGCGCGCCTGAAGAATTCGGCGACGTGGTGGGTCGCATTTCGTTCTTCGTAAACGCCGGCCTGCGCTTCTTGACCGAAGTCTGCAAGATGCGCGCCTTCACCGAGCTGTGGGATGAGATTACCCGCGAGCGCTACGGCGTTACCGATCCGAAACAGCGCCTGTTCCGCTACGGCGTCCAAGTCAACTCGCTCGGGCTGACCGAGCAGCAGCCAGAGAACAACATCGCGCGCATCTTGATCGAGATGCTAGCGGTGACGCTGTCGAAGGACGCACGCGCCCGCGCCGTGCAGTTGCCGGCCTGGAACGAGGCGCTGGGGCTGCCGCGTCCGTGGGACCAGCAATGGTCGCTGCGCATGCAGCAAATCCTCGCCTATGAGACCGACCTGCTGGAATACGGCGACATCTTCGGCGGCTCGCCGGTGATCGCCGCCAAGGTCGCGGCACTGAAGGAAGCCGCGAAGGAAGAACTGGCGCAAATTGAAAAGATGGGCGGCACCGTTGCGGCGGTCGAATCCGGATACCTGAAACAGCAGCTCGTGGAATCAAACTCGCGCCGCGTCGAGGCGATCGAGCGCGGCGAACAGATCGTCGTCGGCGTCAACCGCTTCATTGAAACCGAACCGTCGCCGCTGGCGGAGGCCGCCGAAGCCGTCGTCACCGTCTCGGCCGAGGCCGAGACCGGCCAGATTGCGCGACTCAAGGCCTGGCGCGCCACGCGCGACAGCGCGGCGGTCGCCACGGCGCTCGCCTCGCTACGCAAGGCGGCGCGCGGCGGCGGCAACATCATGCCGGCCTCGATCGATTGCGCCAAAGCCGGCGTGACCACAGGCGAATGGGGCTTTGCGCTACGCGAAGCCTTTGGCGAATACCGCGCGCCGACCGGCGTCGGCACCGCAATGCGCAACGATGCCGAGGGCCTCGACGACATCCGTGCCGAAGTCGACCGTGTGTCGAGAAAACTCGGCCGGCGGCTCAAATTTTTGGTGGGCAAACCCGGCCTCGACGGCCATTCCAACGGCGCCGAACAGATTGCCGCCCGCGCCCGCGACGCCGGCATGGACGTGGTCTATGACGGCATCCGCCTGACGCCGGAGGCGATCGCCGCGGCAGCGGCCGAGAAGGGCGTCCACGTGGTCGGCTTGTCGATCCTGTCCGGCTCGCACATGCCGCTGGTGCAGGACGTGCTCAGGCGGCTAAAGGAAGCCGGCCTCAACGACGTGCCCGTCGTCGTCGGCGGCATCATCCCGCCGCACGATGAAAGCGTGCTCAAAAGCGCCGGCGTCGCCGAAGTCTACACACCGAAGGATTTTGAGCTGAACCGCATCATGGCCGATCTCGTGCGCATCGTCGAGAGCGCAGCCGACGCTGCGGAATAGGCCGGCCCTGTGTTCGCGTGATCACGCCCCAGCGGCGACACGATCCTCCGGCACGAGGGTGACATCGGCAAAATTGCGCGGGCTCTCGGTCATCCGCCGCAGCACCATGGCAAACAGCAGCGCCGCGGCGGCGATGACGGAAAGCTTCATCGCGTTGTCGAACAGCGTGAGCTTGAACAGAATGGGCGCCGCAAAGGCCGCCGCCAGCGCAACGCCCTCGCCGCGCCGGAAGCCGTGACGGAGAGCCTCGCTCAGCAGCCAAATCATCGGCACCGCCAGGATCACCAGATCGTATTCCAGCATGAACGGCGAGCAGAATGGGATGCAGGCCGCGATGGCCGCCACCTCCGCCTTTCCCGAGCGCGCGCCCGGCGGCCGCAACAACAGCGCGCGCACCAGCAACAAAATGGCCGTCACGCTCACCACCGCCTGCACTCCGTAGGCCAGCGCTAACGGCCCGTCATGCAGCCGCACGAATCCGAAAACCGTGATCCAGAAGCGCAGGTAAAGTGGATTGTACGCCTCCATCCAGTTGCGCCGCGCATCCGACATGTCGGCGAAGAACGCCGGCCAAATATCCCAGCCGAACGCCAACGTCGCTGCCGCCGCCAAGACCAAAACGGTCGCCGCCGCCGCCGCGAAGCACCGCCACCGCCCGGCCACCGCGAGCGCCAGCGGCACGACGATGCCGAGCTGCGGCTTGTACGACAGGCAACCGAGACATATCCCCGCCAACGCCGGACGGCGATCGAGCCAGACCGCGGCCCCGCCCAGCAGCGCCGTGCTCAGGAATCCGTTTTGCCCGAAGCCCGCATTCACCAGCACCGCGGGATAGCCCAGGAACAAAACCCACACCGCTTCGCGGTCGCGCAAATCTTTCGGCACCAGCGCGCGTAGCGCGGCCGCATAGGCGGCGCAGGTGGTCACCAGCCACAAACCGACCGCCACCAAATAAGGCATCAACGCAAAGCCGGCGCAGAGCAACAGCACGTAGGGCGGATAGAAGAACGCCAAATAAGCCCAGCTGTCGGGATCGCCATGCAGCGCCACTTGTTTGAAAAAATGCGGCACCTCGTCGTAGGCATCCGCCGCATGTCCCTCGAGCACCAGCTCACCCGCGGTCCAGAAGCTGACAAAGTCGCCGGACACCGTGGAAATCCGCAGCGCCTCCATCTGCGACTGCACCCACGTCACGCAGAAGCTTCCGAACACGATCAGCGCGAACACGGCGCCGCAACGGAGCAGTTGATGGGCCAGACGCGATTGATTGGCGGGCCGCTCTGCCTTGGGCGGCGAGATGGCGTCGTCGACGTGCAAGGTGGGATCGATCGTCGACATGCGTGCCGGACTGACTGTCTCAGCGCCCATGGTGGAGAGCGAGCTTTAATATCGCCTTAAGGGATGATCGGTCTCCGCCGGAATTCAGATATCGATGCGCAGCAACCACACCGCAGGAGACGAGGCCGGGCTGCCGGTCAGTCGGGCGCGGGCGCCAGGACGGCCGCGAGGGCCTCGCTCAGCGTGCTCGGGCTCATGGGTTTGCGCAGATATGAATTCATCCCGGCCGCGCGCGCGGCGTCCTCGTCTCCGAATTCGCTGCGGCCGGAAATCCCGACGATCGGGATGCGGCCGGCGGCACCGGGCAGCACACGGATGCGCCGCGTTGCTTCGAGACCGTCGATGCCGGGCAGCGTTACGTCCATCAACAACACGTCGTAGCCGCGCGCCGCGGCTGCGACTGCATCCTCGCCCGAGGCGACAAAATCGGCGCGATGGCCGAGCTCGGCGAGGATAGTGTTGAGAATGACGCAGCCAAAGGGATTGTCCTCAGCGCAGAGGATCGAAAGAGGGCGCGCCGGCACTGCAAATATCCGCCGCCCGCGCGTCCGTCGCACGGCGGCCGCGGACCCGAGCGGCAGCAAGGCCGTAAAACTGAAACGCGAGCCGCGGCCGAGCGTGCTCGTGACGGTGAGATCGCCGCCCATGAGCCTTGCCAAGCGTTTGACCATGGCCAGGCCGAGTCCGGCGCCGCCGTAGCGGCGGGCGATGTCGGCGCTGGCCTGCACGAATGGGCGAAACAGGCGCTTGATTTCGGCCGCCGTCAGCCCGATGCCGCTGTCGCTGACGGTGAAAACAGGTTTCACGCGTGCGCGTGTGCCGCGTGACACGCGCACATCCAGCCGGACGGCGCCATGCTCGGTGAACTTCACCGCGTTATCGATCAGATTCTCCAGCGCGGCGCGCAACCGCACCGCATCGCCCACGAGCCATTGCGGCAGGTCTTGCGCAACCGTCACTTCGGCTTCCAGGCCTTTGGTCTGCGCGCGCGCCGCAAGCGAGTCCGCCAAAGCCTCAATCAGCCGGCGCAGCCGAAATGGCTCCTGCTGCAGGGTAAGCGCACCTGCGTGAGCCTTCGCTGAATCGACGATCAGCCCCGTGAGCGACGCGAGGTGTTCCGCGCCGAGCTTGATCGACGTCGCCCAGCCGCGCTCGCGTTCGCCGAGATCCGAACTCGCCAAGAGTTCGCCGAACGCAAGAATGCCAGTCAACGAAGTACGGATGTCGTGGGCCAAAGCCGCGAGCGCGATGTCGGGCGCGCCATTGGACCGCTTGCGCCGCCCCCGGCCTGGCTTAGGCCGCACAGCAGATTTCTTCGTCTTTCTTTGTTTGGACCGCATTTGCGCCATGTCATTCCCCGGCGCCGCGTCCAGCATGCCACTTCCATCGCCGGGACAAAACAGGCG
>JBAUYV010000435.1:0-7877 GCA_049584975.1 Xanthobacteraceae bacterium | reverse complement strand
GTACTACGTTGTGAAGGTTTGGCGACCGCCACCCGGGTATCGCTATTGTTTTAGTAGGCCCGGACAGCCAAACACGATGGATACTTTTCGTGAGTTGGTCCGCATTGCTCGTCGATCTGGAGTCGAGGTCCGGTTCTATTTGGAGCCCGTGCACGCACGTATGATGCTTGCCATCCAGGACGCCGGGCTCTGGCCTCAGTTTGAGGATTGGAAGCGCGGTATTGTCGAGGTTCTTGCTGAGGAGGCCAAAGAGAGCGGCAAGCCGGAGTTTCCAGTCTGGGATTTCTCGGGGTTCAATTCGGTGACCGACGAACACATCGGAGGTCCCGACGGCAAGACTATGCGGATGCGCTGGTTCTGGGAGGATTCGCACTATAAGAAGGAGACGGGCGATCTAATCCTCGATCGTGTCCTTGATTATCACGCGTCTGACCGCGCGATTCCCCAGGATTTCGGCGTTAGACTACGCTCCGACAACATCGAAGACTGGCTCGTTGCTACCCGGGAAGCTGGCCGAGCATATGTCGACGCCGAGCCAGGTGAGGTCCGCAGGGTACAAGAGACCGTTGCTCGCGCGCTTGAGGGGTCGGCTGGTTCAGATTGCGGCTATTACATGGATGAGCTTCGAACCGCGAGCGCGGCGTTCCACCGTGGCGATACGAAAGCCGCGAATGCGGCCATAGAGCAGGCAAAAGCAATCGATACAGCCGACCGTCGGCGCGCGACCGGGATGGGGGTGACCTACTGGGAACCCGGCTTTGCGGCTGCTTTGCGGTCTGTTCAAGAGGGCGGCCAGCTTTCGCCCAATTAGTAGGAGTTCCGACAGCACGGCGGCTCGGGCAAATTTGCGATCGATCGTTGCTAAGCTTCGCTGGATTTGTATTCCAGAACATATCGTTCGATCATCGCATTGATGTCCATCGGACGATACCCGAGCGCGACGGCCCGATCTGACGAAATTATGAACCCCGGCTTGACGGTTGGATCGATTACAATTTTGGATTTCGACCCCAGTCCAGCTCGAACGCTATGGACCACCTTAGAAATGGAAGTTTTGCCACTGGCACCGACCGGAAAAGAAAGAAAACCCTTCCAGTCTTGCCGCATCAAATCGGCGAGGAAAATTCCAAGGTCACTAACATGCGCGGCGTTGTTGAAGGCAGCATCGGGATTATAAATCGTAACGTCACGATTTGAACTCATCTTATCCAGCAACACAGGAAGCCATGCGCGATGCGCGCCAGCACCCAGAACGCCAGGTAATCGAACCGCCACGGATGGGATTTGCTCGGACACGGCGGCTAACATACGCTCGGCTAAATATTTGCTCGCTCCGTAGATATCGGGATTTATAACGGGGGTGTTCTCGTCGAGAATCGACCCCCGAACTGAACCGTGGATTGATAGAGTTGAGGTAAAGATAAATTTGCGTGCATTGGTATCGAGTGCATGCCGAATCAAGTTGTGCATGCCCTGAACATTGCAGCTGAGAAGCTCTGCGGTCGAGACTCCCCCGCGGGGGGAGACTCCCGCAACATGAACGACCACCTCGGCCGTCGTGGGGAGCGCGGTGTAGGAAGATGCGCTCGAAAGATCGAGCTCAACCATTTGCAGACTAGGTCCGGAAAATCCGGCGAGTAACTTACCAACGGCGGTGTTGCGTGTTCGGTATGTAGCGGTGACGTCGTGCCCGATTTGTAGGAAGTGCTGTGCAATATGACTGCCAACAAATGAGCTGGCACCTGTAACAAGGATGTGCATGGCGCGAAGGGCCTATTTGCGTGGTAGTTGCGGATGACCCTTTCGACAAGATATTGAGTTTAGAATGGCGCGGCAGGCGGACGGAAAACCCGCCGAAGAGACCAAAGTGGCTGGCTGGGGAACTAGGATTCGAACCTAGATTCTCGGAGTCAGAGTCCGATGTTCTACCGTTGAACTATTCCCCAAAACCCTGGGCACGTTGAACTTTCTCGTTCCCCAAAAGTTCTTAGCCTCTGCCTAGCCTCTCGTTAGCCGGGGCATGATGTAAGGTATTTCTGCCCGCGTTCCAAGCTTTCGGGGAGGGCGGTCGCGCTCACTCCGCCAACCAAGGCCCTGAGCGCGCTGAAATTGCATTGCGCCGATCTATCGCGCGTTCGGTCGGGATGCTCGCGTATCACCAGGATTCCATTTCGCAAGGTGAAGTGCTGATGCGGGGACGTGCCCCCAGGCGAGTGTGCTAAGTTGACTGGCCTCGCTACCCCTAGCGGCTTGACTAATGTTCACTATATGTTCTCTTTAGTCCCCGATGCAAACGCGTGGGGACGTGCTCTGCTTTGCTATCGCTTTCGCGCTCATCAAGGCGCGCAAGCTCGTACGTGGGTTGCGCCAAGGGCTGACTGAAGAGGAACGCTTTCGCGTCGCCGACGCCGCAGTGGATTCCCTGAAACAATACGGCGACCCGTGGCGGCTCAACGAAGCACCGCCGCCGGTAGAGGACCCTTTGGGCCACGGAATCCCCGACGACTGGTGCAAGCCGAGGTCCAATTAACTACGGCTCCGGCAACTATGGCCTTCCCGTTGCATTGCTTCTTTGCAGTGCGCGGTGGTTGTGCCATCTAGGGCGGCTCCGGATCAAATGACAAACGGACTTCATATCCGGCTCTTGAAGGAACCGCCGATGCCGCCCGCCGATGCCGATTTTTCCTTTCGTATTGAATTTGCAAAGGGCGAAGGCAACCCGCGCCGAGTTTTCGATGCGGCGAGCCAACTCATCGATGGTTTTGAAGAGTTGGACGGAGCCGTTGCTGGATCAGTGGACAGTAGATTGAGAACCTTGATGGTGTTGGAAGACATCGAGGCTGGATCAATCAAAGTCTTTCTCAAGACGATTTTGGAAAACATCGATGACCAAGCCCTCAAGGATGGCGAATACCGAAGGGCTATCGGCCCGGCGCTGGTGAGGGCTAAGTACGCAGCCATTGAATTTTTAAACCAAGAGAAAGGCGCTGCGACAGCGCAGGTCGATACTCTGCGGGAAACCTTGCAAAATATTGCAAGGGAAACGGACGCGCGCCATTTACCGGATTATCCGCCAATTCACGAGGCAAAGCTCGTAGCGTCCCTTGATACGATACAGGACGCCAAGAGAGCGCTAAGCCCGCAGGATAAGCTCACAATAGAAACCGAGGACAGAACTTACGAAGTCGATTTATCAAAAACATGGGAGCCGTCCGAAGTTGTGCAGACGCCCGCAGAACCAACAAGCGAAAGAGACAGCGAAGCTGAAATTATCCTAACAATCCGCCGCCCAGACATGCTTGGAGATTCCATGTGGCAATTCGGCCATGGGAATCAAAGAATCTCGGCGCGGGTGCTCGACGAAAACTGGCTCGAAAGGTTTCATAGAGGCTCGATAGCCATCCGCTCCGGCGATGCGCTGCGATGCCGCGTCAAATTCATCTACACCTTTGATAGCAACGGCACGCTCGTCGAACAAAAAACGGACATTCTGGAGGTCTTGGAGCTCCTTGGAGGAGGGAGCGGAGAGCAACTACACATGTTCCCCGGCTAAATTGGAGGCGGTAAGGACAGCATCCTTGACGCATGGAAACAAAAAGAGAACTTTACTAACCGCTTGAGGCAGGGGACAAGTGATCGATCACCCGAAAATATTGGCAGACATGCGGGGAACGGAAACAAGTTGCCCGTTTCTAGAAATATTATTTCGTGGTGCTTGGAATAGAGTGCGCACATGTGCGGGCGCCATGCGTAGCTGCTGACGTGAGAACGGGTCGTGCAGTTGTATCGGCTGACGCTAGATCAGGCGGCGCAGAATACACGGTGTGGTAGCATCTATCCCAATGGGGCGCGAGAATACGGACCACGGGGGGAGGGGACTAGTGAACGGTGATTTGAATTGGATCACAAACTTTATTTGGGGAATTGCGGACGACGTCCTGCGCGATCTGTATGTCCGGGGCAAGTACCGTGACGTGATCCTGCCCATGACCGTGCTTCGGCGTCTGGACGCGGTGCTAGAACCGACCAAGAAGGCCGTACTCGACGCCAAAGGGAATCTCGATAAGGCGAAAATAACGAACCAGGACGCCGCACTGCGCGCGGCTTCGGAGCAAGGATTTTACAATACGTCAAAATTTACTTTGCGTGATTTGCGTAACCGTAGCAACCAACAGCAACTAAAAGCCGACTTTGAAGCGTATCTCGACGGCTTTTCGCCAAACGTTCAAGAAATTCTCGAGAACTTCGAATTCCGAAACCAGATTCCCCGACTCTCGAAAGCGGATGCGCTTGGGACACTGATCATACGGTTTCTCGATCCGACGATTAACCTAGGTCCGAGCCCCGTTGTGAATGCTGACGGGTCAGTGAAGCTGCAAGGGCTCGACAATCATGCGATGGGCACAATTTTCGAAGAACTGGTGCGCCGGTTCAACGAAGAAAACAACGAAGAGGCCGGTGAGCACTGGACGCCGCGCGATGCGGTCAAGCTGATGGCCAATTTAATCTTTGCGCCGATTGCAGACCGGATCGAATCCGGCACGTATCTCCTCTATGACGGCGCACTCGGGACGGGGGGGATGCTGACTATTGCCGAGGAGACGTTGCAGGAGATGGCGAAAGCGCGCGGCAAGCAAGTCGCGACGCATCTCTACGGCCAAGAGATCAATGCCGAGACTTATGCGATTTGCAAAGCAGACTTACTGTTGAAAGGGGAAGGCGAGGCTGCCGATAATATCGTCGGCGGTCCCGAATTCTCGACACTGTCGAATGATGCGTTCCGGTCTCGCGAGTTCGATTTCATGCTGTCGAATCCGCCATACGGAAAAAGTTGGAAAAGCGACCTCGAACGTATGGGTGGAAAGGAGGGTATCAAAGACCCGCGCTTTTTGATCGAACACGGCGGCGATCCCGAATACTCGCTCCTTACCCGATCGAGCGACGGACAGATGTTATTTCTCGCGAACCTACTGTCCAAAATGAAGCGTTCATCAAAACTGGGCAGCCGCCTCGCCGAGGTTCACAATGGCTCCTCCCTATTCACCGGCGACGCTGGTCAGGGAGAAAACAACATTCGCCGCTGGATCATCGAAAATGATTGGCTGGAAGCGATCGTCGCGTTGCCGCTCAACATGTTCTATAACACGGGCATAGCAACATACGTCTGGGTACTCACGAACCGAAAGGCGGCACACCGGACGGGCAAGATTCAGCTGATCGATGCGACAGGTTGGTACAAGTCGCTTCGAAAGAATCTTGGGCAGAAGAACTGCGAGCTGTCGGATGAAAATATTAGTGAAATCATTCGTACGTTTCTTGATTTCAAAGAAACGGAACAGTCAAAAATTTTCGACAATGCTGCTTTTGGCTACTGGAAAGTGAGCGTCGAACGGCCGTTGAGACTCATGGGAATCGATCCGGACCGCGTTTACACTCCGAAGGAGATCAAGAAACTTAGAGTCGAAAGCCAGGTAGACGCGAACGCCGGGCGAGTTATTCGGAAGATTCACGAGGGAGGAATGGCTGATCCCTTGCACGGTCTGTTTGAGGCGACAATCAAGGGTAAGCATTGCGTGGTCGAGTACGAGCCAGACAGCGATCTGCGCGATAGCGAACAAGTATGGATACAAGAACCTGGGGGTATAGATGCATTCATCCGGCGCGAAGTGTTGCCATACGCAGATGATGCATGGATTGACCAGAGCAAGACACAGATCGGTTACGAGATTAGCTTCAATCGCTACTTCTTCAAAGCACAACCCTTAAGGTCGCTCGATGAAGTAAAGAAAGACATTCTCGCGCTCGAACACGAGACTGAGGGTTTGTTGAAAGAGATTGTCGGTAGCTCCCTATGATGGAAGGTCCGATCCCATACTCAACCATGAAGGATTCCGACGTGCCCCGGTTGGGACTGGTGCCATCGCATTGGTCTACGCCGCGCCTTAAGACCGTGTTTCGCGAGGTCGATCGTAGGAGCGGAACTGGCGAAGAACCCCTACTTTCGTTACGGATGCAGCGGGGCCTTGTCGATCATCATGCAATGGGTGGCAAACCAATCCCGGCAAGCAGCCTGCTTGATTACAAGCGAACGGAGCCGGGTGAATTGGTGATGAACCGGATGCGTGCCGCAACCGGGCTATTTGCCGCAACGAAGACGATCGGCTTGGTGAGTCCCGACTATGCGGTGCTTCGGCCGCTCCGTCCGGTTGATCTCCAGTACTTCGTTCACCTGTTCCGCACGCCGCTGATGATGTCTGCTTTTCGTTTGGAATCTCGTGGACTCGGTACAGGGGAGTCCGGATTTCTGAGACTTTATACTGAGCGATTCGGGATGTTGGCCGCACCGTTTCCACCACTCGACGAACAAGCCGCCATCGTTCGGTTCGTCGATCACGCGGACCGGCAGATAGGGCGCTACATCCAAGCCAAACAGAGCTTGATAAAGCTGCTAGCGGAGGAACGAGAAATAGTTACTCATGACGCTCTGCGTTTGGCGAATACTCGCAGCCTTCGACTAGAGGCAGCAGTCGATGTGATTCAGCGCCCAGTCATTCGTTGTGACGAGGAATTCTACACTCCCATCGGCCTGTTTAATCGAGGTCGTGGCATATTCCACAAGAAACCAGTGAAAGGTTCCGAGTTAGGGGACTCGACTTTCTATTGGATTGAAGAGGGGGACCTTGTTTTAAGCGGGCAGTTCGCTTGGGAGGGAGCAATTGCGCTCGCCGGTCGGGAAGATTCCGGCTGCGTGGCGAGCCACCGCTATCCAGTTCTTCGCGGCAAGCCCAACGAGGTTGAGTCGGCCTATCTGTTATCTTTCTTTAAGACGGGAACGGGGCATCTATTGTTAGATTACCATTCCCGAGGTGGTGCTGGTCGAAACAGACCGCTCAACCCGCGCAGCCTGCTGAAAGAGAAGATTCCGATACCGGCGCTAGATGTACAGCGGCGTATCGCTGGAATGGTCGATCTGGAAGCTCGTTTGTCTCGAAGAGTGACAGAGCTAGTGGGCATCATCCGCGAATACCGGGTTCGGTTAGTTGCCGATGTGGTCACTGGGAAGCTCGACGTGCGTGAGGCTGCGAAAAATTTGCCAGAGGTCTCCGTTGAACCCGCGGCGCTAGACGAAATGGAAGAGCTGTCGCAGGATGAAACCGAGGCCGACGATCTTGAGTTGGAGGCCACTGACGAGGCATGAAAACAGACACCAGCGAAAAAGGCTTAGAAACGCTGATCGTAGGCCATATGACGGCCGGCGGGGGCTGGCTCGCTGGCAAGCCCCAGGATTATGATCGGAGCTACGCGATCGACCTCGTTCAGTTCAGAGCGTTCATCACAGCGACGCAACCAAACATCGCCGAGTCGATTGCGCTAGATAACGACAGTCCAGCGCGCCAAAAGCTTTTAGCCCGTCTGCAGGGCGAGATCACCAAACGGGGCGTGATTGATGTGCTGCGTCACGGCGTGAAGCACGGGGCTCATTCAATTGATCTGTTCTATAGCACTCCAACCCCTGGCAACAGTAAGGCCGAAGAGCGCTACGCAGCAAACCGCTTCAGCGTCACGCGGCAGCTGCGCTACAGCCTTGATGAAACGATGAACGCATTGGACATGGGGCTGTTTATCAATGGCTTGCCGATTGCCACCTTTGAATTGAAAAATAGCCTGACCAAGCAAACCGTCGCGGATGCGATAGAGCAATACAAGCGCGACCGAAATCCCCGCGAGCTGCTGTTCCAATTCGGGCGTTGCTGCGGATTCCGGTGATGGCGGACAGGCATTCCATTTGAAGGCGGACAGTGAATCCGGTCGATCGCGGACAGCGATCCGGTGAAGGCGGACAGCGGCTCCCGTCGACGGCCTCATGGGGTCATGCG
>JBAUYV010000434.1:0-49072 GCA_049584975.1 Xanthobacteraceae bacterium | reverse complement strand
CGCATGACCCCATGAGGCCGTCGACGGGAGCCGCTGTCCGCCTTCACCGGATCGCTGTCCGCGATCGACCGGATTCACTGTCCGCCTTCAAATGGAATGCCTGTCCGCCATCACCGGAATCCGCAGCGAGTGCTGTGACCACCTCATCGGAATCGATCGCGTCCGTCTGGCCTGTGCCAGCAGGATATTCGGTAAAAAATTCATCGAACAGTTCGATAATCATGCAGTGAAGGCACGGTCGTTCTTCCTCATCTTGCTCTTCTGACATGAATGCCCTCCTCGCACAGAGCCGATCTAAGCCGAGGGGCTGGGCTTCTCAAGCCCTAGTGCGAGACCCGCCGGAACCCGCGCCGATTCAACACCATCTGGCACGATCAAACGTTTAGCACTAGATTATAGCCACGATCACGGCGCCTCATCTGCGCCGGACGGTAAGCCCGGCCGAGCCGGGACAACGCTCAGGGGTATCTTCCATGTCCGACTTTGATCGGAATTTTGCTGCCCGGTCCGGCTACCGCGCGGACCAGGTCGCGATCGACGCGGGTCTGCGTGCCTACATGATCCGCGTTTACAACTACATGGCCAGCGGCGTCGCCCTGACCGGCCTCGTCTCGTGGCTGACTTATCAGATGGCCGGCGGCGATGCCATTCAGGTGGCGGGTGCCCACATCACCGGGCTGACGCCTTTCGGGCAAGCCATTTTCAGCGGACCGCTCACCATCATCCTGTTTCTGGGCACGCTTGGCATAGTCTTCTTCATGAGCTTCCGCATAAACCGGCTGGAGGCAAGCACGGCACTTGCCCTGTTCTTGTTCTATGCCGCGTTGCTCGGTCTCATGCTGTCGTCGATGTTTCTGGCCTATACGGGCGCATCGATCACCCGGACCTTCCTCATTTCGGCGGCATCGTTCGGCGCGTTGAGCCTTTACGGCTACACGACACAACGTGACCTCACGCCGGTCGGTTCGTTTCTGACCATGGGATTGTTCGGGCTCATCCTGGCGATGTTGGTGAACATTTTCCTCAAGAGCACCGGCCTTGACTTCGCCATCTCGGTGATCGGCGTGCTGATCTTCGCCGGGCTTACCGCATGGGACACGCAGCGGATCAAGGAGATGTACAGCGCGATGGATGACGGAACTGTCGCCGGCCGCAAGGCGGTAATGGGGGCCCTGTCGCTCTATCTCGACTTCATCAATCTATTCCTGTTCCTGCTGCGCTTTATGGGCAACCGTCGGTAAAGTCTGATTTGGCGAAGGCAGCCGTCTGACGCAATTGGCAGATTTGCCGGGACGTTAGCGTGAGCCTTGACAGCAGCGATCGCACTGCGGAGGTCAGGGGTTCAAATCCCCTCGGCTCCACCAATAATTCCAATGACTTAACGCCGCAGGCGATCGAGCCGCAAATCGCACCGGAAGCATTCCGGAAGCAGGCGGATCGAACTCGATCTCGGTTCGAAGATCGACATCCGATCAGCAGCACGAATTCGACATGTCGGATCCCGGCTAAAGGCAAGATTTTCGCCTTCGGCATGATCGATGCCGTCAAATGCTTTTGGGCCCGAACCTCACCTTCGCGCCACGTGCGGCGTGGTCACAGAACACGTTGATCGATATTGCAGGGCTACGCTGATGCGGTTCAGAGCGCTGTGGACGGCTTTTAGGATCGCAGGCCCTCCAACCTGTCGTGGCTCTTTCCCATTTCAGTTTCCACCTCGTAGTCTCTGCACCCGTGTTCCTATGACCTTCGCAGGCCGATCCACGCATTCAAACGCACCATTATCGTCGACGTACTGCGACCAGCGCCGCTCATATAGCTCACGTGGGAGGAGCAATAGGTCGTCGCTCTCACCCGCCCCCCCGACATCTAGGCCGGCGCCCAGCGAGACGCCTCCGAGGTCCGTCAGAACATAGCGATTATGCAGCTTCTCACCGCCTTCTCGCTGCTTCAATCGTGCGAACTCGACGCTGTAACCCTTTGGGAGGCGCTCTGCCATTTTAGCTGCCTCCTCTTCGAAGAACCTCAGCACCGATTTTGCCGAAGAATGCACCCTTATCACTTCCGGTGCGACCGCATGGCCTGACAGCACATCCATCAGGGCTTCTAGTAACTTGCGATGCCGGGCGTTCTCCGGACCGAAATGTGGGTCGACAAGGTGTAGCTGGCGGCAGTTTATCAACATGGCAGAAAGCACGGCAGCCAAATCCTCAGTGGAGCGTGACGGCGTTGCTCCCGTGTCGCACATCCAAAGCCTCGCTTTGGGTAGACCAAGATCGTCACCAAGAACAACGACCGGGTTCCGGCGTGGGTTTTCAGTTGCGATTATGGCGCGGAACTCGCTCTGCTGATGCTCCCGCTCTGCGTTTTCGAGCCAGGTCAACACGTCTTGGTACACAGAGGAAGGACGTCGGCATCGGTGCTCAGTGAAAATCCGGAATATCTCTTCGAGTCGTTTCCAGTCCTTAGGAGACAAATCGAGCTTGCCAGCTGCTGCATAAACATTGTTCTTCCAATCAATGAAACGCGGCAGCTCTAAGAGCACACGGGGCGTGCCGAGACCGAACTTGTCGTGAATAAAACGAAACTCTTCCCGCCGTCCCCACGTCGCAACGACCCTGGGCTCGAGCGCGAACGCATGAATCACAGCAGTTCCTCCATGCGCTCCGCAAAGAACCCCTTTGGCCACCTGTCAACAAACTCTCCTTGGTTATCGACACGAAGGCGGCGTACGCGCACGCCGTCGGGAGGCGACTCAACGTACAGGACGCTCATCTGATCCTCCGCAAAGGCAGGAGCACCTTCAGTGAGTTCCTTCTCTGTTGTCTCGTGGATACGCCGCAGAAGCCGAAGGATTAGGTGCTCGCTGTGTGTTTCAACCAGCATTGCGCGGCGGCTCCCTTCGCGGGTAACCGCTTCAATAAGCAGATCACCTAGTCCAACCTGCACAGCCGGGTGAACATGGATCTCCGGCTGCTCGATGAGCGTGAGCCCTGCCCGATTATCCAATGCCGATACGATCACCGGGATAATCTGCGAGATTCCTGCGCCAACCTCTGACGGCAGCACGAGAGAGCCTCCACCCTTGCCAGCTTCAATCGCTGGCGGGGCAGGAGCACGGCCGGACCATCCCATTACCGGACCTCGGCGGCTCAAAATTGCTGCTCTGCAAAACTGACGACCAATTCCCGTTTCGCCGGTGACAAATCCCTGCTGTACTCAGTTTTCACCGCGCTCGAAGGGTCAGGGACACCGCCAATGCCTGAGGTCACGAGGAGTCGCTTCAGCTACCGCAAGGATCGGGCGGTTCCCGCCTTCGACGATAGCCGCGCCTTGTTCGTGTTCGACGGCGTCTGCGTTCTATGCTCGGGTGGCGCGAAGTGGATAATGCGCCACGACAGGAAGGCGATGATAAACTTCACCCCCGCACAGGGCGCGCTCGGTCAGGCGCTCTATGGGCATTATGGCGTCGAGATGGACGAGAGTTATCTGCTAGTCGCCGATGGCCGCGCCTACACCGCTTCGCGCGGCTACATCGAAGTGTGCCGGATATTGGGTGGCTGGTGGCGCATTTTCCTCGTCGCAGCCGTGATCCCGAAACCCATGCGCGACTGGTTTTACGCCCTCATCGCCCGCAACCGCTATCGCTGGTTCGGGAAAGCCGACTATTGCGCGCTGCTAACCCAGGAGCAGCGTCGCCGCCTCTTGTGAACCGCCGACTGCATTTTTGAAATTTGCCAATAGAGTCCTTGCGCGCCTCCAGCAAGGCGCCGGCCGTTGGCGGCCTCGTCATTTGAGGCACTCCGCTGTGGATGCCGTCGCTTGCCGGCCGCTCAAGCCCGATATCACGTTCGTGCCGGGGAACCGGGACAAGATCAAGGCCGGCGCTTACAAATGCGTGGGGGAGTGACCCGGAACCGGAATGACACTCGGAAACCTTATGATTACGCGATTTCTCGTAGATATGACGGTTGCCTCGATGCTCCTAATACCTGCGATGCTGCCCGGCCAGTCGCGTGCGCAGACCGACCTTGAGCGGGCTGCGTCGGCTAACCTGAACGGTGCCTGGCATGGGGATGCAGATAAGGAGCTTAAATACGAATGGTTGATTAAGCAGAATGGCGACAGACTTTCAGGCTCCGTCACTCTATGGGACGAGAGCGAAATGGCCAGTTATCACTTCGAAGGTGAATTACGAGGAGACCGAGTACTGTTTCGCGGTACACGTTGGTTATCGCCAAAGTTGGGCTCCTGGTGCATGGCATCTGGCGAACTGCGCATTGTGACACAGCGAGACAGCGTCGAATTGAGAGGCCGCTGGAGCCCGAATGCAGCTGACCGGTGCCCGAACGGTCCGAGCGGGGAAGTCTATCTGCGAGGGAAATAGTACCGGTTCGCTCGAAGAGATCGTACGAGCCATTACGACACCAATCAGAATATCATCAGCGAATCAAAAAGCGCGTCTCGTCCTTCGGAGCGTTCGATGCGGGATAGGTGCGGCTGACGATGCAATCGGCGAAGGCCAAGCTCTTCTGCGGCCCGAAGGCGGAATGACATGCGTCGATTGCTTCGTGGCCTATGTCGCCGCTTCTTTCAGCTTTCACTTGAGCTTCCGCCCTGCGGAAATCGGCCAACTGCTCGTCGAATGATGGGACGGCGTTCGTGGACGCATAGCTATCCATCCTGATCCAGCGTCCCGCTCTGTCCTTGACGCAATCGTAGAACGCTTGGCCTGGAAAGACTCGCTTGCAGTGTTCAAACGCCTTCGCCGTCCGATCCAATGTCTCCTCATGCCACGCACGTGTGCCGGGAGTTGAACCGGTCGCCCAGCCGATCAGCCAGATCACGCTGACAGCTGCGACTGTGGCGGCAGCCCGGAAAAACTTGTTAGCCCGTCGTCGCGGGTCCGCCGATCTCACCGGCTTTGGGCTCGCAGGCTCTCCCGCGTTGACGTTGGGATTTGACGTATTGCAGTCCAGTATGCGGGCGCTTGTCATATGCGTTGGGCTACCGCTTATCCGATACCGGTTCACGTTCCTGCGTGAGGCGATTGGCTGATCCCAGCCGCGATCTAAATCGGCGTCGAAGCGGGCAAAGTTAAGACGACGCTGCGAAGATCATCCCCGTGGTGGACAACGTCCGTATGCGACTGGACCGATGTCCGCTGCGGGTTGCCGAAAAATTACTGCGGCGCCATAAAAGGTGGGGTCAAAACAGCGCTTACAGTTGTCCTGAAGGCGTCGGTTTTACATTAGCCAGCTAGTCTGCGGGAAAGCGCGGGTCTGCAGGAAGCGGCGTGCGCTTACCGGACTGTCGCGCTTCGAGCCATTTTCCCCATTCTGCGGTGTCATAGGGCCACTTGGCCATCTCAACGCACCACAGCGGCGGCTCGGCAAAGAGATGATATTGCTTGCGTTCTATCGGCGTAAGACAGCGCGGCAACTTGGAGCGTGCATATTCGACAAGGCTCGCCGTAGTCGGGAACAAGCGATGGACGGCGACGCCCGAGAAGTCGTCGACTGATTTCCCAGTCACCAAGTAATGGTGATCCGCAGCGAAGGTCATTTGCGCGCCAGTATCCGGCATGCTCGCCACGACGGCCGGAGCGCCGTCCAGATTCTTCACTACCGTTGTCCGCGTGCCGCTAATCGATAACCAGCGCCCGTCGCCGCTGAACGATAGTCCTCCCACCGGATTCGGGCTGCTGGGCGAACCGGCGAACAGTTTGCGCAGATTTCCGGATGCGGCGTCGCAAATGTAGACAGCGCCCGTGGCAGTGCCCAATGCGATCGATGCGTCGTCGGGACTGAAGGCGCCATACCTGATCCAGTCCGCATCGTTTCCGATCGAGCAGGAGTGCAACGGCGAACCGGTTGCTGGGTCCCATAGCCCTGCGTTCCCGGCGGACGCCACAACGAATTTTCGCTCATCGTCGCTGAACCACGCATCATGTTGTCCGACAGGCAGTTGAAGCTTGGTGACAAGACCGGAATCGCTATTGAGCAGCCGAGCCTGCGTATCATCGCTATCTTTCGACAACAACAAGAACCATGTCCCGCGCGGGCTAGCGACGATTTCTTGATTCTCGTTCGGACTTCCCAAGTCCCGTTTCAGTGCCGCTGTTTGCGCGTCGAATACCAAAATTCGGGCCCGGCTATCCTGAAGCGACCTCAAAACAACATTGATGCGAAGGCCATCCGCGGAAAATTTCACGCTCAAGTTCGCCAATATGCCGTTCGCATCCAGGTTTTCAATCTTGGTTATCCCAGACGCAATCCTCGCGCGGCCATCCACGTCCCAAATGCTCACGTGCGCTTGATCACCCGCAATCGTAACGACGCAAAGACGCTTTCCATCATCGCTGAAGAGATACGCATCTCGCGAAATAAGCGCGTCGACTGGATCAGGTTTTACCTCCATGAGGAGCGAGCCGCTGCCGGTATCCCAAACCTGCCTGCCGTCGGTCAATGCGAGCCCCGTCAAGAGGCGGCGGCCGTCGGCGCTGGCGGCAACAACCGGCGTCAAGCCGAAATCGCTAGCGGCACCGGCAGCAAGCGCACGCACGACGCGGCCCGTTCCGAGATCCACCAACTCGATGGCATTTGTTCCGGCGAGTGCCGTGGGAGCTGAGAGGCCCAGCCGACCCATGTCGTCGGACGACGCCACCACCACAAGAGGCTGCGGCTCCTGTGGCGCGAGAATACCGTACGCCGCAAGCCCGGTCAGCGAGCTGCCCTTGAAAAGGCCTGTGTCGGTGGCAATTCGCCACACGCGCGCGAGTTCAGGTTTGCCGAATTTGTCTTTCTTGGTGACAATCAGCGCATGGCCGCCCTCGCTGAACTGCATCGCCTCGACATTATCGATCGTAGCGGCAAGGTCGAGATTTGGCAGGGCCCAGATTTCTGCTTGTGTCTTGCCTTGCACCAGCAGCTTCGTGCCATTGGTATTGAGCCTGAAGGCTTGAATCTCCTGCGGGCTTTCGGCGTCAAGGAGGCGCCTCGCCGATGCGGGCTCGGAAACCTCCGTCGAAGTAAGGTCCCAAAGTCGCACGGTTTGTAATTGCCCAAGACGCGCGGCGGCCCGCTTGCCGTCGGAGCTGACGGTCAAATTGACCGCCGGCAATAATGGGGATTGATCGTCGAACGTGTCTTTTCTGGTGTCGAGATCGAGAGCTTTCTCTCCGGTCTGCAGGTCCCAAACCTGTGCGCCGCCCTGATGCAGCGTGACCACGGCGTGATTGCCGTCGATCCCCAGCGCTGCATCGTCGTATGCAATGCTGATGCTTCGTATCAGCTCCCCGGTTTCCGGATTCCAGAGTTTGATGGTCCCGTCCTTCGGCGCCGTCACAATCTGTTTGCCGTCCAAGACGAACTCCGCCAAAGCCATCGATTCCGGCGGCGCGGGCAATTCGCCAATCTTTGTGAACGTGGTAGCGTCCCAGAGCAGCACTGGAATGCTGAAGGTATTGTTTGTAACCAAAAACCGGTTGCCCTTGAAATCAGCGATGGGGAAACCCGGTTCACTGAAGAGCAGCTTGCCGGTGGCGGCGTCGACAAAGCGGATGTCCGTCCTTACGTCGAACAAACCCGGGCGCGAAATCTGAAGCAGCCTGTGGTCATCAACAAATTCGTTTAGGAACCCGGCCTGGTCAAATGTCGCCAGCGATTGGCCGGCCTGCGTGTCCCACAGAATCACCGAATTCGTCGGTCCCAGGCGCGTGATTACAAGCCGAGTCCCGTCGTCGTTTAGCCGGATCAAGGTTCCTTCGATCTGCCGCGCCGTCAGCGAACTGGGGTCATCTGAATCGGGCCGCGACAACAGCCGACCCGTATCAAGATCCCATAGGCGAACGACCTGGCCACGCGATACCGATGCGAGCCGGTGCGCCAGGTAACTGGCCGCATACTGTCGTACCCCGCCCTCGTGGCCCGGAAATACGGCCAGCGGCTTGCCGTCGGATGCGCTCCAACGACGGATGCTGCCATCGTCGGAAACGGTCATCACAGAATGGTCGGAGTCATTAAACGCGACGAACGTAACAGGGCCGGTGTGGAGGGAAAGGATGGCAATCGCCTCGCCGGTTTCCGCATTCCATAGCCGCGCCGTTTTGTCCGCCGACGCGGTCGCAATCAATTTCCCATTATCACTGAATGCGACTGCGTTGATATCCGCCTGATGCCCCTTCAAAACGAACAGTTCGCTTCCGGCATCGATATCGTAGACAGAGACGGAAAAATCAGGATTGATCTTTGCCAGACGCCGGTTGTCCGGGCTCGTGATCGGATGGTCAATGACTAATACTTCGCGAAGCTGATCGACCGAGGGGTAAAGGTTGGCCTCCAAAGGAGCCAAGTACGGGCGCTGTTCTTCTGCGGTCAATCCCGGGAGTCCTTCCAGCGACAGCAGCGCCGTGGTGATCGGATCGCCTGGCTTTGCGGCTTCGATCAGGTCGAGAAGTCGTTGCGAATCGTTGAGCAGCGCTCTATCGCGCTCGGCCAGCGCCTGCTGTTGCGCTCGATACGCCCAAATGCTCGCTCCAGTCGCGGCAACCGCGAGGCAGAGGAAAAACATGGCCGCGGCCGCGATCAACCGTTGGCGCACGCGCGCTCGGTCGCGCGAGATGCGCACGAAGGCGACGAGTTCGTTCGGCAGCTCTCGTCGGAAATCCGCGACGAGCTTCTCAGCCTCGGCGAGCGGCACGCCGGGCTGGATCAGCCGATCCGTCTGCCGACCGTGCTCCTGCCAGCGCCCCAGCGAGTCCTCGACCTCGGCCCGCACACGATAAAATTCGCGGCTCGCCTGCGCCGCATCGTGTGCTTTTGGCCAACTTGTCAACACCGCATCATGGGCCATCCGCAGCGTGGGCCTGGCGGCAGCATCCTGGCCGGCGACAAGGATGCGCGCGCCGAGCAGAGCTGAGACCAGCGCCGCTTCCGCCTGATCGGCTACAGCATCGGTCTGCGCTACTTCGCGCAGAGTCAGGGTTTTGCCGTCGTGCGCCGGTTCGGCCAATTGGCGCAAAAGTCGCGGCAACGCGTCGAGCGTTCCCGGCGGCAGCGTCGAAACCGCACGCTCGGCTTCCGCTGCAATTGCGCCTTGCAGGCCGCCGAGCGCCTCGTAGGCGCTATGCGTTAGCCGCGTCGTGCCGTCGGCTTCGGTCCGACGTTCATAGAGCTGGCTCAGCGTAAACTGTAGCAATGGGAGACTGTCGGCGGTTTTGGCGTCGACCAAAATGCGCTCGTCGAGCGGGCCACGTTCGGTGGTCGATTCAAACACCAGGCCCGCCGCGGCAGCAGGCGCACGCACAATTTCGGCAAGCTCAGCGGCGCCTGGCGGGCTGAGATCAAGGCTTGCGCCCGCCTCCTTCGTCGCCTTGAGCAGGGGTTGCAGGAGCAAAGACTCGTAAAGATCGGCGCGCAATGTGCTGATGCACCAGACCTGGCGCGTTGCGATGAGTTGTTCGAGGGCCTCGGCAAAGCAATTCCGCTCGTCCTCGCTGATCGCCTGCGCGAACAGCTCCTCCAATTGATCGACAAGAAGCACCAAAGCGGGCTGCAGCGGCTGGTCGGTACGACGCTCACGCTGCGCGGCTTCGGCGAGGCGGGTGAGCGCGCCGACGATCGGTCGCGCCGCCGCCGCACCGCCGCGCCGCAGATTGTCGGTCAACGCCGCAATGGTCGAGAAATCGCCCTGCGCAAGTTCGGGCAAAGCCGTGAACAACGCCGTGGCCAATGAGGCGAGAGGTCCTGCCTGACCTTCGCTCGGTTTCATCATGGCGACACGCCACACGTCGATCGCCGCAACGATGCCGGGTGTAGTTAATCGTGGGATGAGGCCCGCGCGGACGAGCGAGGATTTTCCCGATCCGCTCGCCCCAACGATCAGGAGAAAGGGCGAGCCGCGCTCGGCGGCCGCCGCCAAGCGCCGCTGCGCATCGTCGACGGCGCGGTCGCGGCCGAAGAATACCGCTGCATGCTCGGCCTCGAATGGCGCGAGCCCGCGAAACGGCGAGCCCTTTTCCCTTGGCCATTTCAGCCGCGGTCCGAGTAGATGGTGGCTCTCCAGCCACTGTCTCAGCAGGTGCTCAATCTGTCTTTCGAAGTCATCTGTGGTCGCAAAGGTCTGGAATGCAGCTTTGAAATATCCCTGCTCCGTTTGAAACCATTCGCTCCAGAACGCTTCGAGCGCGTCAAGCTGAGTTTGCGCCTGCCGGCGCCGGTCCAAATCCGCGGTCGGAAGGGGCGTATCAGCGGTCTTGCGGAACACGTAGACGTCAGGAATTCCCCTTTTCTTCGACGCCGCAAGAGCGGTCAGCAATTCGTATGCCGTGCCCGACGGATACGAGTCACCATTCGGCATGCGGGCAAAGTCGGCCGGAAGCGGGGTGCCGACCCGAGTCCAGAAGATCGACACAAGCACGTCGCAGGCGATCGCCTCCGGAATCTGCGGCTGAAAGCTGCGGTCCGCCTTGTAGAAGTGCTCTTCCCATAGAACGGTCTCGAAGTTGACGAGACCCTCGAACTCGCGATTGAGTTTGGCGGCGACAGCTTGTACGCGGCCGCGTTCGGCGGCGACATCGATCGGCGAGGAGACGAAGACCCTGACAAGGCGGGCGGAATTCTCGATGTTCATTCACAGCCTTTCAGCCGAGCTAGCCGCGCCGAGAAACCGATGCGTCTTGCCGCTGTCTTCGTCGCAACGGCGCTTGGGAAGTCCCCGCGTTGGCGCCTCTGCTGGTGTCCAGAGTAGTGAAATCCTCAGCCGCCTTATCAAAATGTCAAGTCCATCGACTTCCGGATTTGGCACGAAGTGTCGGACGCTGCAGTGTAGAAGGCAAATGGAGCCAACGCAGCAGACGTGTCATCCGCGGCCGTCGGACCGGGTGCGATCGAGCACGAGGACAGCCTGCAGTCGAAAGATCACGTTTGCTGCGAATGCTCACGGCAGAAGATGGCCCGTCGCGACGCTTCAGCGGCTCACCAATTCAGTAGCGATCGAAGCCAAAGCGGACACGCTGCGGACTTCGTCAATCGGTACAGTTTGGACCCATTTCAACAGGGATTGCCCGGCATTTGTTGCAGCGCAACTTGACTTCGGCAAACCCAACCCTGAACCAACACGAGTGATCAAAAATTGATCCCACGCAAAACCATCCCTGAAGCCCAGCGCTACGGAGGATCGAAAGACGCGGTTCGTTGATGAAAACGAATTGGGGGCAGAGCAGGCTCTTCGCCGAGCCTGGAAGACTGTCCAATTCGGTTTGGAGAAATTGACGTTTAGCGCAGCGCGCCGTTAGCCAGCTTCCGGATAGCAGTAAGGACATGCTTCCTCGGCATTTCGGCCGAGTGGGTCCCAGTCCGGCAGAGTCGCCCATATCGTTTCACCCGCCGCCTGCGCCTGGGCGCGCAATTGGGAAAAATCAACCCCTGGGATGATGCCGTTTTCCATACATACCTTGCCATCGATGATCACGGTATCGACGTCATCTCCAACGCCGCATTCGATGAGGCTCTTGACCGGATCGCGCACAGGCCCGTAGCGCAGAGTGTCCCGGCCGGAGAGGTCGATGATGATGATGTCGGCCAGAGCGCCCGGCGAAAGCCGTCCAAGATCGTCACGCCCGACTGATCTGGCGCCGCCTAACGTGGCGGCTTCGAACACCTCGCCCGCTGGAGCGGCGAAGTATGAGTGGCTCATGACCTTACCCATGTAACAAGCCGTGCGCATGTTCATGATCATGTCGCGGGGGTAGGTGTCCGAACCGATCGAGATATTCACGCCGGCCTCACGATACGATTTCCAATTGTCGAGCACGCGCGCCCGGCGCACGATATTGATCGGACAATGCGAGATGGTGGCGCCGGAGCGGCCCATCAGTTCGAGATCGCGCGGTAGCGAGTAGTTGAGGTTGGGATTGTCAGCGATAAAATTGCCGTGGCCGATGTTGAGTGTCGGCCGCAGCAGGCCAAGATCCTCCAGAAGTTCAATCGGCGTCTTCATGTACTCGCGCACAGTATCGTGGAATTCGAGCACGCTATAGGCGGCGTGCGTCGCGATTGGCAGCTTGCGTTCGTCGGCGGCCTCGCGAGTGCGCCGCAACAGCTCGATGCTCGATGTCTCCACCTCGCGCGGCACCAGAATGCCCCGCACGCGGCCTTGCGCCGCACCGTCGTACTTGCCGATCCAATCAAGCGCTGTCTTCAGTCCACTCAAACCCATCTCGTCGTTGCGGACACGTTTGAGCCGGCCCAACTCGTCGCCGACCCAGCGTCCGCAATCGTACCCCGGCGCAAGATAGGCGCGGGTGCCGAGCCTGGTAACTTCGGCGAGCAGGGCATCCTGGACACGAAGCTGGCTGCCGAACTCGATCATTGTGGTTACGCCATTGCGAAGAAGCTCGACGACGGTAAAGATGGCGTTGAGCGCAAAGGCGCCCTCGGCGCCGGCATCGCCGTGCTTGAGATAGCGCGGATCGCCTTTCACCACCTTCCCTTCCTTTGGCACGCTGATCTCAAGGAAAGGCTGGCCGTAGTACATCGGCCGCCCGGTGTCGGTGATCAGGCGGTGCGACGCACGATGGCCGCTATGAACATGGGTGTCGATGAAGCCCGGAGCGACTAGCTTGCCCATGGCATCGATGGTTTTATCCACCGGACCGTCAAAAGACTTGCCTACATGGATGATCTTGTTGTCCTCATAGACGACGACACCGTCGCGTACGAGGCTGTGGTGGCCGACGTGATGGGCGACAATCCAGCTCCCACTAATCGACGTGCGCACGTGGATCTCCTCCAAGATGTTTTGTAAGCGATCGTAATGCTGCCGGTTCAGCCGGCGGCCGTGTATTAGAACGCGCCACCGAGCCAGGTATCTAGCCCGAATCGGAGGGTGATTCTGCGGCGCGCGTCAGACCGATGAACGCCGCTCAGAACGCGACTAGCGCCCAGCGATGAAAGTCGGATGATGTGCTTCATGATCCTTTCCTTATTGTTGGATCGTGGATTTCGGGCCCTTACGGATTTATTCCCGCCGCAGCGAGAATCTTGCGCGCACGCGCGCGCTGTTCGTCGCCGATAATGAGGCGCTCGGCGAAATCGAAGCCCGCCGGACAGGTTGGGTCGATGCACATCTTGGTCACGGTGAAATTCTTTGGGTCCGAGGTCGGGTCGAGAATGGCGCTCTTGGCATTGGGGATAGATGCCGCACATCGTTCTCGCGAAAATCATCTATCGGCAGCACGCGCTCAGCGCAGGCTCAGTAGGCCGGCACATGCAGGACGAGGTGATCTGCACGTCGGCCATAGCAAGCGCACGCTTAAGTTTGGCGTCGATTGCCCGCAACTCGTCGTGCTCGCCCCGTCTCTGCAAGCACTCAGCAAGTCCATGCAGTGACCACACATTGTCTGGATGCTGGGCGCAGCGTTGAATTTTTCCAGTCAAGCCGAGATCGTCGCGATAGACCTCCTCGGCCTCCTCGCAATGCCCCTGCTCAAGAAGGAGGGCAGCCAGTGCGTGACGGGGCGGGTGCATCCAAGCCCACGGCTCGATGTACTCGAGATTGTCATCGCGACGGACACTTTCTCGCAAGTCCTCGTATGCGCGATCATGATTGCCCTTGTGGTATTCCAATTCGCCATCAAGCATCTTCTCGCCGACTGCCAGGATGCGGTGCGCTGGATTGTTGAAGAATCTTCGCTCTTGCGGGATTTGCCCGAGCGTCTCGTGAAAGCGCCTGCGTTCCTGGTCGGCTTCCCAGAAATTCCTCAGGAAGGCCTGGGATATCCCTTTCGCGTAGTGGTGCATTGCGGTTGTGACCGGATACAAATCAATGTCATCGGGCAGCGGCGTGTCGATGATCTCTCTCCATCGGCCGAACCGCACCATCACATGCATTTTCATCGAGTAGTAGCCTTCTAAGCTCATCGCGAACTTAGGGCGATCCCGAACCGACAAAACCTCTTTGGTGAGTAACGTGCAGATCGTATCGGCCGCGTCCATCGAATCCTTATACCGGCCAAGCAACATGCACGTATGCATCATCAGATGAAGATCGTGGCAGCAGGCGACCGTGTAGAAAGTAAGGGGTCCTGCATAGGCCAGGTATCTGTCGTTCGCCGCTATAGCCTTCTGGCTCGACAGCCGGGCCCGCCAGTAATCTCCACAGAGTACATAGATGTGACCCGGCATGTGATTGAGGTGGCCGGCGTCAGAGCACATGTCCGATAGGGCGTCCGCCGAATGGCTGGCTCGCTCGGGAAAGTTCGACATTTCGAGAGCATGGATGTGCAAGTGTAAGATCGCCGGATGCGGCGCTCGGCCCTGCTGGTCAGACAACGCGACCGAACGCTCACATACGTCCAACGCTTCCAGGATATCCGCGCCCTTCGCGGGCTGACCCGTCTTAACATCCCACAAGCGTCGCTGTGTGCGAGTAATCAGTGCTTCCACGAGGAGAGCCGCTACATCATGATCTTGCGGATGGCTGAAGTGAACCCTGCGCAATTCCGCCGCGTAGGCATCGTCCCAGCGATCATACTCGGTTGGCGAGACCGAATGTGGCTGTTGAAAGCGGCAGGCCATCGCCTCTACGAGCCAATTCTCAAGGTCCGTCGCGAGACGGGAAAGCGACCGCGCTTTTTGGAGATGCTCGTAAGCAACTTTGGCACGGGCATTGGCCTCCTGCTCGCCCATTTCGCGCCATGTGAGATTATAGAAAGGACTCGACCCATAGGCGACGCCCCAATGGGCCATCACGCATTCCGGGTCGAATTCCAGCGCCTTTTCGAAGCACTTTCGTCCTTCTCCAAAATTGAAGCCGAAGCACCAATTGATACCCAAATCGAACCAGCGTTGCACTTCAACCGAATTGGTTGATACGGGCCGAGTGTGTTGTCCTAGGTTGAAGCGCTCCATCGCCGTGGCTCCGTTGCTAGGCATGCTGTCGATCGCCATCGGTACCGACAAAACCATCAAGCATTCGCCGCTATGTTCCCGTCGCCCACGTCACCCAGCCAAGTCAACAAATCCCCCCAAAACCTCAAATCATGCCTAGCCGGACTGCACTATCTCAGAATCCGATATCTGACGGTCACTTGACACCGGACCTTCAATCTTGTTGTGCTCCCGTGGCCGGGAAAACTCAGATAGCACTCTGCAAGGAGGGTTGCGATGACCCGACGCCAATATTCGCGTCGTAGGGTTCTGGGTTCTGCAGGCGCCGCGCTTGCCGGGCTCGCGGGTGGGTTGGCGAAACCTCGCCTAGTCTTTGCACAAAACAAGACGCCGATCAAATTTACTCTGCCGTGGGTGCCAGAGGGTAGTGACCTGTTTGCCTTCACCGCGAAGGGCATGGGCCTCTGGGACAAACATGGGCTCGACGTGTCAATTGCCCGTGGCACTGGGTCGGTGGCTGCCGCAGAGGGGACTGGCACCGGTCGATTCGATTTCGGCATGGCAGCGGCTCCCGCAGCCATTTTGCAGAACATCAAAGGCTTACCGGTCGTGGCGCTGGGGGCATGCCAATATGATGGAACGATGGGGATCGGCGTCCTCAACGACGGGCCCATCAAGAACCCGAGTGATCTCGTCGGCCATAAGCTTGCCACGACCGTGACCTCAGGCGAGCATCCGCTGCTGCCCGCCTATGCGGGGAAGGCAGGCTTCGATTTGTCAAAAGTGACGATCGTCCAGACGGAGCCCAACGTTCGCAACCGGCTTTTGGGCGAGGGTCAGGTGGATGCGATCTCAGGCTTTGCGGTCAGCATTATGCCGATCTATGCTGCGACCGGAGTGAAAGCGCATTTCCTGTTGTTCAGCGCCGTCGGTCTCGTCAATTATGGCTATGTATTGTTGACCCAGCCGGACCGCGTCGCGACCGCGCCGCAACTGTGCGCCGCCTTCGTGGACGGTATGCTCGAAGGTCTGAAGGCGACGATGCTTGACCCAGCCGAAGCAATGAAATTGTTCTTCGAACAAGTACCGGAAATGGGCCTGGCCGCGCAGGCTAAGGAGCAAATCCGCGTTGGCACCGGCATCATGGTTTATGCCGCAAGTAATCCGGTCATAAAAGCGAACGGACTCGGCTGGATGGAGCCCGAGGCTTACGAGACTCAGACGGACCTGATCATGCGCTATGTCGCAAAGCCTAGCGACAAGCGCCCAATAATGGATTCGCTGATGACCAACCGGTTTGTCGGCAGCGTCAAGATCTCCGCGGCCGAGTTTGACACGGCGCAGAAGAACTCCGAGGCATTTCGCACTTACGTCACCTGACAACGCGACATGCACCCTGCGCCGGCGCCACGGGAAAAGTCGATGTCAACTGGCAAGTTGGGGCCCAGCATTGAGGCGCGCGGGGTCAGTAAGGTCTACCGCGCTGGCACTGCTGCCGCAGTCGAGGCGGTGAGTACCGTCAGCTTCACCGTGCCGCAGGGCCAGTTCGTCGCGATCCTGGGACCCAGCGGCTGCGGCAAAAGCACTCTGTTGATGATGGTCGGCGGCCTCGAACCGGTTTCATCCGGCCGCATCACCGTCGACGGCGAGCCGATGACCGGCCCGCGCACCTCTATTGGCGTGATGTTTCAGGATCCGACGCTGCTGCCGTGGAAGAGCGCGCTGGACAACGTGTTGTTCCCGGTCCGGATCCTGAAACGCTCGCTCGAGGATTATCGCGACGCCGCCTACAACCTGTTGCAGCAGGTCGGGCTTGATGGTTTCGAGCACAAGCGGCCGCATGAGCTGTCGGGCGGCATGCGTCAGCGCGTAGCGATCTGTCGCACGCTGGTCTACGATCCTGCCGTGCTGCTGATGGACGAGCCGTTCAGCGCCCTCGACGCGATAAGCCGCGACGAAATGAACGAATTGCTGCTCGATCTTTGGCAACAATTCACGAAAACCGCCTTGTTCGTGACCCACAGCATCCGTGAGGCGGTGCTGCTCGCCGACCGTGTGCTGGTCATGACACGGCGCCCGGCAACAATCGTTGAAGACCTGACCGTGCCATTCGCGCGTCCGCGCGCGATGGCGCTTGGCGAAAACCGCGAATTTAATGAGATCTGCCGCCATCTACGCGAGCGCATCGAGGTCGGCCACGGCCGCTCGCAAGCACCTCGGGCCGGGACCGCTGCGAGGCGGCGCGAGGCGGCACCGTGAGCGCGGAGATACCCGGAGCCGCGCCGCCGGGCAGCATCCTTGGCATCGGCCAGAGCGTGCGCCGAGTCCGTCCGATCATCCTGCCGATTGCTACCGTGACAGCGGCACTGCTGCTTTGGCAGTTGGCCGCGGTTCGGCTGCACATACCGACCGTGCTGTTGCCGACCCCGAGCGAGATTGCGCTGGAGACGTGGCGCGCGCTGCCACTCCTAATCGATCAAGCGGTCCCGACTGCCCTTGACACGCTGCTGGCGTTCGCGGCGGCTGCGGTTCTCGGCATTGGACTAGCGATCGTGATTACCTATTCGCCGCCGTTACGTGACATGCTCTATCCCAATCTGGTTGTCTTCCAACTGGTGCCGAAGGTGGCGCTGGCGCCCCTCTTTGTCATCTGGCTCGGCTATGGCAGCCCGGCACGCGTGGCCTTCGCCACTTTCATCAGCTTCTTCCCTGTCGTTATCTCGGCGGCCGTCGGTTTCGCTGGGACCGACCCGGCAGTGTTGCGGCTGTGCCGCTCACTCACCGCGTCAGAATGGCGGTCCTTTCTGTTGGTGCGCTTCCCGTTTGCATTGCCGGCAATCTTCAGCGGCTTCAAGGTCGCGATGACAATGGCGGTCGTTGGCGTCATCATCGGCGAGTTCATCTCCTCCCAGGCAGGGCTCGGCCATTATATCCTGAACGCCGGCTCGCGCCTGGACACAGCGGACGTATTCGCGGCGCTTGGCGCATTGAGCGTGTTAGGGATGGCGCTGTACGGTGCGGTGGCGCTTGCCGAGCTCGGCGTTCGCCGGGTTTACGGTCGGCATTAGACACCCATGGCCCTCCTTGACACCCTCCCCGGCGCCGACGAGGCCGTGCCGAACGGACGGATACTGCGCCTCGTTCTGTTTCCGGTTGGCTTCGCCCTAGTCACGATCGCGCTGTGGCAGATCCTGTGCCAGATGCTGCTCGTCCCGCCAATCCTTCTGCCACCGCCGTCCGCCGTGTGGGCGGTGCTGCGCGACAATTATGGAATAATGCTCAACGAGACGCTACCGACCCTGAGCGAAAGCATCTTGGGCTTTATTGTTGCCAGTGCGCTCGGCGTCGCGATCGCAGTGGCCCTGACCTTTTCTCCGTGGGTCCGCGAGGCGCTTTACCCCGGCGTTGTTATGTTTCAGCTCATTCCAAAGATCGCCCTTGCGCCACTGTTCATTGTCTGGCTGGGAGTTGGCGAGACGACATCCGTCGTCGTTGCCGTGTTCATCGCGTTCTTCCCGATCGTGGTATCGACCACGACTGGCCTCGTCAGTGCCAAGCTCGAGGTGCTCCAGCTATGCGAATCGCTGACCGCAAGCGAATGGCAGGTCTTCCGGATGGTGCGCTTCCCCTACGCACTGCCCCACATTTTCGCCGGCATGAAAGTCGGCGTGACGATGGTGATGATCGGCGTCGTCGTCGGCGAGTTCATTACCGCGCAGCACGGTCTTGGCTACATCATTATGTTCGCGGCGGGGGCGGGCGAGACCGCAACAGTGCTGGCGGCGATTGTCCTGCTGTGCGTCATCGGACTTGGTCTGTACGGCATCATTGGGCTCGCCGAGCTCCTCGTATTGCGTTGGTTCGGCGGCGAGGCGCCCATCAGCGGCGTCATTTGACTGGCATGCCCGCCGACGCCCAATTCTTGCAGGTACCCGGATTACAAAGAATTGTTGCAACGCCAAAAACAGCGCAATTGGTCCATGACTACAGATATTGCGCTGCAACCCGATGTCTGCTTTGCGGTGTATCGCGTCCGTCGCTTCGAGCGCACGAAATGGCGGGACTCAGTAGCGGTCTCCGCCACGGTCAACGGAGGCGGTCTATTCTTTCTCTCGATTGCCGGACTAGCCTACATGAGCAGTACGGACAGCGCGATGAGGCCGGCGAACGCTAGGGCTGCCATCAGCGCGAAAACGACCGGACTTATTGTCTGCTTCTCGCTCAGGACACAGCCCCAACCGCTCGCTAGAGACTATAGCTGAGTCGCGCGTTGCCGAATGTTTATGGAACGCCCTTTGGCCTGCACCACGAAAGTTAAGGAATCCGGCTATTTCAGCCCGCAAGGATCAATGATGCGGGTCAAAGTGCCTTAAGCTTCGATACACTAGGGTTATGTCCGGCTCAGTGGGGGGCAAGCTCCAACGGGCTGGACGGCTGGGACCCAGGTGGCTGCGGTCCTGGCCGTTCTATCTTTGCGATGCCCGAAATCCGAACCGTCACGATGGCACGCGCGTCACTGGTCCGCTTGTTTATGCACGTCGCGATTTCCACTTGGCCCCCATCAAAATAGAATTTGCGCCGCTAGGACCTACCCGACGCCGAAACCCAGACCGGTGTTGTTCCTAATGTGGGCAAGGAGTCCTTGCCGTCGTCCGGGCGCCGACCGGCTCCTATCCCGCCCTATTGTCAAAGAACTCGTGTCGGCGGCTTGGCCGATTTGCTTTTCGCAGACTGGATCGCGCGGACGATTTTCTGCCTCTGCTTCTCGGAAGGTTCGCGTGCACTTTCTTTACCGACCGCGCTGCGGAATTGTTCGAGGTTCATATCAGTAAAAAGCTCGGGGTTCTCGTAGATGTTGCCGATGACTTCGCCGCCTGCAAGGAAGTCTATACCCCCCTTAAATTTAACGGCTGTTTCCACGTCTTTCGCCTTGCGAATATAGAAGAAGCCAATAGTCGTGATGCTCTGGTCAAAGCCAAATTTAATGAGAAAATCCCAGCCGCGGAAATGAATTACATCACCTTCCCAAATCCCTTTCCCGTTCTTGTCTTTGAGGCCGGTGAATAGCATCACTTCCATGTCTGCAGCATGAAGCCAGTACCTCAATTCAGTACGGTTCGGAAAACCGAAATAGGTATCGCCCAACGTCATGATGGTGTTGCGCATTTGTTTGAAGTGCTTATGCCACGCCCTGAATTTGATCTCACGCATACGGTTACGACAACTGCAAACTTGGTCGGAAAGTTCCATAACTAGTCGGTGTTAACCGCGGGCTTTCCACTCGAAGGTCAGGGGGGTGTCGCAACTGATAATAAATGGTCGCGTGCGGCGCAAGGTCGCCAGTATTGTCGAGGCAGCGGCTGTGGCACTACGACGAGTATGTGGTAGCGTCCGCGCTCACGCACGCCATCAACCAGATTCGCAAGATACCGAACCTGACCGCAGGGGACGTTGCGGCTATCGATCGCGAGATAAGCGACGCTCTGGTGGAGACTGGAAAATGGCGATATTGCCGCTGAAACCATACCTTAAACACTATAGTGGATCGCAGGAAAATCCGCGCCGAAAGACCGCTGAGTACAATGAGATGGCGACCAGGGTTGTTGAGCATGTCAACGCCTTGATCGCAAACAACCCAGACGAAAGCCAGCAGTACATGTTTGTGGAAATCGCAATCGATCTTGGGCTTACCGCTGATCAGGTGCGCTCCGCGATTTCGTACGGGGGCCGTAACGGCATAACGATCCACGTGACGGAAGAGGACCGTGTTGCGTTGGCTCGCTACAAGTCGAAATCGTGACGACTAATCTCGTGAACATCCTCCGCCGTGCGTCAAATGTGTGCGGCTCGGTTTGCCATTGGTCCTGCCGCTTGGCATTTTTCATTGGAACCACGCTTGATGGACCAATAATTTGATCGCCAAAGGCGCGGGACACAATGAAACATACTGATGTGCGTATTTGGGCATTCTGTGGTGGGCTTATAGGCTTGCTGCTGGCATGGGAGCACCTAGAAATGCCTTGGATCGGCGATGGAATCCGCATTAATTCGATTGAGCTTATCGCCGAAGCTGGCGGCTTTGCAGGTATCGGGGCGATTCTGGCTCACTTTCGCAATCGAATGGGGAATCGATAGACACGTCAACCTACGGCTCGCGTTCGACGTGGACGACGCTACGCAATACGCGGCTTGGCGGTCGCAAAGCGAGGCCCCTTCATAGCCGCCGCAGGTCGCGAGGCAAATGCGTCAGGCACTCGTTGCCGTCCGGCCGGATGACGATGATATCCTCGACCATCATGCCGCCCCAGCCGATCTGGTAATAGGGCGTCTCGACACACAACACCATGCCGTCCTCGAGTTCGACGCCCTGGTTCGCGGCGCTCAGCGCCGGGTATTCGTGCACGTCGATGCCGATGCCGTGGCCACAATGGCTGCGTTTGTAGTCTGGCAGCGCGCCCTGGCGCACGCAATCGACCGCAGCCTTGAACATTTCGCCGGCGCTGACGCCCGATCGCGCCAGTGCGCGCTCCGCCGCTTCGCCTGCGAGCAGAGCGTCGTAGCGCTCCTGCTGCTCGCGCGTCGGCTCGCCGACGACGGCGCTGCGCGCCATATCGGCCCAATAGCCATCGACGGTGCAGCCGATGTCAAAGCGTACGAGGTCGCCGTTGCTCAATTTGGCTGGCGTGGCGTAGGCATCGGCCAAGGCGCTTCGTTCGCCGCAGGTCACGACCACGAACCGCGGCACGCCGCCGCCGGCGCGCATTTCGCCGGCAATGATCGTGCTCAATTCAAGCTCGGTCACGCCGGCTCCGGCCTCGCGAAACGCCTTCCCGAGCCCGCGTTCGGTAATCGCTGCAGCATGAGCGATTTTCTCGACCTCCTCGGCAAGCTTGGTGCGGCGCGCCTTCATGATGGCCGACCTTGCGTCGAAGGCGCGCGCTCCGACGAGGCTTTTCAGCTCCTGGAATTCCCAGGCATGGGCCCCATCGAGGCCGACACTGTGGTGCGGCTTCACGATCGCCGCGATCGCGGCGCGGAGCGCGTCGGGAAAACCGCTTTCCAGTTTTGGCAAGGCGGCAAAATCGACGCCGGCGCCGGCGCTCGATTCGAAGTAAAATACGCCGTAGCGATAGATGCAGGCCGGATCGCGCATCACTTCGAGCGCGGCGGCGACATCGCTTGCTCCAGTGACGAGAACGGCCTTGTCGCGGGTGACGATTACCGCACTGCGGTAGTCGCGCATCAGATCGAACAGCAAGCTGCGATAGCCACAGAGGTAGCCGACATGGGTCGGGTCAGTCGAAATGATGGCGTCGGCGGCCTGGTCGCACGCCTCGAACACCTTGCGGCGCACCTTGTCGGCTATGGCCTTCAAATCGTCCCTTGCAAACATGCCTTCATCTCCCCGTCGACGCCGGTTGCGGAGCTACCATGGCGAGTACGTCGTGCACCTGCCCGCCTTCATGCATGCCGTAGGCGACGATCTCGTCAAGGCCGGCGTCACGATAAGTCTTCAGCATCGCCCGCGCCTGGTCTGTCGTGCCGCTCGCGCAATGACGGACCACGACGTCGTCGGTCATCAACTCGTCGACGCGCGTCCAATTCTCGTCGGCAAAGGCCGCGGCCAAAGCCGTCTGGTCGAGCCGGGTTCCGGCAAGCTCTAAATTGCGCGCGTGATGCGCACCGCGCAGCACGTAGGCGAGGCGCCGCCGCACGCGGTCGTGCGCGCGACTCGCCAGCGTATCGAGCGAGCAGACGACCAGAGCCGCCTTTTTGATCGTCCGGCCGGCGCGTTGCTCGCCGCGCCGTACGCTCTCAAGGCACCAGCCGACGAAGGCCGGAGACGTGCCGGCGCTAATGACGACGCCGTCGGCCTTTTCGCCGGCCAGCTCCAGCATCCGCGGCCCGGACGCGGCGAGCCACAGCGGCAGCGGATGGGCGCCCATGGCAAGCCGGCCTGATATCCGATACCGCCGGCCGGCAAACTTGACCGCCTCGCCGGAAAGGAGAAGCCGCGCCACATCGAGCGCTTCGCATAGCGTCTCGACCGGACGCTCCGCCGCGACGCCGGCCGCTTCGAGACCGCCGGGTGCGCCCACCCCGAAGCAGAGTTGCACCCGGCCGGGAAAAAATTCGTCGAGTGTGGCCGACGCCATCACGGCGTAAACCGGGTGGACCGTATAGGGGCTGATCGCCATCAGGACGACGCCAAGCTTGCGGCTCGCCGCTAGCGTCACCGCCGCCGAAGCGATCGGTTCGCGGTTGAAGAGGTGCGCGGCGATCCACAGATTGGCCGCGCCTGCCGCATCTGCCGCCTCGACCATCGCACGCAACGAAGACGGAGGGTCGCTGCCGTCGACCGAGAACCCGATCTGTAGCGGCAGCACCATTTACTCTTGCTTCCGTTGCAGCGCGGCGATGACGCTTTCGAGCGAAGGCTGCGCCGTCGTGGACGATACGATCGATGTCGTCGGGATCTCCTTCAATCCGGTCGAGGTCAGAACCGTCACTACCGGCTCGGCAACAATTTCGCCGCGCCGTCTCGCTTCACGCAAGGCCGCGAGTCCGGCCACGCCCGAATATTCCTGCCATAGCCCCTCATGCGCCAACTCGCTCGCGGCCTCGGCGAGCACGTCGTCGTGAAAGGTCAGCGGCCGGCCTCGGCTTTCGCGCAGCGCCACTACCGCCCTATACGAGCTGACGGTACAGGCGATGCCGGCTGCGAGCGACGGCGGCCCGGTGACCTCAGCCGCTGCCTCGTTGCGCGACATGGCGCGAGCAAGCGGCGCCCGCACTGCCGGCTCCGCCGAAAGAATCTGCGGGATCGCATCCGACACGCCGAGGTCTTTTAGCTCGCGAAATCCCTTGCTGACGCCGAACAGCAACTCGCCATAACCTGTCGGCAGAACGATCGTGCCGGGGACGCGGTCGCCAAGCTGGCTGAAGATCTCATAGGCGATGGTCTTGTAGCCCTCGGGCCCGAACGGATTGCCGGTGTGAAAGCGGGTGAGATTGCTCGCCGGCATGAAGCCGGTTTCGTCGACGATGCGATTAAGCGTCGGCCAGCGTTCTTCGCTCGGCAACAGCAGGAAGTCGCTGCCGAGCGCGCTCTGAAAGTGTTCGAAGGCGCGCTGCGCATCGGGCGAGGAAATGACGACGCAACGCAGTCCGACGCGGCGCGCGTAAGCCGCCGCGGAAGCGCCGTGATTTCCAGTCGATGCCACAGCGATGCCGCGCGCGCCGTTCGCCAAGGCGGTGGAGACGATGCAGTAGTTCAAGCGGTCCTTGTGGCTCCAGGTCGGATTGCGGCTTTCGTCCTTGAGCCAGATCGGACCTTCAAGGCCGAGCCAACGCGCCATGCGATGACTGGCGACGAGCGCAGTACCGCCTTCGCCCAACGACAGATCCGCGGCGAGCGGCGGCAGCAACGGTGCCCAGCGCTGCAAGCCGGGCAGCGGTGGCTGACGAAAGATGTCTTTGGAAATTTTTCCGTAATCGAAATCGATCTCCAGCGGATATTGCATGTCGGGCGTGCTGGTGCGCGGGCAACCGCGCAGCAACGGCGGAGAGAGCGGAAACAGCAGGCTCGGGTCGCCCAGCGAGCGCTGCCCAATTGCCGCCGATCCGTTGTCCGCCATTGCGGAAATCCTTCGCCGTTCACCGCGATTGGGAGCTGCGGTGGAAGCTTCGCGCCCAATGCTTGTCCGCCATCACGAGATTTTGGGTCTGACTTCTTCGGCGAACATCTGCATTTGATCGAGCAGTTCGGCCACGCTGTTGGCGGCGAAGAACAGGCCGAGGAAATGGGTCACGCCGGCCTCGCGCAACGCCGTGGCGCGGGCAATGACCGTTTCGACGCTGCCGACCAGATTGACATCTTCCGGATTGAGCGAAGCCTGTCCCTTGAGGGTCGACTTCTTCAGCGATTGAAGATGCTTGTACATCTGACTTTGCCGGAAACGCGCCACCGCCTTATCCTGATCGCGGCCGACATGGACGATGTATTGCGGCGCGATCTGCAGCTCGGAAAAATTTCGCCCAGCCGCCTCGGTCATCTCCTTGAGTTCCGTCACCATGCTCCGCAGCGTCTGCTGCGGCATCGCCGCCGGAATCCACCCGTCGCCGGATGCAGCCGTGCGCCGCAGATGCGCCTCATTATTGCCGCCGAAATAGATCGGAAGCCGTTGCTGCTTCGGCTTGGGAAACAGCTCGACGTCCTTGAATTTATAGTATTTGCCGTCGAACGACGCATCGCGTTGCGAGAACAGCAGTCGCAGCGCCTGGACGCCTTCCTCGACCATGTCGCCACGATGCACTTTGGCGTCGGGGTTGAGCGCCTCGAACTCCTCCCGGTAGGCGCCGATACCGACACCGATCTCCACCCGCCCGTTGCTGAGATGATCCAGCGTGACGATCTGTTTGGCCGTGACCACGATGTCGCGGCGCATCGGCAGCACCAGAACGCCGGTGCCGAAGCGCAGCGTCTTGGTATGCGCGGCGAGATAGGCATAGGTGACCAGCGGCTCCCAGAAGCGTGGCGGAACCGGAAACTCCGCCCGCACGTAGTGCTGGGTGGTCATGTGATCGTTGCCCCACACCGAGTGGTAACCGAGCGCTTCGGCGTGCTGGGCGATACGAACCAGATCCTCGGGGTTGGAAAACGGGATCGGGTAAGTCAGACCTTCCATGCCCGTCGGGAATCCAACGCTGAACAGTGCATTCATCGGCACATGCTTTTCGCTTTTGCGCGCTTACGGTTGGTCGCTGACTGAGCGCAGCTGAAGGGGCCACGAAGAAACTTACTTGGGAGAGATCACCCCGACAAGTAGGCCGCGGTTTGCGACTATCACCGATCGTCGCGATGGCCGTGCTGCTGCTCACCGAAGTAGACGCGTTCGGCTTCGTTTCTTTCCATGGCTTGCAGCATCGTGCCCGCCCAGGCCAACCGGCCGGCCGCAAGCATGCAGCAGCGCTCGCCGACCGCGCGCGCGATCTCCATGTTTTGCTCGACCAGCACAATGGCGACGCCGCTTTGCCGGATGCGACCGATGGCCGCGATCAGCGTGCGCGTGATGCCCGACGATAAGCCCGCCGACGGCTCGTCCAGCAGCAGGAGCTTCGGATTGGTCACTAGCGCGCGGGCGATGGCCAGCATTTGCTGTTCGCCGCCCGAGAGCGACCCCGCCGTCTGCCGCTGGCGCTCCTCCAGCACGGGAAACAGTTCGTACACTGATGCCAGCGGCGTTGGCGGGCGTCCGACTGCCGCCGTCGTTGCGGCGAGCAGCGTCTCTTCCACGGTGAAGGTGCGAAACAGTTCGCGCCATTGCGGCACTAGGGCCAACCCGCTGCGCACGATGGCGCTGGCACTCAGGCGCGAAATGTCCTTGCCGAAAAACTCCACCTTGCCGCCACGCTTGGGCAGCAATCCGGCTACCGCCTCCACCGCGGACGTCTTGCCGGCGCCATTCGGACCCAGCAGAACCAGCGCCTCGCCGCTTTCGACCGAGAAACTGAGATCGCTGACTGCGACCACCGGCCCATAAGTCACCGCCAGGTCCGTGACGCACAACGCGGTCATGCGGCTGCTTCCTCGCCGAAATACAATTGCCGCACGATCGGCAGCGAAATCACTTCCGCGGGTTTGCCTTCGGCGACGATGCGGCCCGCACCCATGACCGACAGGCTTTGGCACAGCCTGGCCACGAACGGGATGTTGTGCTCGACGACCAGCATCGCGATCTTGCGCTCGGCGTTGATGCGTAGAAGAAGCTTGCGCAGCTCTTCGGCCTCAGACTCGGCGACGCCTGAAACCGGCTCGTCGAGCAAAATCAGCCGTGGCTCGGAAACGATGGCGCGCGCGAGCTCCAGCCGGCGCTGATCGCCGAGCGACAGCGATCCGGCGCGGGACAGAGCCTGGCCGGAAAGCCCAACCGACTCGAGCACGGCCAGCGCCCGGCGTTTGGCGCCGCGCGTCGCCGTGCCATCCGCAAAATGATCGAAGCTTGCTCCCATCGCGGCGATGACCGTGTTGCGGCCCAGCCCAATGATCACGTTGTCGAGGCAAGAAAGCTGGCCGAATATCGCGACGTTCTGAAAGGTTCGCGTCATGCCGAGGCCAATGCGGTCGCGGGCCTGCAGTTCGAGCAGCGATTTGCCGGCGAATGTCACGCGTCCGCTGTCGGCGTCGAGAAAGCCCGATATGATATTGAACAGCGACGTCTTGCCGGCACCATTGGGGCCGATCAGGCCGTGTATTCGGCCCGCTGGCACCCTGAGGCTCGCGGCATTGACGGCGTGCAGCGCGTCGAAGTGCTTATCGACCGCTTCGACGAGCAGCAATTCGTCGCTTCGTTGTCCGATTTCAGCAGGAACAGCCGGCAGTGCCGGCAGTGCCGGTAAACTGCGCGGCCGATCGGGTTTCATGATCGAACGGGCGGCGCGGTTGATGAGGCCTGTCAATCCACCGGGGAAAAACATGACCACGACAATCACCAGCGTGGCGAAGAACAGCTCCTGATAATCGGCCACCGGCCGCAGCAGCTCTGGCAAGATTCGCAGAGCCCCGCCGCCGAGCAACCCGCCCCAGATCGAGTGCATGCCGCCGACGATCGGGTAGGCCAGCATGAAGATCGATTCCAGCACGCCGAAGCTGTCGGGGTCGAGAATGCGCACGCGGGGAGCGAGCAACGCGCCGGCGAAAGCAATCGTCAGCGAACTCATGACAAACGCCGCGGTCAGATAGCCGCGAACGCTGACGCCGAACGCCTCCGCCGCGATCTCGTTGCCCGCAGCGGCCTGCAGGTTCTTGCCAAACGGACCGCGCACCAAAATGGTCATCACCGCCATTATCGCGGCGCCAGAAAGCCCGATAAGGATCAGAAAGGCGCGGTCGGATACGATGGTGACGCCGAAAAGCTGTGGCGGCGGTACATGGATGCCCTCGGCACCGCCGGTGAGCCATGTGCTTTCGCGAATGAGAATAATGCACACGCTTTGAAACACTAGCGTCACCATCGCCAGATTGTGACCGCGAAATCGTGTTCCCGGGAACGCGATCACCCAGCCGGCCGCGCCGCCGGCAAGGATGGCGAGCGCCAAGGTCGCCAGATACGGTACGTGCAGATCGGCGACGGCAAGCGTCGACGCATACGCGCCAATCGCCATGATCGAGCCGGAGGCAAGCGTGATGCAGCGGGCGAGCCCGACCAGCACCACAAGCGCGACGCCGACGAGCATCGATATGATGGCGATGGCGAGGACGTATTGCGGATAGCTGTCGAGACCGAGTCCGGCGGCCACGCAGACAACAAGGAACAAGGCCGGTCCGAGAGCCGCGAACTCGAGCCGCCGGTCAGACACTGCGGCCGACCCTCTCCGAGAATAGGCCTTGGGGCCGCCACATCAGCACGAGGAACAGCAGGAGGAAGCTGACGCAGTTCTTCATGGCGCTCGACACGTAGGCGGCCGACAGGCTCTCGGCGATACCGAGCAGCAGGCCGCCGACAATTGCGCCTCGCGGGCTGTCGAAACCGCCGATGACGCCGGCGACAAAGCCGGCCGTGATGATTGAGATCGAGAGATCGACCGACACCCCGGTGATGGGGGCGATGAACACGCCGGTCAGCCCCGCCAGTACGCCGCCCAGAAACCAGGCGAGCATGTAGACGCCATCGATGGAATAACCGCACAACTGCGCGCCGCGGATATTGGCCGCCATGGCGCGCATGCCGCGGCCAAGCCGGCCGTAGCGAAACACGGCGATGCAGGCCAACGCAGTAACCAAAGCGCCCGCGATCACCCAGAGCGTGTCCCTGGTGACGAACACGCCGGCGATGATAAACGGCGGTCCGGTAAACAGCGAAGGCACCGCCAACAGCTCTGTGTTGTAGGTCAGCCGAAAGCCTTCCGACAGCGCGATGCCGAGGAAAACTGTCGCGATCACCACGGTGAACATGTCGGCCTGCCGCAGCCGGCGCAAAATCAGGAATTCAATGGCGGCGGCGACCAGCCCGATGGCCGGCGGAATCATCAGGTAGCCCACCCAATACGGCCATTGCCACTTGACGACGATCAGGAAGCTCGCAAACGCGCCGAGCATCGCAAACGCGCCGTGCGCGAAGTTAACGGTTTTCGTCGCCTTGTGGACGACGACAAGGCCGAGCGCCGCCAGCGCATAGAGCGCGCCAAACTTGATGCCCGCGATCAGAACAAATCCCAGTTCAGCGAGCATCGTGACGATCAGGGCTTATCGATCACGCGATAGACTTGCCATTTGCCGTCTTGCACGATTGCGGCGCCGATCCGGTAAACGCCTTGGTGATCGGTCGGCGTATAGCTCTCCGGAAAGGTGACATTGAGCCCGCCCAGAACGGTCGGACCCGCGTCCTTCAGGTTCGACCAGGCGTTGATCAGATTGTCGCGCGTCAGCTGGCAATTCGTCGCCTTGATCGCTTCCGCCACGACATAGCCGGATCCATAGCCGATCAGGTCGTAGATGCTGGGGCGCCCCTGCGGCAGCGAGCCGAGATATTTCTGGGTGCGCGCGACGAATTCGGTACTCGCCGGCGTCTGGCCGGGAAACGCCGGCGCGTTGTAATAGCCGCGAATGCCGTCGGCGTTGCCGAGGATCGGAATGATAGCGGTGGACACCGCAGAGCCGTCGACTACCCACCGCACGTTGGCCATCCCCATTTCCCTGGCCTGCTTGATGGCAAACCCGGCTTCCGAAAAGCTTCCCAGAACGAGAACGGAATCGACGTTCTGCCGCTGCAACGACACCAGTTGTGAAGTGAAGTCGCGGGCGCCGATGTCGAACTGCTCGACCGCGACGTCAGCGCCCTTTTGCTTCAGAATGTCTTGGGCCGCCTTCAAGGTAACCTGCGGGAACGCATAGGTGCCAGCCAGAATGCCGAATTTCTTCGGCGTGTATCCGCCGTCGTAAAACATGCTGATGAGCGCGGAGGCCGACACTTCAACCGGCACAACGGCGCCGTTAAAGACGTTTTTTGCAAACGGGTTGCGGATGATCGGCGTCGAGCCGTAGAGGTTATAAGTCGGAACGCCAACCTGCCGCACATAATCAGCCGCGGCGGCGGCACCGGTGCTGCCAGATGCCAGAACAAGAATAAAGACCTTGTCCTCTTCGACGAGTTTCTTAACTGCGGCGATACTCTCCGCCGGCGAGGAAGCGTGCTGGTAATCCAAACGGAGCTTGCGGCCACAAACGCCGCCATTCGCGTTGATCTCATCGAACGCCATCGCCATGCTGTCACGGCCGGGCGTGCCGATGAACGCCAGCGGCCCGGTCAACGCGCCGATGGCGCCGATCGAAATTTCGGACGCTGTCACGCCATCGGCCTGAGCGCGTGCAGCGGACGGCGCACCCGCGAGTAACGCAAGGCCCATGGCCGCCAGAAAATAGGCGCCGAGAGTGTCCCGAATGTTGAAGCTGCGCATCAACTGCTCCGCTCGCTGCACCAAAAATTCGTCGTGGCGTCCGATTTGAACAGCTATCACAATCTACACCATCCTGACAACATTCGCCGCTTCAACGACTGCCCGCGAAGTGACCGCCGGATGCATAGGAAGCACGCAACGTTTCCTGTCATCTCTCCAAATCCGGCAATATCGATGATGTAATCCGCCGAGAACGACGCCGGTCGCAATGCGACCATAGGCGGTTACCAGACGCGAAAGCGACGCGTGGCCGCTAAGGCATGGGCGCACTGGCGGCGAGAACTCTTCCCAGTCTTCTTATGTCCTCGTCGGCGGCCTGGCCGTCGAAGGTCAACGCCAATTCGGTGACGCCGGCGGCACGGTATCGGCGAGCGGCGACCAGACATTCTTCGGGGGTGCCGGCGATTGAGAAAGCCGCCACATGTCGCTCGTCCAGAACTTCGATCGCGTCCTCGCCGGCTTGCAAACGAGCGACGGCATTCGCAAGCTCCGCCTCTGTGACGCCAGTGCCGGCGATCATTCCTTCCTTGGCTGAATTCAGCTTCTGTCCAAGACTCCAAAATCCGGGGAGCATTTTTCCGATCACCCATTTGGCCTCATTGACCGCGACTGCATGGTCTTCGGCAATAGCGCATGGCATGTATTGGATTACTTTCACCCTGTCGGCATGGCCGGCCGCGCGACGGCTCGCATGCACGAGTTCGGCGGCGCGCCTCGCAAAGTCCGGCGAGCACATATTTGAAATAATAAGACCATCGGCGGCTTCGCCAGCGAGCTTAATGGTCAAGTCACCGCGTCCGGCAACAAAGATTGGAATGCCGGCGCGCGGGGCGAAATCGAGCTTGACCTTGAAAGCACTGAATACCCGTCCGGCGTGATTGACTTCTTCGCCGCGCAACAGGCCGCGCACGATCGTCAGCGTATCGCGCAAGGCCGGCAACGGCTTGTCGGCCGCGAACCCGATTTTTGCCACCGCGTCGATGATACCGGCGCCGATGCTCAGCGTCGCCCGTCCTTTCGCTATCTCGTCGAGCGCGCCGATTTCCATCGCCATCATCGTCGGATGGCGACTGAAAGGATTGAAAACGCCCGCGTTGATTTGTAGTCGACCGGTCGTGGCGGCGCAGACGGCTGCGGCGGGAAGGATGCCGCGCTCGAATGCATTCTCGGCAAACCATATGCCGGCAAACCCCACTTCGTCCGCCACCTTTGCCAGGGCGACGGCCTCGGCGGGCCGCATCGCGCCATGAAGACGAAGACTGATTTGGGGCAGTTCATCCATGTTGCGCCGCCGCGCTCGACCTTGATTTTTGACTACTACTGGTTGCCGGACGATGCGCGCTTTCGAAGATCAATCGCCACAGACGCGGCGGAGAAAACTCGCGAGGTCTTACCCCGAGCGGGCGCAGCGCTGGAGCGACTGGGTCGCCGATCACGCCGCTGACGCCGGTGACGCCGGTAAAGGCGCCCTCCCCCTTGGCGCCGGGCGGATTTTTAGGGCACCGCAAACGATGAAATCCTTCGAAGCATACCGGTCACGGGCTGCCCACCGTTGATCTGCCCCAGAGAGCGAGATTGTGGCGGTTCACTTTTCTGCCTTTGAACGTATAACGCTAGTCGAACTGCCCCTTCGTGATTTTAGCGGCCTTCACTGCAGCTTCCCAGCGCTGGCGCTCTTGCTTGAGAAAGGCGATCGTCTCTTCCGGAGTGCCGCCAACCGGCCGCGAGCCGAACGATGCAAACTTGTCGGCAACGGCCGGCATGTGCAGGATGCGGTCGCATTCCGCGCTCAGCTTGCTGACAATCTCTTTTGGCGTGCCTGCAGGCAACGCAAGGACGTTCCATGAGCTGAGAGAATAACCATTCAGGACTGAGGCGATCGGCGGCACACCCGGCAGCAAGGATACCGGCTCCTTGGTCGACACTCCGAGCGCGATCAATTGTCCAGACTGAATGAATGGGTAAAGCGGCCCAAGGTTATCTATCATCATGCTTACGCGGTCGGCGACCAAATCCTGCACGGACTGCGACGTTCCCTTATAGGGCACATGCAGCATGTTGAGATTGGCCATTTGCGCGAATAAGGCCTCCCCGAGCTGGCTCGTGGTGCCGATTCCGGACGACGCATAGGTGAGCGTTCCCGGCTCAGCCTTTGCCTTCTCGATCAATTGCTGGATCGACTTGACGCCGAGCGACGGAGGTACAACCAAGACATTTGGAAACTCGGCCGCAAGCGAAATGGGCGCAAACGAAGTGTCAGGATCATAAGCCAAGTTCGCGTAGATGAACTGATTCACGACGAACGATGCTGGAGCGCCGATGAGCATCGTGTAGCCGTCGGGCTTGCTATTGGCGACGTAGGCCGCGCCAATATTCGTTCCAGCACCGGGACGGGTCGTCACGATGACCGGCGAGTGGAGCGCGCTCTGTAAACGCTCGGCCACGATTCGCGCAATCAGGTCGGTATTGCCGCCTGGGGCGAATGGAACCACAATTTGAATCGGCTGCGTTGGAAAATCAGTCACAGTTTCGGCGGCACTCGGTGCCAGCGCTGCGATGCCGAAAAACGCAGCACAAATGGCGATAGCGATGAACGAAATAGCCCAATGCTTCGTCACGCTTGGTCTCTCCGCGAATTCGATCTGTTTCAGGCCTGAGCAAGCAAAATTCGCACCAAAGCCCGAAGCGCCGCCAAGCCGCGACAATTTATCTTCGCGGCGGCGTTTCACCGGATATGATGGCCAGGGCTGCATGGACCCTGAGTGCTGAGCAGCCATCGCATTCTAACCATGCATTTTGGTTTCCATCGCTACCGATTATGGTATGAGCGAATACCGTCCGCATCGATGCGGAGGGACAAATTTCTCAGAGGCTAGTGATAATGAGCGATACAGGTCTTGTTGGTGGCACCCCGGAAGAGCGCGAGGAAATTCTGCGGCTCCATGAAAAATACATCGACGTAAACACACGGTTTGATTGGCAGAATCTGCAACCGATTTTCAGCGCGGCGCCGGAAGCGACATATTTCAATCTCAACGGCCACACCTATAAGGGTCGCGAACACTGGACCCGGTTGTGGAAGTTCTACGGGCAAAATGTACAGTCAAGTTATTGGACGCCGTTTGATATGGGCGGAACGGTGAGCGACGACCTAGCGGTCGTCTGGTGCCATCGCAAAACACGGCGGCAATGGACCGGGAAGGAACCGCCGGCCCGCAATATCAATTATGACAACACCGAATTCGTTTCGCGTTCGACAATGGTCTTCCGCAAGGAAGACGGTCAATGGCGCGTCGTTCATGCCCATTTCTCGCCTGCGGATTCGGGGCCGCGGCCGGGCGGTGTATGATCCGTCTTCTCGGCGCTGCCGCGCACCGAGATACTGATGGAATGCAATTTCGATCCGGGCAGGCTGCGGATACGATGGTTTGGCATGATGCCGTGGAACAGCCGCGCCGCCGTTGGTCACGCACCAAGCTCCGTGGCGAGGCGCATGAATGCGGGTATGGCGGCTTCCAACGCGGCGATCGGGACGCACTCATCCGGTGAATGTGCCTTCGCGATGTTGCCAGGTCCCATAATCACGCACGGCGCCAGCTCTTGCAGTTTCGAAGCATCGGTGCCGTAGGGCGCGACTTTCGGTGCGGCATTGACGACGGAGCTGCAGAGCTGAACGAAGACATGGTCTGCCGGGAGTTCCGGCGGATCGCCCTCGCGCGCCTCCGTAAGCGTCACACCTGCCCGAACGGCCGCGGCTCGCACCATCGTCACGACGGGCGACGGATCGACATTCGCGCTATATCGAAACTTGATGATCGCCGTCGCTTTCGGGACTGTGACATTGACGGCAGCGCCGTGGTTGTCAATGACCAGGTTGAAATCAGTGAACGGCGGATCATAGGCCGGATCTTGAAACGCTGGATCTGAACGAAGCATCTCATGAATCCTCTGCATTTCCGTCAGGAACGGCAGCAATATCCAATTGGCATTGCGTCCCTTCCCGCTGCTGCTGTGGGCCTGGACACCCGTGGCTGTCGCCGTAAATTGCACATGCACGCGGTGGCCGCGCATCGGAATCATCTGCGTGGGTTCGACCACCAGGATGGCGCGGACGCGCGCTGCTTTGGCCAGCTTGGAGCGTCTTGCGATCTCTTCGGCACCGGCCTTCGTAGTCTCTTCATCGGTCGTGATCAGCAGTGTGATCGGCACAGCTTCCGGCAGAGCGCACGCCGCGACAATCGCGGCCGCCAGCGGCCCTTTCATATCGGCGCTGCCCAGACCATGAAGCACGCCCTCGTTGATCAGCCCACTCCAGGGATCCGTGCGCCAACCAGTCTCCGGGACGGTATCCATATGGCCGGACAGCGCGAGTCCGCCAGGAGGACCGCGGTGAGCAACCAACGCGCGCTTATCGACGCCGTTTCGATCCTTGTAATCAATCCCTTCCACATCAAATCCGTGCAACTCCGCTTCAATTCGTTCGGCAATAGCAATGTTAGAAACAAAACTTCGGCTATCGATCGCGACGAGTTCGCGCGCCAACCTCGCCACCGTGATGCGATCATCAGGCATGGATCTTTTAAGCTCGTACCGGTCGCAACGCTGCTGAAGTACGGCCCGTCACGAGACTCAAGTCCGCCGGAAGATCGACGTCCTGCGCGATCCGAATATTCTCGTGCCGTCGCGGCACGAGGCCGCAACGGCGCGCTTCAGCCTGATGGGCGTGATAGCTATCAGCGCCGAAGCGAAACGAAAACGGCACGTCGACGTGCAAGACCAACGCATTGGTGCCGGTGCGGTCGCGGTCCGGGCTGATCACCGCGGGATGCTGCTTACTCAGCGCGGCAAGCTCACGGATATCGCGGCTTTCAACGAGCGGCAGGTCCACCGGCAGCACCATGACCCGCTCCGCGCCGCGGCGGCGTAATTCCTCGCGGCCATCCGCCAGCGCTCCGTTCAGTTCCGTCCGCAATGTGCGGATGGTTTGCGCGCCGAAGCGAGCAGCAAGCGACAGACTATCGTCCGCATCGCTGACGACCGCTGTCCACTCCAGCCCAGGAAAGACGGCGGCGACCATCAACATGCGGCGGAGGAAGAATTCGTTAAGGCGTATGCGGTCCGCCGCGGTCAGCACGGCTTCGAGCCGACGCTTGCCACAGCGCAGGGACTTTACCGGAATGAGCAGCTGGAGCGCCTCACGCATGACAGGCGCCCGCCAGGTCCGTCGCGAAGCCAAGCACAGCCGCAGCGAGCGCGGCCTGATCCTCGACGCTTTTCATGACCGACGGCGCGACCGCGACGCGCAAACCCAGCGCTTCGAGTCCAGGTTTGGCCGGCGCGTCCATCGTGTCGATGACCAGCCCGTTGATAAGCCCGTGATAATGCTCGGCAATGCCTTGAACGGACACGTGACGCCCGAGTTCGCGGAAAATCTTCGCTGCCGGTCCCTTGATCGCCTCGGCGCCGACGATCGGCGAGACGGCTACCACCGGAATGCGGCTGCGGCGCAGCCAGTCCTGTACGCGGGGAATCGAGAGGATCGGATCGATGCTCAGCAGCGGATTGGACGGACAGATGACGATGGCGCGCAGCGCCGGGTTGGCCATGGCAGCGGCGAAAGCGGGCGATGGCTTCGCCGCTTCGGTTCCGGCAAAGCTCACGCTGGTGATCGCCGGCGCGCATTGCAGGCGGACGAAGTAATCTTGGAACGCGAGCGCCGCATCCGCGGTGTGCACGATGGTGCGTACGGGCGCGTCAGTCATCGGCGCAACGGCGTGAGCAATGCCAAGCCGCGTGTACAGTGCCTGGGTCACTGCGGATAAGCTTGCACCCTCGCCCAGCATCTGAGTGCGCACGACATGGGTGGCGAGATCGGCGTCGCCGAGATTGAACCAGGTTGGCCCGCCGATCCGCCCGAGCGCATCCATGAAGTTCCAGGTCTCGCCGGCAAGGCCCCAGCCACGGCCGCGATCGTTGAGGCCTGCAAGCCAGTACATCACCGTGTCGAGGTCCGGCGAAATGTTCAGACCTAGATGCACGAAGTCGTCGCCCGTATTAACGACGATCAAGAGCTCTTTCGGCGCAAGCCGCATGGCAAGTCCCTGCGCGAGCTTGGCGCCTCCGACACCGCCGGCGAGGGCCAGGATCATCGTCAACGCTCGACCATACGCACGACATCATCGAGCGCACGTCGGCGAAATGGCTTGCCGGCATCGGCGGGAAAGCCCAGCGTGATCAATGCCTGCGGCGCCCATTGCGGCGGCAGTCCGAGCGCCGCGCGCACCACGTCGGGACAGAACAGCGGCGCGCACATTAGGCTTGCGCCGAGACCGGCCGCCGCCACGGCAACGAGCAGGTTCTGCATCGCCATCGCGGTACCTTGCACAGCCATCTGGTGCTCGGCGGCGGCGCGGCGCTCATCCGGATAGACATCCATATCGTCCATGGTGAACGAGACGACGATAGCGGCCGGCGCGCCAGTAATGCGCGCGATCGAGCGCGCGACGTCCTGTTCGATCGCATCGGCAGCGTCGCCGTCGCGTGTGCGATCCTCCCGCAGGCGTTGGCCCATGGCGCGGGCAAGCCTCTCCCTCGCTGCTGCGGTCTTGAGGACGGCAAAGCGCCAGGGTTGCCGGTTATGCGCGGATGGCGCTTGGATTGCGGCATCGAGCAGCTGACGGATGAGATCGTCGGAAACCGGAGCGGACGTATACCGCCGCACCGAGCGACGGCGGCGCAGCACCTCGCTGATATCGAGCCCGGGCGGCGCGCGGAACAAATCGGTCTCCTTCGGCCGCACGAGATCGGCTGCGCATCCTTCGCCTCGCGCATGGGTGAGGCCGCGCGCGAGAATGATCGGATGCCCCTCGCTCGCCTGGCCCATCAGCAGCGAGGCCGCCGAGGCGATTTCGTCCGCCAACCCGACTTCAGTGCTCTGCAGGCGGCGCCCGTACAGATCCGGAACACCGCGCAAATTGGCAAGCGCCGCCAAGCCGCTTGCACCGATCGCGACACCAACCGTACCGTTGCGGAAGGCGCGGCCGTGGCTATCGTTGATGATGACCGCTACCTCCGCGCCAGTGCGCGAGTGCAGTGCCGCGCGCAGATCGGCGCAGGTGCCGTCCGGATCCTCGGGCAGCAGCAGCGCCGCGTCGCCTTGGCCCGGGCCTTGGTCGCCTTGCGGTACGTTCGATTGATCTATCCCGGCATTGGCCATCACCAAGCCAAGCCGGTGCGCCACGATCAGCACGTCGCGGCGATGACGAACCACCTCGGTCGACTCGCGCAGGATCAGTTCGACCAGCCGCGCATCTTTGTTGACCTCGCGCGCCAGCCGCTCGGCCCTTCCTGAAGGAAAGATCGTGTTGAGCTGCACCAGGCGGCCTTGCGCTTTGGAGACGATCTTCTGCGCGAGCACAAGCACGTCGTGGTCACGCAGCGACTCACCAGAGGCGGCGAGCGCTCCGACAATAATGCCGGCCAGATCGTCACCGCGCCGCACCAAAGGAACGCCGGACAGCGCCGTCAGCCGCGCCGTTGCCGGAGCGGTGTCAAGAAAGCGGGCCGGCGGTTCAAACACGTTCATGCGTGCATTGCCCCTGCTCAGACCGACAGTCCCGTGATCCGGATGCCTGTGCCCGGAACCTTGTAGCGCATATTCATGGCGATGAGGATCGAAGTCAGGGCCTCGGCTGCCGCGGAGTTGACGATCGGCCCGGCATGGATGCCGCGCAAACCCATGTCCGCTGCCAGCCCGATCACAATCTCGCGCGCAGCCGGATCGTCGCCGCAGACCAGCACGTCACAATCGACACTGCGCGCGAGGTCTTTCAGATGATGCGCGGAGACGTTCTGGAAAGCGGAGACCACGCGTACGCTCTCGCCCAGCATCTTCTGAATGGCGGCCACGGCGGAGCCGCCGTCCGGCAATTGGACACGTGCGACCTTTGGCGGCACGAGCGGCACGGTCGCATCGACCAGGATCTTTCCCTCGAGCCCGGCACGCACCGCTTCGACCGTACTGCGTTGCGCGGCGAATGGCACGGTGAGGATCGCGATCTCGGCCGCGGCCGCAGCTTCCCTGTTTGCCATGCCGGTGACCTTGGCGCTTTCGAGCGTCGCCGTCATCTCGTCCGCAACCGCCACGGCTCTCGCGGCATCGCGCGAACCGAGGATCAAATGATGCCCGGCCTTGGCCAGGCGCAACGCGATCCCGCTGCCCTCCTGCCCGGTGCCCCCAAGAACAGCGATGCTGGAGTTCTTGGTCATGGACGGCTCCAATCAGATCGACGCGGCGCTGAGACGGCCGCCGAGCCGCGCTCGGCGCGTTGCCGGCGTCTGGATCACCGGCGACAACGGCGCGCACGCGTACGAAGCGCGCTGCTGCGCTTGCGGCGCGCGCTCGTAAAGCGTGGTCCGCTGCTCGGCGCGGCGACCGAGCGACGCAATGATCATGTCCATGCTCGCCGGCGGCAGTTCCTCGCCGTGACCGGCGCCAGCGGCGCGCGAGATGCTTTCGTTCATCAGTGTGCCGCCAAGATCGTTGGCGCCCGCGCGCAAACAGGTCTTCGCGCCCTCGATTCCCATCTTCACCCAGGACACCTGGATATTCGGCAATACCGGATGCAGCGCAAGTCGCGCCACCGCATGCATCAGCACGGCCTCGCGCCATGAGGGGCCGGGTCGCGCTCGGCCCTTGAAATAGATCGGCGCTTCCATGTGCACGAAGGGCAGCGGCACGAATTCGGTGAAGCCCCCGCTTCTCTCCTGTAGATGTCGGATCTCCAGGAGATGCCGCGCCCAATGCTCTGGCCGCTCGACATGGCCATACATGATCGTAGCAGTCGTCTTCAACCCGACGCGGTGGGCTGTCTCGACGATATCGAGCCATTCTTGCGTACGAAGCTTGTCCGGGCATATGATGGCGCGAACCTCGTCGTCGAGAATCTCGGCCGCCGTACCGGGCAACGAGCCCAGGCCGGCGTCACGCTGGCGCGCGAGAAAATCCGCAACCGACAGGCCGAGCGTCTGCGCGCCTTGCCGCACCTCAAGCGGCGAGAAAGCATGGACATGCATGTCCGGAGCGGCATTCTTCACCGCGCGCAAAACCGCGACGTAGGTGTCCCCAGTATAGTCGGGATGGATGCCGCCCTGCATACACACTTCAGTCGCACCGCGGGCGCGCGCTTCGCGCACCCGACGCCCGATCTCCTCCGCGTCGAGATCATAGGCCGGACCGCGCAGATTCGCCGCCACCTTACCTTTGGAGAAGGCGCAGAAAGCGCAGCGGTACGAACAGACATTGGTGTAGTTGATGTTGCGATTGACGACGTAGCGGACGGTCTCCCCCGAAGCTTTGGCGCGCAACTCATCGGCCGCGTTGCACACGGCATGGAATTCGTCATTGCGCGCCGCAAAAAGCCGCACGATCTCGACCGGCGCGAGCGGCGTGCCATTCACTGCTCGGCTGAGGATGCGAGCGAGATCGGAATGCCGGTGGATGCGCGGATGGGCGATCGAAATTTCGGTGGGCGGAGTGGGGTCGCCGGAAGCCCAAGTGGACTCGCGCGCCATGAATTCACTATCCGCCACCGCAAGGAGACTGCGGTGAAGGCCGGGATCGGCCCACCGGTCGAGGTCGCGCGCATACTGTGAATAGATCGGCAGGCGCTGCACGAGCACGCGCCCACGTTCACCCATGCGCTCGGCGAGCGCCGCGATATACGGCCACGGAGCTTCCGGATTGACGTAATCGGCCGTGACGGGGGAAATGCCGCCCCAATCGTTGATGCCTGCGTCTATTACTTCACCGATCAGACCGGGCGCCAGATTGGGCGGCGTCTGAATGCTCATGTCGGGGCCAAAGACGATCCGTGCGACGGCGATGGTCCACAAAAGTTCGTCGGCCGACGCATCCGCACACGCGGCCATGCGCGTTGCCGGCTTCGCGCGAAACGGCTGGACGATGATTTCTTGCAGGTGGCCGTGGGTCATATGCGAATCGCGCAGTGCCAGCAGCGTCTCGATGCGCTCATGCCGCGTCTCGCCAATGCCGACGAGAACGCCGCTGGTGAAAGGGATGTTCAGTGTACCCGCGGCGGCAATGGTCGCGAGCCGCACGGCCGGCACTTTGTCCGGCGAGCCGAAATGAGCGCCGCCGCGCGCGACCAACCGGTCGGAGGCTTGCTCGAGCATGAGGCCCATCGAGGCGGCGACCGGCCGCAGCATGGCCATGTCGGCAGCAGTCATGACGCCGGGATTGAGATGCGGCAGAAGGCCCGTCTCCTCGAGCACGAGCGCGGCCATCGCGCGCAAATAATCGAGCGTCGTCTTGTATCCGAACGCGCTCAACGCCTCCCGGGCCTGCCGGTAACGCAATTCCGGCTTGTCACCCAGCGTGAACAGCGCCTCGGTGCAGCCGGCGGCTTTTCCCTGGCGCGCGACGGCGCGCACATCGTCGGGCGACATGTAGATCTGTTCGCTGCGCCGAGGGCGTCGCGCGAAGGTGCAGTAATGGCAACTGTCGCGGCACAGATGCGTCAGCGGAATAAACACCTTGCGCGAATAGGTGATGCGGTTACCGAAGCCGCGGTCACGCAGTGCCGCCGCGCGCCGCATCAGCCGATGTGTGTCCTCATCTTCGCTCAGCGCGAGCGCTTCGGAATGCGAAGGCAGCAAGACCTCAGTGAACAACGTCATGCCGCTTACCCGACAAGTCGGCGCGCACACACCGCTCCTCGTCGATTTTCCATGCGAAAAGTAGGCCATGTCCGAAGTAGGTCATGTCGGACCTCCTGTCTCGCGATCGCGCCTGGAAATCGTGCGCTCTAAGGTTACGCTACCGCGCCGAAGCGTAATAACCAATGCGCCGCGCGCAGGGCCTTTTGTCCTGCGGGTATGGCGCGATGCGGTACCATGATCACAGAGCATAGCATTTTTGGAGGCCCTTCCTACCTCGCCACAATGCGACCCGCAAATGAAACGCCTACCACTCAGAAGCGAACGGTCTCGATAGTTGGATTCCTCTCCGCAGAGGACAAGCTGATTACTTCCGATAAAGTCCAAGCGCTACGTTTTGCACTGCGGAAAAACTGCCGCGCCAACGGTCGCTGGGCGGGATTGCGAGCAACAATTCCGCCTCATAGACTCGGTCCAAAGCGAATATTAGCGGGGTCGGTAATGTGTTGACGGTCCGTGGCGCCGCACTATGCCCGGGACCGATCCGATTTTCGTCGCAAGTGCACAGTATTCCTCGACAAAGCTCCGATCGTCCCATGTAACGGGCCGGCCTGCGACCATAACCAAATTACCACCGACGATGACCGCATCAATCTGGTCGCGATTCAAATATTCAAACTTCCCATCATAGAACCCCATTTCAATCGCTGTGCAGTGTCTGCCGCCCGGCGCTCGAGACTGGCGTCTCCGGAGCGCAGCGGTCCGGGCCGCGCCCAACGTGGGAAGTGTTGCGAAATGCTGCCTCTTGGCTACCGGCTACCCGAGCCGAATGCTATCGTTCACTTGGCTTCCTGGTCATCGAGGAATAGCGAATGAAGCAGAAGATGCACCTGGCATTCGACCTTTCCTTCACGCATCTCGACGGGAGATGGCGGATGCCGGGATCATGGACCGGACGGCTCTATCCCGATGTTGGCATCTACGAGGAGGTCGCGCGAATAGCCGAGCGCGGCTGCATCGACATGATCTTCTTCGGCGATGGGACCGGCATTCCGAGCACCTGGCGCGGGTCGGAGGAGGAAGCGGTCCGCTGGGGCATCCAATGGCCGCGCCACGACGTGAGCCCATGGATCCCGCTCATGGCACGCGCGACGAGCCAAGTCGGCTTCTGCCTGACCTATGCGTCGACCTTCATGCATCCGTTCTATACCGCGCGCCTCCTGAACTCGCTCGATCATGTGACCAATGGCAGGATTGCATTCAACGTAATCACCTCCACGCGTCGCGCCGACGCCGCGAATTACGGTTTCGATGAGCTGATGGAGCACGATTTGCGCTACGAGCGGATGGAGGAATTCATCGATGTCTGCAAGGCATTATGGAGTAGCGTCGCGGCGGACGCCTTCGTGTGGGATCGCGAATCCGGCGTCGTGGCAGAACCTGGCAAAGTGCGCCCGATCAACCATGCCGGCCGGTTCTTCAAAGTGCGCGGCCCACTCAACGCGGTGCCATCGCCGCAGGGCAGGCCGGTGCTAATCCAGGCCGGTTCGTCGTCGCGCGGTATCAAGGCGTCGGCGCATTTTGCCGACCACGTGTTCGCCTCGAGTCAGGCGCTCAACCTCAGGCAGCGCCATCGGCGCGAACTCGATGCGGCGCTTATCGCGGCTGGGCGCGACTCGGCGAGCGTCGGCATCCTGTGGGGAGTTTCGCTGGTGGTCGCCGAGACCGAGCAGGAGGCCCTGTCGCGCAAGGAGAACATCTTGCGGATGGTGCCGCGCGGCGAAGCGGTCGGCGCCTATCTCGCGCACAATGCAGGCTACGATTTCTCCAAACTTCCCGCGCGCTTCACACTTAAGGAGATCAACGATCAGATCGCTGAGACCAATGCCTCGCCGGTAGGCTTCGTCCACCAGCTCGCAAATGACATTGGGGCCGACACAGAGATCACGCGCGAAGAGTTCTTTGAGCACGGGCTCAAAAGCGCAACTGCCTACGACCGCACCATCGCCGGCACCGCCGCTCAAGTCGCCGACAACATGGAAGAGGTGTTCGAGGCGACCGGAAGCCGCGGCGGCTTTATGTTCGCGCACCCAGTGGCAACTCCGCGCGATCTGCTTAGCGTCGTCGACTTCCTTGTGCCCGAACTGCGCCGTCGTGGCCGCTTCCGAGATGCCTACGAGGGACGCACTCTGAGGGAGAACCTCGCCACATGACGCGAGGCTGCGCGGCATGGATTTTGCACCTTACGGCCGGAAACCAGCATTCACGGAGGCGTGGCATGTGTCGATCGAAGCTGTTGTCGTGCGCCGCGCTCGGCTTGGCCCTGTTGTCGCTCCCGTTCCGGGCGGCCCCATCCTTGGCGGCAGACCAAGCGCATACGCTTGCGGTGCGTCTATCATGGCTCACGTCGGGCTATCAGGCGGCATTCTATCTAGCCGCCGCGAAGGGATGGTACGCTAAGGCTGGACTCGACGTCACGCTCACACCGGGAACCGGATCGGTCACCACCATCCAACTTGTCGGTAGCCGGCAATACGACGCTGGCGAGGCGGCACTCTCCAGCATGGTTTTCGCCCGGGTGAAGGGCATGGGGATCACGTCGATCGCCGGTTTCTTCCGCACCGGCGATGTGGCGCTGATGGTTCCGGTGGAGTCGCCGATTACGGGGCCGGCGGATCTCAAGGGTAAAAAGATCATCTACACCGCCGGCTCGTTCGAGGGGCCCTTCCTCGACTCGTTCCTGGCAGCAGGTGGGCTCACCCGTGCTCAGGTCGAATTCGTCAACATCGAGCCCAACAGCAGGAACTCAGTCTACGGCAGCGGCGGCGCAGACGCCATGTTCGGGTCACCCGTCGGGTCACTGATCGTACTCAATAAGGTGCGCAAGTCTCGCGCCATCCTGTTCGCTGACTACGGTCTCAACCTGCCGGGCTTCGGCATCGTCGCCTCGCTCGAAACGCTCAAGGAGAAGGGACCAGCTATGCGCGCCTTCGCCACCGCCGTTTCGGCTGCCTGGGCCTATATCGAGAACGGCCACGAGGAAGAGGGAGTTCAAGCCATCCTGAAGGCACGACCGAATGAACGCGTCGATGCCGACGAACTCCGCCAGCAGTTGCACAATTCCGCGCCATTCCTGATCAGCAAGACGACTCCAGGTCTACCGATCGGCGTGCAGTCCGAACCCGACTGGAAGGCGACGATCGCCACGATGGAAAAGGCCAAGGTAATCGAGCCCGGCTGGAAGCCGGCGGATTTCTTCACCAGCGACTATCTCGACGTGGACGCGATCAAGTCCCTCGGCAGCAGCTAGGCAATCGCCGGCGGAGGGTGCGGTCCATCGAGACGGGCTCGGTCTAGCTGGCGACGGGCGTGGAGCTCGTGGCTAAATTGTGCATTTGGCGCGACTGCCGCTCGTTCGATCGGACTATATATGGGCCTTTCAACGACGCTTCGCTCAGCTCGCGGTGATTTCCTCCACATCGCCGGCCTGGAAAAGGTCTATCCGTCGCGTAAGGGTGCCATCTTAGCGCTTAAGGACGTGAACATTTCAGTCGCCGCAGCGGAGTTTGTCAGCCTTCTCGGCCCCAGCGGATGTGGCAAGAGCACGCTTTTGCGATGCGTCGCCGGCCTCGAACGCCCGACCGCTGGCACCATTGTTCTGCACGGCAGCACAGTGTCCGCGCCGCCCGTCGACATGGGCGTGGTGTTCCAGCGCGACGTTTTGCTCGATTGGCTGACGGTTGTTGGCAATGTTCTCTTGCCGGCGAAAATCCGGCGGCTGCCGCTGGACATCTGGCGGCCCAAGGCCGAGCGTCTGCTCGAGATCATCGGTCTCGACAACTTCGCCGATCGATTCCCGTGGGAGCTCTCGGGCGGGATGCGACAGCGGGTCGCCATCTGCCGAGCGCTGTTGCTCGAACCTACTCTGCTGCTGATGGACGAGCCGTTCGGCGCGCTCGACGCCATGACGCGGGATGAGCTCAATCTGGAACTGCAGCGGCTCTGGCTCGCCGATGCCAAGACTGTCCTGTTCGTCACGCACAGCATCGCCGAGGCAGTGTTCCTCTCAGACCAGATCGTCGTCATGTCGCGCTCGCCGGGCCATGTAGTCGAAACCGTGATGGTCGATCTGCCGCGGCCGCGCGAACTCGCGATTCGCGAGACGCGAGACTTCACCCGATACGTCGCCCGGATCCGGCAGATCTTCGAACGCTTCGGCATATTACGGGGAACCCATGTCCGAGAATGAGCCATCCTCGTCCGCCACGCGCGCCTCTCATGTTGGCTTGGTCGTAGTCGGTTTCTTTGTGCTGTGGCAGGTCGCGGTCATGGTGGCAAAACCGCCGGAATATCTTCTGCCGGCGCCAAGCGCGATCTTTTCCGAGATGGCCAGCGCACCGCTCTGGTACGTGTCGAATGCGATGCGCACGGTGGGCGCCACTTTGTTAGGATTTATGGCTGCGCTTGTGGTTGGATGTCTCGCCTCAGTTGGGATCGTCTATTCGCGCCTACTCGAGAATACACTCTACACGCTGCTGATCGCCCTCAACAGTGTGCCCAAGGTAGCGTTGGCGCCGCTCTTCATCATCTGGATGGGCACCGGTCTCGCGTCCAAGGTCGCCATCTCGTTTCTCATCGCGTTTTTTGTGATCATCGTCGATACCGTCTTGGGACTGCGCTCAGTCGATCCAGATGCCGTAGATCTGTTCCGATCGATGCGTGGAGGAAGAATCCAGACATTATTGTGGTTGCGGGCGCCGAACGCGCTGCCCCATCTCTTCTCGGGAATGAAGGTCGCCATGTCGCTCGCGCTCGTGGGCGCGATCGCGGGGGAATTCGTAGCGTCCCAGGCGGGACTCGGCTACGTGATCTTGGCAGCACAGGGCAACTTCGAGACCACGCGCGTTTTCGCGGCGATCGTTCTGCTCGGCATGCTCGGCACGATCCTGTTCCTTATCGTCGATTTCGTTGAGCGGCTAGCTTGCCCCTGGCACGTCTCGCACAGAGAGCGCCATCGCGGACAGCAGTATAGGCAATGACCGCTCCGAGCGACTTGCGCGCGGGGGCCGGGCCTTCGAACCGCTCTGCATGGTGTCGCGCAGCGGCAGGTGCGCCTCAGTCGGCTAGCGCAGCGGCGCGCCGGCTCGGCGCGCCCCGCACGCGCGTTGATTTTCAGAGAACAATGGCTAATGCGGCGGTGTTAGGGTTTTCGGATGCGGCGATCGGTTGTCGATGACCTCGTAGATCGCCGTGCCCCCACCAGCGCTGACCGCTTAGGCGTTCGTCGATGCGGTGGTGGAAGCGCTCGGCATTGCGGCGAAGGACCGCGCCGCGGTCAAGGCGATGACGCGCAAGGAATTTCCCACGCTGCCGGCGGACGGCGTGAAGGCCACGCTCGACCGCATCTACGCCGACAATATCTGGAGCACCCACGGCATGGTCTCCGAGAAGAGCTACCAGTTCGACAATCAGCCTTAGTCGGAGCGTCCGCTGGCCACTTGCGATGTTTACCCAGCGGCCGACATACCGCTGCGTTGCGACAATTGTCGAAGATGGCCAGCGAACGACATTGGTATCGCAGCTTGTCTTCGACGCATTTGCCGCAATCGGCATCATCTTGACCACAAACAATTACATTCATCGGCGAGCATTAACGATTGCACTCATTAGCGTCGACCTGCTCAGATTCTAAACGAAAGCCGGAACATGCGTCATCAGCTGCTGATTGATGATCGCACCCGATGCACCGTCAGCTTTTTGTGCAATGATCGTGTTGGCACGCAGTTTGCAAGCCCCATTTGTTCGTGACTTTCGAATTCGCGCGGCACTTGCGAAAATGGGTGCATGGTAATCGTCTGTCACCGGCGCTTCATCGTATGGGCCGGTGATGAGGACAAAGAGCATTTCATAGGGCGGCGACGTCAAGGATCCCGATGCCAATCCGCGGGAACCACTATGATGATGTAAGCCCAGACCAAATCTATATTTTCAGCAGCCATCGGTCGACTTGGGCATTCGCTTCCGCAGCGACAGCTTGAGACCGATCCTACCGGTACCTTACCGGCCTTGATTGAAAAGCGTCATTTTCGAATAGCGACTGGTTGCGCACCATCGTTAACGCCGGTCGATGCGCCGTTAAACCATAGGGCCAAATCACCGGCACTGGGCCTTGCGCCTCGCTCCCCTCTCACTATCTGCCAGCCATCACCAGCACCCCCCCTGCGCGTCTCGCGCTGTCGGTGCCTAAGTCCACTTGCTCCTCCGGGAGCAGTTAAGGCGAGGACCCGACTAGCGTGGCCTTTGCTTAACCAGAACTACAACAGCCGGGCACTGCCCGGCGGAAAGGCCACACCATGACCGCACGCGAGAAAGCGATCAAACGATGGGCGCGCAACTATCCGCTCGTCGAGTTCATGCTGCGCAGGGACATCCCGGTGACACGCGAGAACTACATCAGGGTCGCATTCATGGGCCTCGAAATTCCGGACCCGTGGACGCCCGAGCTTGAATGCGGGTTGCCGGAATTTTTGCAGGCGTCCTAACAAACCAGCATCGGCGACTTGAACCGGCGTTATTTTTCACGCCGATTTTTCCATTACAACATGTTGGTACGAATCAAAAAACTGGCTCCTAACAATAATGGGGTTGGTTTTTAGCTCCCGTTGCGGTACACGTACAGCATCGATGCCGAGGCATGGGCGAAGGCATCGTCACCCAAAACAGTATGAGGTTGCCAATGAACGGCGGAGCTTCGCCTTTATCCATTGGCGTAAAGAGCCGTGGTGGTGAGCGTCGGATCAAAGCTCAGCACCTCGGCACTTGTCGCGTTTTGATTTGATCGCTCAGTCGCCCTCTCTCTTTATCCCTTGGCGCAGCCGCGCGCCGCACCGAACGCAACCCGCCGACATGCACCCGCGGTCGGCGTAAGGCAAGAGCTTGAGCCCCTGGGTGAGCATCGCGCCGGCCGGGTCAGCGTCGCCAAGGAAGTTTCGCTACTTCATGAACCTGCTCGACAGAGCGGTATATGGAGCCGTCGACCCCCCACAGCTCGTGGATCAACGCGCCGAAACGAAGCACGGCTCCGTTGAGGACAAGCCGCGCGACGACACCGGACGCATCCAGAGTCGCCAGAACGGCAAGACGGGTACCGCCGCGTCACCAAAACAGCATCCGCAGCCGCGAAAGGTGTCAAGCGGCGCGAGCTTCATATTTACATTCTCCGACGCGATGGGTTAAGGGTGCCGCATGCCGCCTCCGATCTTCCTGAAATCACTCCGTAACGCACGCGATGACTATTCGATGGAAGTTAGATCCGATCCTTTTGAATCCGCCAAATCACACTTCTTCGACACGAGTAGCTGGGGTGCATTTTGTGACGTCACCCTAACGTTGAAGCAAGCTCGTCAGCCCGACAGCGGCGGTTGGGTAAAGATCGACGCCTATCGGTGCAGACAAGCTTTTCGGCACTTCATGAACCTGCTCAACCGAGCAATATATGGAGCGGCATTTCGTCGATACGGCAAAAGCCTTCGTGTATTACCCGTGCTTGAAAAAGGCGAGGTCCGGGTCCGCGCATTACGTTCAGGGGATCGTAACACGTCAGGTCGATGGCATATTCATTGCGCAATTGAAATGCCCTCCCACTTCGACGGGATTGCCCTTGAAAAGCTAATCCGCGACTGTTGGATGAAGGTTGAGTGGGGTTATCGCCGAATTCTTGTCCGCGACGGTGCAAACGCGGGCTGGATCAGTTACATGTTGAAAGGCCGCCAGAAATCAGAGTTTGACGGTTTCTTTGACAGCATAATTATAGAGTCTTTGCACAATCCAATAGCTGACGCGTAGACGTTCTTTTGGATCGAGGCTCTTCATAGAGAAACCTAAGCAAGGGCGATTGTTTAGCAGCCGCCTTGTTTGTTTCTGTTGCGGCGGCCGGTGCGGCAGGTGCGCCTCGGTCGGCCGGCGCCGCGGCGCGCTTCTCGCGCGCGCGGAGATTCCAGAGAACGATGGTTAACAGCGCCCCAGTTTCCCCTGATGGTTCTGTCGGATGA
>JBAUYV010000433.1:0-22180 GCA_049584975.1 Xanthobacteraceae bacterium | reverse complement strand
CATGAACAATCTGAAGCTACCCAATCCGAAGATGATGGACGTGGCGGTGCCCGCAAACATGCATGTCGGCCTCCGCCAGGAGGAAATCGCCCGCAAGGGCTGGGCGCTGTCGGCCGCGGAGGCCATGGTGCTGCGCGGTCGGACCGATGTGGCCATTGTCGACCTGCGCGAAAAAAGCGAGCGCGAGAGGCACGGGATGATCCCCGGTTCGCTGCATGCGCCGTATCCGGACCTAGGGGAGAGCATCGGCGCCGGCGGCATGCTGCACGAATTGGCGGCATCGACCGGCAAGCGAATCGTCTTCTACTGTGCGTTTGGCGAACGCTCGGCCATGGCTGTACAGGCGGCGCAAGACGCGGGTCTCACAACCGCGTGTCACATCCAGGGCGGGATCGACGCCTGGAAAAAAGCCAACGGACCGCTGGCGCGGTAATCCTCGTTTTCGATCCCACAACGCGAAAGCCGCAGGAAAAAATCCTGCGGCTTCCGTTTTGGGCGCCCACTGCGGGGAGGCAAAATTCAGCGGGCGCCTCCGCAATTGGAATGTTTCTTAGAGCATGATCCGGAAAAAGCCTGCCCTCGGACTTGATCCGGGGGTGGATACCGGTTTTCCGAAAAGATCATGCTCCAGCGAGGAGTCTAGAACATGATCCGATCCAACCAAATCGGATCATGGGCTAGAGCGGCTTTGCCGGACCTCCACTATTGCCATCGTTGCTCGGGCCAACCCGATGATGTCCGAACCCCTGGCCATCGCGGCCGAACCCGCGACCGCGCCAGCCGTCGTTGCCTTCATTGAAGGCCATACGGCGGTGATGCGGCTGCAGCATGCGGCCGAGCGTCCTAAAGCGCGCCTTCTGGTCGTCGGTGAGGCTCTGGTACAGCGGGGCGCCGGCATCGGCGATTTTCTTCAGCGCGGCGCTCGTCTTGGCCATTCCGTCAGCCCGGTGAGCCATCCGCTCGAATGGGTTGGCCGGGGTCTGGGTTTGGGCATTGCCCTGCGCGTTCCCTTGGGCATTCCCTTGGGCATTCTGGCCCTGTTGCTGCCGGCGCGCTTCGCGCTCCTGTATACGCTGGATACGCAGTTGAGCGGCGTCGCGCACGGCCTGCTCGAACGCCGGCCAGTTCTTCGCCTGGTCAGGCGTCAGTTCGAGGCCGGCTTTGAGCGCCGCGATACGCGCATCGGTAAAAGCAGCCATATCGGCAGCACTCGGACGGTGACGTTGCTCCGTACCGGGACCGCCAAAACCGTGGTTGCCGAAGCGCTGTTGCGCATACACCAATGATGTGCCGGCGATGGCAAGCGCGGCCGTCGCGGCGATTACGGGCTTGAGCATTTTATCCTCCACGGATGTCAAGGTGACTCAAATAAAAGCACGCCACCATCGCGTTACAAGTTAAACTTTGGTCAGGTGAAATAGATCTCAGGTTACATCCCTGTAATCTTCCTGGCTTTTTTGATCCTGAATAGTTCTTAATCTTGCGACAGCGGCAAATAACACGCGGATTCGTCGCCAAACCTGGCAAAACTGCACTTTACTGCACCGCACTAACGCAAGATTTGCTGCAGAAACAGCTTGGTCCGCTCGTGCCGCGGATGATCAAAGAAATCCTTCGGCGCGTTGATCTCCACGATCTGTCCGTCGTCCATGAAAATAACGCGGTCCGCGACCTGCCGCGCAAAACCCATTTCGTGCGAAACCACCAGCATGGTGATTCCATCGCCGGCAAGTTCCACCATCGTGTCGAGCACCTCCTTGACCATCTCCGGATCGAGCGCTGAGGTCGGCTCGTCGAACAATATGATGTGCGGATTCATGCACAGTGCACGCGCAATCGCTACGCGTTGCTGTTGGCCCCCAGACAAGCGCGCCGGATATTTTTGCGCCTGCTCGGGAATTTTCACGCGCGTCAAATAATTCATGGCGAGATCTTCGGCCGCCTTCCTGGGCATGTTGCGCACCCAGATCGGCGCCAGCGTGCAGTTCTCCATGACCGTGAGGTGCGGGAACAGATTGAACTGCTGAAACACCATGCCGACGTCGCGGCGTACGGCGAGTATCTGTTTTGGATCACCGGTCAGTTCGATGCCGTCGACGACGACACGCCCTTGCTGCCAGTCCTCCAGGCGGTTGATACAGCGCAGAAGCGTCGACTTGCCCCCGCCGGATGGACCGCAAATAACGATGCGTTCGCCGCGCGCTACCTGCAGGTTGATATCGCGCAGCACGTGAAACTCGCCATACCATTTGTGCAGGGCGACGATTTCCACGGCCGGCTCAGCGTGCGGGGCTCCGCCATTGGCATTGCCGGGACGCTCTTCCATCGCCAAACCTTCAGCGCCGATCGGCGCGCTGCAGTCGCGCTTCCATGCGCCGTGCATAGCGCGACATGCCATAGCAGCACACAAAGAAACACAATGCGGCAAAGGCATAGCCGGTTGCGGCCGTCGTTGGCGTGAGCCACTTCGGATCGCCGCGCGCCACCTCGATAGTGTGCAAGAAGTCGAAAATCCCGACGATGAAGACGAGCGTCGTATCCTTAAAGAGCGCGATAAACGTATTGACGATGTTCGGCAGCGTCACCCGCAGCGCTTGCGGCAGGATGACCAGCGCCATCATGCGCCAATAGGTCAAGCTCAGAGCGTGCGCCGCCTCGTATTGTCCGCGCGGGATCGCCGCCATCCCGCTGCGGATCACCTCGGCCATGTAGGCTGACGCGAACATGGCCACACCGATGAGAGCGCGCACGAGTTTGTCGGGCTCCAAGCGCTCGGGGACAAACAATGGCAGCATGACGCTTGCCATGAACAGCACGGTGATCAACGGCACTCCGCGGACGAACTCGATGAAGATGACCGACAATAGCCGCACTGCAGGGAGGCTGGAGCGGCGCCCCAGCGCCAGGAAGATGCCGATCGGTAGCGAAGCCACGATGCCGATAGTGGCCACGACGACCGTCACCAGCATGCCGCCCCACAACGACGTGGGTACGGCGACAAGCCCAATCAACGGAAAACCGTAGAGCAGAACGACCGACAAAACCGGCAGCACGATGAGGAAGTACACGGCGCTCATCACGCGCCGCGGCGCTGAAGGCCATAGCAGCCAAGCGATGCCGAATGCCAACGCCGCGAAAAACACGTCCACCCGCCAGCGCTCGGCGATTGGGTAGAAGCCGTAGATGAAATAGGAGTACCACACCCGCACAAATGCCCAGCAGGCGCCCGGGTCCGGATTCGCCGGTGAGGCAAGGCATGCTTCGCGATTTGCCCCGGACCATATGGCATCGATCAAAAGGAACCGGAGTAAAGGCGGCACCGCCCAGACGATCAATAACGCGCAGGCCAGCGTAAAGGCGATGTTGGTGGGCGACGAAAAGAGATTTGCGCGTAGCCAACCTACGAATCCGGCGCGCGTCGGCGGAGGCGCCAATCTTTCAGCCGGGACCTTTCGCACGTACCCGTTCGGGAACTCGGATGTCGCCGCCATGTTCGTCAGCGCTCCACGATCGCGGTCGTGCGGCCATAGAGATTCATGAGTAGCGAGGTGACTAGGCTGATGGCGAGATAGACCGCCATGGTGATGGCGATGACCTCGACGGCTTGGCCGGTGATGTTGAGCACCGAGCCGGCAAAGACCTGAACCAGATCGGGATAGCCAATAGCGACGGCGAGCGAGGAGTTCTTCGTCAAATTCAAATACTGGTTGGTGAGCGGCGGCACGATGACCCGCATCGCCTGGGGAATCACAATGAGCCGAAGCGTCGTGCCGGACCGGAGCCCGAGCGACTGCGCCGCCTCGGTCTGCCCAGGCGCAACGGAAAGAATCCCAGCACGGACCACCTCAGCGATGAAGGCCGCCGTATAGACCGAAAGGGCGAGGAGGAGTGCGGCGAATTCCGGCAGGATTTCGACGCCGCCCACCACGTTGAAGCGGCTCATTTGCGGAAAGCTGAATGAGAGCGGGAGGCCGGCCAGGGCGAAGACGGCGAGCGGCAGTCCAAAGATGAGAGCCAGCACCCAGCCGACGATGTACGGCCGCGCGCCGGTGCGCTTCTGGCGGCGATGCGCCCAGACATGCAGCGCGAACGCCGCCGCGACGGCGATCGACAAAGCGATGAGCACCGCGCCGAAGCCCGGCTCGAAGTCCGGGCGCGGCAGGAACAGGCCACGGTTATTGAGAAAGCCGCCTCCGGGCAGAGCGATGCTTTCACGCAATTCCGGCAGCGCCTTGAGCACGGCGTTATACCAGAACAAAAGCTGCAGCAGCAGCGGAACGTTGCGGATGAGCTCCACGTAGCCGCCGGCAAGCCGGGCGACCAGCCAGTTGCGCGAGAGCTGCGCGATGGCGATGACAAATCCGAGCACGGTCGCCAGGACGATGCCGACACCGGCGACAAGAAGGGTATTGAGAAGCCCGACCCAAAATGCCCGCCCGAACGTGGAGGTGCTGACCGAATACGCGATCAGCGTCTGGCTGATATCGAAACCCGCCGTATTGTCCCAGAAACGGAACCCGGAGGCGATGTGGGCCCGCGCCAGATTGTCCGCCGCATTGACGAATGCCGCATAGGCGAGGCCGCAGACGACAGCGACCAAAACGACCTGTAAGGCGACTTGGCCGGCTTTGCGCGCCGTGAAATGGGCTCGCTGAGGAACACCGATGATCGGCCGAGCCACGGCGGCAGCGGGCCCTAAGCGCAATCGACTCAGCGAATCGGCAGGCCGTATTGGAGGCCGCCCTTGGTCCACAGGGCGTTGAGCCCGCGCACGATCTTCAACGGCGAGCCTAAGCCCACATTGCGGTCAAAGCTTTCTCCGTAATTGCCGATATGTTTTATGACGCGGTAGGCCCAATCATTGGTCAGACCAATCGACTGGCCGAACTGGCCCTCAACGCCGAGGAGCCGCCGGATTTCCGGATTGGGAGACTTCAGTTGTTCGTCGACGTTGCTCTTGGAGACGCCGAGTTCCTCGGCATCGAGCATGGCGTAATGGACCCAGCGCACAAGATCTTCCCAGCTGTCGTCGCCCTGACGCACTGCCGGGCTCAACGGTTCCTTGGAGATGATCTCGGGCAGTACCATGTTGTCGTTTGGATCGGCGAGCCGCAGCCGCTCGCCGTAGAGGCCCGATGAATCAGTCGTATAGGAATCGCAGCGGCCCGAGTCGTAGGCCTTCACCGCCTCGTCCGCGGTCGCGAACGTCACGCTCTTCAGATCCATGTGGTGGGAGCGGAAATAGTCCGCGAGGTTAAGTTCGGTCGTGGTGCCCTGCTGCACGCACACCGAAGCGCCGTTGAGCTCGAGCGCCGAGCTCACCTTAAGCGACTTGTGCACCATAAAACCCTGGCCGTCGTAATAATTGACCGCGGCGAAATCGATCCCGAGCGTGGTGTCGCGCGATATGGTCCACGTGGTGTTGCGCGACAGCACATCGATTTCGCCTGATTGCAGCGCCGTGAAGCGATTCGCGGCGGTCAACGGCACAAACTTGACCTTTGCCGGATCGTTGAAGATTGCCGCCGCGATGGCGCGGCAAAAATCGACGTCGAATCCGGTCCAATTGCCTTGCGGGTCGGGCAGCCCGAAGCCAGCCAGCGTGCCGTTCGCGCCGCAGATCAATTGGCCCCGATCCTTCACGGCTTTGAGCGTTTGCGACCAAGCCGATTGCGCACCAAACGCAAACAGCATGGTAATGGCGAATGCCGTCGTGAGACGTTTCATGACCAAGCCTTTCAGCGTGAGCCGCGCGGCCATCACAGAACGATCGCGCAATAAGGTCAAGGGGTTGACGGGGACAGGTGCTATCGAGGTAACGGCGCGTTCCAACCTTCCACGCGAAGGTGCAGACCCTTTGCCTCCGCTCGTGTAATAACACTCGTGCGTGCGGAAGTCGTCACCGCGAACCGAGCGAAGGCTGCCAACCTGAGAGACGCTGGATGAACGATAAGAGCGACAAGAGCCCCTCCCCTCCGCGGCACGGCGACACCCGGGTGGTCACTGCCGGCCGCGAACACGGCGCCTATTACGGCTTCGTCAATCCGCCGGTCTATCACGCCTCTACGGTGCTCTATCCGACCGCCGAGGATTTTGTCGGCCGCCGCGCGCGCTATCAGTACGGCCGCCGTGGTACGCCGACCACCGAGGCGCTTGAATCCGCATTACAAGAGCTGGAAGGACCGCAATGTGCGGGCGTGGTACTGGTGCCGTCGGGCCTGGCGGCCATATCAAGCGCTTTGCTGTCCGTTGCCAAGACCGGCGACCATCTGCTCGTCACCGACACCGCCTACGAGCCGACGCGCAGGTTCTGCGAGCATATGCTGACGCGCTTCGGCATCACTACTACCTATTACGATCCGTCGATCGGCGCCGCGATTGCCGAGCAATTCTGCTCGAATACACGTGCGGTTTATCTGGAATCGCCGGGCTCACTCACCTTCGAGATCCAGGACGTGGGCGCCATCGCCAAGGTCGCCCATGCCAAAGGCGCGACCGTGCTCATCGACAATACCTGGGCCTCACCGCTGTATTTCCGCCCGCTGGAACACGGCGTCGATCTCGCCATCCAAGCCGGCACCAAATATATCGGCGGGCATTCCGACCTTATGCTCGGCACGGTATCGGCAAATGCGGCGCATGTGACCGCCCTCAAAGAAACCGTGCGCCTGACGGGCTTGTGCGAAGGGCCTGACGACGTCTATCTCGGCCTGCGCGGCTTGCGCACTCTCGCTGTGCGCCTTGAACGGCACTTCAAATCGGGATTGGCCGTCGCGCGCTGGTTGGAGCAGCGCCCCGAAGTCTTGCGCGTTCTGCATCCAGCTATGCCCAACTTTCCGGGCCACGCCATTTGGAAACGCGACTTCACCGGCGCCTCGGGCCTGTTCAGCGTAGTGCTTAAGCCAGTCACGCAGAAGGCGGTGTTTGCCTTTCTCAACGCGCTCGAACTGTTCGGCATGGGCGCCTCGTGGGGCGGCTTCGAAAGCCTCGCCATTCCGTTCGACTGCACGCACACACGCACCGCGACCCGCTGGACGCCCGGCGGCCCGACCATACGCTTCCACATCGGACTGGAGGCGGTCGACGATCTCACCGCCGATCTGGAGCGCGGTTTCGCGGCGCTGGTGGCGGCGGGAGCTGGGTGAGAACACTCATGCCGCCGAGGGGGCCGCCTTCCGCTCGCGCAGGACGAAATAAAGGTTGCGCAAATAGACGAAGACGCCGAACGCTTGGCCCGCAATGAACACCGGATCTCTGCGATAGAGCGCGTAAACAAGCAGCAGCAGGCCGCCGCCGATTGAAAAGAGCCAGAACGCCAGCGGAATGACGCTGCGTCCCGCGCGCTCGGACGCGATCCACTGCACCAGAAAGCGCATCGAGAACAGACCTTGCGCGACAAATCCCACCAACACCCACCAATCGAGCCGGGCGACGAACACGTCCTGCAAGTAGGCGCCGACCACGTGGGAAAGATCAACGAGCACGGGTCACCTCCTCGTATTGGGGCACGCGCTTTTTTCGCCGGATCAGCCACCATACGCCTGCAAGATCGAGAATGCCGACCCACACCCGATCCCATAATCCGTATTTGGACGCGCCATGCCGGCGCGGCCGGTCGACCACGTCCACGTACACAATTTCAAATCCCTCACGCCGTACCAGAGCGGGCAGAAAACGGTGCAGAGCGTCGAAATAGGGCAGCGACAAAAACACATCGCGGCGAAACGCTTTCAACCCGCATCCGGTATCGCGGCTGCCGTCCTTGAGCACGGTGCGGCGTACGGTATTCGCGATCCGCGACTGCAATTGCTTAAATCCGCTCACCTTGCGGCCTATGCGCTGGCCGGCGACGAGGCCGATCCGCGGCACGCCTTTCTCCAGATTTGCAATGAGGACCGGAATAAAGGCGGGATCGTTCTGGCCGTCGCCATCGAGCGTCACGACGATCCGCGCACGCGCCACCGACACGCCAGTGCGCACTGCCGCCGACTGGCCGCAGGACTCCCGGTGTTTGATCTGCCGCAGCCAAGGACGCTCTGCCATCAGGCTGCGTAGCTCGGTCTCGGTGCCGTCCTTCGAACCGTCGTTGACATAGACGATCTCGAACGGGCGGTCGCGCAAAGCAGAGGCAATCTCCGCGACCAGCGGCGCAATGTTGCCGGCTTCGTTGCGTACCGGCACGACCACGGACACGGCAGGATCGGGATCGCGCTCACTGCTCGGCAACATGGCGAAAGCTTCTAAAACGCATCCCCGCCTGGTTCAATCGGCAACAATTTCAGGGACTTCGGGAGTTCCCCCACGGCCCGCAAACCGCCCGAATGATGGCGGCGCCGATCCGCCGCAATGAAGGTCCCCGATAGGTCGAAAGGTTCCCGGAGAAGACTAGGCGCCGCGCGGCAAACCAGCGGCGCACCAAAGCCGCGCCCACGGTACCGACGAGCGCGCCGGCGACGACATCACTTGGATGGTGGGAGAGAACGACGACGCGGCTAAACATAATGACAAGCGCATAAAGCCACATGACCCAGCGCGTTCGCGGCCACATGGCGCCGATCGCAAACGCCGCAGCCGCTGCGGTCGTGGCGTGGCCCGATGGCAGGCTTGCGAATTCGGAGCGCCAAGTGAACGGCCTGTAGGTGAACGGATCGCCGGGAATGTCGGCGTAGGGGCGCGCACGCCCAATCAGGCGCTTGATGGTGGTGTCAAACAGGCTCGGCAACGCAACCGCAATGAACAGAAATCCGAATCGCGCGGCAAGCGTCCCGAGTACGCCCCGCGTCATGCGCGGCAAAGACGGTGACGCCAGCGCGGCGAGGCACAGGACAATCACTCCAGATGGGATAAGAAACCAGCCCGAGAGGCCAGCATTCGTTATTTGCTCGAACGCATCCGTGAACCAATGTGGCAGATGGCGTGCCCAATCGGTCGACGCCGCGTCAGTGAGAAACATCAGCGCAACAACCGCACCCAGCGTCAGTACAATAGCGACGAAGGCGCCGGCCGGCGGATGCGGCGTTTTCGCTCGCGGCGGGCGCAGGAGCACGCCGCCCCACAGCGCGAAATTACGCGCAAAGTTGGGGACCAGACTTGCGGTGAACCTCAAAGCGGCGGCGAGTGGTCCCGGCAGTTTCACCGATGCAGCGTCGTCGATGGGCGCTTTCATCTCAGTTACGGTGCATCCGCCGGCCGAAAGACCGCAATAGAAATCTTTCGGCCATTCGAAATGTTATAACCCTCGATGCGCGGTCCGGCTTTATAGCGCAGCCCGATTGCCTCGGCACGCAGCGCAAAGGGCCGCTCGACGCGGCCCTCGATGAACGCGAAGCGGCAGCCGCCGCCGAGCAGAAAGTCAGCCGCCCCGGCCGGGTCGGTCAACCGGGTGGCGGTACCAGCGAGAAAAACAAGGCTTGGCTCCTCATATCCGGCACTGGCGGCGACCGGAAACGGGCAGGAGGCATCGCGCAGCACTTTGGCAAGGGTCACGCTGGGGAATGCCGGGCTAAGCGACGGCAGAATGATGGCGGACATGCCGATGGCCGTGAGAATCGCCACACCCATGGCGCGCATGAATGAGTGCTCGGCGCCGTCATCCTCGTACAAGCGCCAAGCGAATAGGCCACACACAATCGCGGCGGCGAAGAAAGGCCAAGCGGCGAGTCGAAGATTGTAGTCGATCACGATCGCTCCGGCGATCCCGACGACGCTGAAAACAATCGGCACGACAAACCACCAGATTGTCGCGCGCGCGAGGGAGGGGAGCTTCGACAACACTTTTCCTTCGATCACGCTGCTGATCAGCATGGCGATGGCGGGATAGAGCGGCAGCACGTAGTGGGGCAACTTGGTCGGAACCAATTCGAATACGATCCACGATGGAATCAGCCATGCCAAAAGGAAACAGGCGGCCGATTCCCGACGCGCAATCCAGATCGCGGGTGCGGCCGGCAGAGCCAACGCGGACGCTGGAAAAAACGTCACGAAGAACAGGAGAATGTAGAAACCCGGCGGCGCCCCGTGGGATTCCTGCCCGCCGCTTATCTTCGGCAGCATGTCGTCGCCCACGGAATCGACCAGGAAGGCGTTGCCGTTACGCACATAGATGGCGACAAACCAGGGCAACACGAGCAGGAAAAGCCAGATCGCTCCGGGAAGCGGATGGAGCGCCTTGAGCCAGCGCGCTGAGCCCTCGATGACCGAGAGGGTCAGCGCAGCAAGCCCGACGAACATCACGATTAGCGGCCCCTTGTCGAGAATTCCGGCGGCGAGCGCGGTCCAAAAAATTGCCGGCAAATACCAGCGTAACCGCATCGCGCCGAGCGCTTCCCGCCCGTCTTCTTTGCGCGGCAGCAGGTAGGCGCGCGCCAGCACGCCCATGGCGGCAACGACCGTAAACAGCAGCACGGCATCGGTCTTCGCAAGGCGCGCCTCGACGTTGAGCAACACGGAGCCTGCCATCATCAAGGCGGCGAGCACGGCGCCACGCCGCGCAACAAATGCCAGCGCACACCAATAGGTCGCCAGCACTGCGCCGATTGCGCCGAGCAGTGACGGCACCCGATAAAGCCAGATCGTGGTGCGTGCGGCCGGCAGCTTGAACGCCTCGGCGGTCTTTACCACACCGGCCTGCAGCCAATAGATGCCGATGGGCTTGCGGTAGCGCACGTCGTCCTGGTAGCGGATGTCGACGTAGTCACCGGTCTCGATCATCTGCTTGGTGGCTTGGGCAAAGTATGCCTCGTCACGATCGACCGGCGGAATCTGAAAAAAACCGGGGAGGAAGGCGAGGAGCGACACCGCGACCAGCAAAACTGCCGCCCGCAGGTGTGAATTCGCAGCGAAATCAAGCAGGATTCCGAGGCCGTTGGCGGGCCAGTAGGGTCGCGGTGCCGCGCCGCTGGTCGTGGTCATTTGATGCCGCTGTCAAAATGCGGGCGGACAATAGTGAAAAGCCCGCCGTCGGGGAAGCGCCGCGACAAGCGCTCGTCCGGCGGGCATTTATTTGGCTACCAATTATTGGGCCGCCCGCAGCGAAAGTCTTGTCGACGTACCGTCATCGATGCGGACAAAGACACTGTCCGTGGACCCGGTCGAGTCGATCACCGTGACGCGCGCAAAGCCCGGTCCATCCGGCGCAAAAAACAACGTTCCCCGGTCCTGCGACTGCACCGGAACGCCGTTAACAAGCAGCGTAATCGGTGCGACCGCGCCGCTAATCTTGAGCGCGATCGGATCGGGCTTGCCATCCGTTGTCGATAGATCAAGCTTGGCACCGTCCGGCGGGAAAAGAATATGCAGCGACGCCTGTGCGTTCGCGCCGGCGCCGGGAGCGGCCTGGAAGCGCCTGAGCGGCGGCGGTAGCTTGGCGCTCGAGGTCACGAGCACGCCCGGCGGGGGCCGCGCCAGCGCGGCCGGCGGCGCGCCCACGCGGGCAAAGGCATCAAACAGAATCGGTGCAGCCGCCTCGCGGCCGACAAGGCCGGGCACCGGTGCGCCATCCGGCCGGCCGACCCAAACGCCGACCGTATGCTTGCCGTCAAAGCCGACCGACCAAGCGTCGCGATAGCCGTAGCTGGTCCCGGTCTTGAACGCGATGCGTCCTGGCGTGCCGTTCTCCGGCGGCGGCGAACCAAGAAGCACGTTGCTCACGTACCAGGCCGCAACAGGGCTCATCAGCCGACGCGCTTGCGGGACCGGCGCGTCCAGGCGCTCGTGCAGCGGCAACACGGTGCCGAGCTGGGCGATGCCGGAATAGAGCATCACCAGATCGGAGAGTTTCGTGCCGACGCCGCCAAGACCGATGGCGAGGCCGGGCGCCTGGCCATCGGGCAGCACCAACGCGGCCCCCGCCTGCGCCAACCGCGCGGTCAGCCGGCTGGCGCCGACTCGGTTGAGCACAGCGATCGCCGGCATGTTGAGCGACTGCTGCAGCGCCTGGCGTACTGTGACCGTGCCCGCGAATGAATAATTGAAATTGCGCGGCGCATATCCGCCGTAGCGCTCCGGCCGATCGTCGATCAATGTCTCGGGGTGGATGAGGCCATCCTCGAAACCGAGACCGTAGATGAAAGGCTTCAGGGTCGAGCCCGGCGAGCGCAATGCCAGCGCCATGTCCACTTGGCCCGCCCGCCGTTCGTCGAAATACACAGGCGAGCCGACATGAGCCAAAACCTCGCCGGTCGCATTGTCGGCCACGAGGACGGCAAGCGAAACATCGGGACCGAGCGTTTGCACCAGAGTGCGCAAACGCTCGCGCGCCAGTTCCTCGAGGTTCTTCTGGAGGTCGGCGTCGATGGTCAGCCGCATTTCGTTGGCGGCCGGTGCCTCGGCAGTGGCCCGATCGGCGGCGTGCGGCGCGAGCATGGGCATCGCGCGGCGCGCCGTGGGCACCGATTCGGCCTTGGCGAACGCGATCTCATCCGCCGGTACACGGCCGGTCATGGCATAACGGTCGAGCACCCGATCGCGGGCGATACGTGCCGCCGCAGCGAAGTGGTCCGGCCTGCGCAGTTCCGGCGATTGCGGCAGCGCGACGAGGAGCGCCGCCTCCCCCAACGTGAGCCGCCGCGGTTCTTTGCCAAAATAGGCGAGCGAGGCAGCACGAATGCCCTCGATATTGCCGCCATAGGGCGCAAGTTCGAGATAGAGCGAGAGCACTTGGTCTTTGGAGAGTACGCGCTCGATCTCGACGGCGCGTACGATCTGCCGAAGCTTGGCCGAAAGATTGCGATTATTGCGCGGCTCCAACAGGCGCGCGACCTGCATGGTCAGGGTCGAGCCGCCGGAGCGGATGTTGCCGCTCGTCGCCAGCTGGCCCGCTGCACGCAGAAGCGCCAGCGGATCGACGCCGTGATGGGTGCGGAACCGCTTATCTTCGTAAGCAAACAACAGTTCGAAGAACTTTGGATCGACGTCGGCGACCTTGGCGGGCAGCCGCCAGCGGCCTTCGCTCGTCGCGTAGGCGCGCAACAGCCTTCCCTCTCGATCAAGCACGCGGGCCGAAAACGTGAGGTCCTTGCCAAGCGGCGCCGGACCGAGCGAGACGATCCACCAAGCTGCGGCCGCAACTATAAACGCACAGAGGCCGAAGAAGACCAATGCGGTGGCGCGCAATGCGCGACGACGCCTCGGTACCCTAGCGCCTTCGGCGCCGATCTCCCCCGCGAGAGGGAAGGTCGAGTCTGTACTTCCACCGCTCATTTCGCCGCCGTCACCTCGACATTGCCGGTCGCGCTGCGGCCATAGCGGTCGGGACGATACATGTCCTCGACGCTCGCCTGCGGCCGCACGTATTTCCCGAGCGAGACCGCGCGGACCACGTAGGCGACGGTGAACACCGACGCATCGTCGCTCTTGCGATCGAACGCCGCAGTGAAGCGGTCGTCGCGGAACTCGGTGTTCACCGGGTCCACCGCGTCGGTGATCCACGACAGCGTGCCGGTATCGCCGGAAGAGACGAGATGCGGATTGTCAATCTCGAACCCGGCCGGCAGATAATCGGCGACGATCACGCGACCGAATTGCGGCTGTGCCTCGGTGACCTTCAGCACCACCACAAGACGCGTGTTCTGCTTGACCTGCGTCGCATCGACCGGATCACCCTCCATGGTGTAGGTCTGCCGCTCGATCTTGAAGCCATGCTCGGCTGCAGGTTCGGGCGTGACGGGCGCGCCGGTGACCATGAGGACGGCTTTCACCTGATCCTCACCCGCATTGGTGATGCGCAGCGGTTCCTTCAGGTCGGCGGCGTTAATGGTCCGGTAGAGCGGACGCTGGATGGTCTCGCCGTTGACGTCCAACGACACCTTCCCAGCGTCCTTGGCCATGGCGCTCGCCGCCAGCAACAGCCAGGCGTCTTCCTGGGTGGAAGTCGGCCGCAGTGTCACTCGCGCATCGTCGACGCGCTGCACGGCGGCCTGCACGGTCGCCGGACTGGCGCCGCCCTCCGCCGCAAGGGTGAGCAACGCCGCGGCATCGCGCAACGTCGAGCCATAGTCGTCACGGCCCGCCGGATCGGAATGCGTCCCCGGTGCGAACGCCGCCAGCGCCGCCGCGTAGGCCTTCTCGGCGCGCGCCCGATCACCCATCAACGCGAGCGCGGCGGCGATTTGCGCCTTGGCGATCGGCGTCGTCAGCGCATCGAGCTTCGCATCGGCGAGGTAGCGCAGGTCGCCGATGGGCGCCAAACCGTTCCGCGCCAGCACATAGAGCGCATAGGCGAGATCGGAACCGCCGTTCTTGCCCGGATCGGAGAGATCCATAACGCCATTACGCAATCGGTCCAGCGCCAACTTGAAAGCCGTCTCCGGAACCGCGAATTTCTGCTCGCGTGCGCGAGTCAGAAAATCGGTGACGTAGGAGTCGAGCCAGAGGTCGTCACCGCCGACGCTCCAGAGGCCGAACGAGCCGGTGGGGTCCTGCCGCGTGAGCAGCGCCTCGATGGCAGAGCGGATGCGCTCCTCAGTTTTGGCGTCCAGGGCAACATGAGCCGCGGTGGCGAGCTCGCTGACGTAGAGCAACGGTAAGGCGCGGCTCGTGATCTGCTCCGAACAACGGTATGGATAGCGATCGAGCGCCGCCAGCAGGCTTGCCGCGTCGAGCGCGGTCGAGGAGCCGACGGAGATCGAAACGCCGCCGGTGCCGGGAACGAGATCGGCAAACATGTCGCTCGACAACGTCACGCTCTCGCCCTTGGCGAGCGGCTTGACGGTACGCCGTGCCAGAATTTGCGCCGGCGCCCTTACCGTGAGGGTGTAATTGCGCTCGACAGCAAAACCTGCCGGGCCGCTCACGCTTACTTTTATCGCGCCGCTTCCGGCGGCGCTCGCGCTGACCGGCACGGTTGCGGAACCACGTGCCTTGGCGCGCAAGGTCAGCGTCTGCGTGGCACCGGAGCCCACCAGTACGGCGTCGGCAGCCGATACGGCGATGACGTAGTCGCCCGCCTGACCTTCGACGTTATCGAGATCGAGATGAATGGTCGATCGATCGCCAGGGAGCAGGAAGCGCGGTAGCGTGGCCGTCAATACCACGGGGTCGCGCACGGTGACATCGGCGGACGCCTGACCGATTTTGTCTTTGCTCCAGGCCACCGCCATGACGCGCAGCGTGCCTTCGAAATCCGGCACGTCGAATGAAACTTGCGCGGTGCCGTCGGCGCCGACGGTCACTATCCCGGAATACAGCGACACGGGCGGACCCGTGGGCGGACTGCCCTGCAGGTGGGCGCCCTCGTCACCGCCGCTGTGAATCTGGCCGCGCGTGCCCTGCATGCCGTCGATCAGCTGGCCGTAGATATCGCGGATGTCGGCCGAAAGTGCGCGCTGGCCGAGATAATAATCGTTGGGCGACGGCGGCCTGTAGTTGGTCAGGTTGAGAATGCCGACGTCGACGGCGGCAACGACGACTCGCGCCTGCTCCCCCGCCGCAAGGCCGCTGACTTTGATGGGCAGCCGCAAGCTCGAGTTTGGCCGCAACAGCGATGGCGCCTGCAGATCGAGCGTCAGCGTCCGCGCCGCGCGGTCGATAGAGAACCATTGCACACCAAGCGAGCGGCCGGGCATGCGCTGTGCGGGCGCGTCGAGCGGCCGGCGCAGCGTCGCCACCAGATAAGCTCCGGTGCCCCAATCGCGGCCAACCTGCACTTTGACTTGCGCTGTGCCTTGCTTGATGTCAGCGCTCTGGCTCGCCAGCAGCTTGTCGCCGATTACGTTGAGCGTGAGCCGTCCAGCACTGCGGGCGGTGACCGCCACGGTCATCGTATCGCCCGGCTTGTATTCAGGCTTGTCGAGCGCGACTTCAAGCATGTCGGGGGTGTCGGCGCTCGCCTCCACGTACCAGCCGGCATCGAAGTCGACGGAAGTCACCGGACCATTCGCATCCGCCGACGCCACCTCCAGCCGGTAGCGGCCGAAGTGCACCGGCAGGGCGAGATGCCCCGGCTTGTCGGTTGCCGTCTCGAGGTTTCCGTCGGCGACGCGCGTCGTCGTCTTCACCGGCTCGAAATTCCACTGGCCGTCGCGCTTGTAGAATTGATAGTGCGTTTCGATGCGCGAAAGCTGATAGCGCAGGCCTTTCTGGGCAACTGTCGTGCCGTCGGCGGTCAACACCACGACATCGAAAGTCGCGTTCGCGCCATCTGAAAGCGAGCGGCCCGAGAACAGCGGCTTGATGCCGATCATGTTGCCGTTTGGCGTGACCGGCAAGGTCAGCGTGCGCTCGACGGCGCGGCCGCCGGGCTCGGCCATGCGCACGGCGATCTGCGCTTGCAGCGGATGGGTGGACAACGGCAGCTTGTCGATAGCGACCGGGAAGGACGCCTTGCCATTGGCGTCGGTCGACGGCAGATCTTCGAGCGCCTGCTGGAGGGGTTCGACCTGTTCATCGTCCAGGCCGAACTGGTAGCCGGCAAAGCCGGTCCGCTCCTTGGCCACCGCAATGGTCATGTCGCCTTCGAGATCGAGGTCGGCGGCCGGCGCGCCATAGAGAAAGCGCCCGGAGACGGTCACCTGAGCCGGGCTCTTTTGCGAGATGCGGGCCGACGAGGAGGTGAGATCGAATTCGATTCGATCGGGCACGTAATCCTCGACCAGAAATGTGGTTTCGCCGACCGCCGGACGCTTCGGATCCGTAAAGGCCTGCACGTGCCACGTGCCGCTCGGAGCCGAGCCGGGCAGCGCCAAGGACAGCGCATGGCCGCCTACGCCCTGATCCGCCACCACGGCGCGGCGGAATTCGACCCCGTCGGGCCGCTGGACCAGGAAGGTCAACGGCACGCCGAGCGCTGCAGCTCCCTGCGCGTCGCGTAACAGCCCGGTGATGTAGGCGGTCTCGCCGGAGCGGTAGACGCCGCGCTCGGCATACACGAAGGCATCAAGCCCGTTCGGGGCCGGCCGGCCGCCGACGCCGCGGTCGGTAAGATCGAATGCCGGCGTCTTCAGGCTGAGGAAGGCAAAGTCGCCCACCGAATCCGCTGCGGCCAGGAGAGCCGGCGCAGCGCCGCCCTCCCCGCTCGCCAAACCAGTTTCGAACAGCGCTTGTCCGCTGGAGTCGGTCTTGCGAGTGGCCAGTATCTCGTTGCCGCGCGAAACGAGCCGTAACTCGATGCCGCTCTTGGGCTGCGTGGTCGCCAGTGAGTTGACGAAGACGTGGATGCCGTCATTGCCGGAGAACGCGGTCAGACCGAGATCGGAAACGATGAACCACTGAGTTGCGAGCGAGTCATAATTGTTGTCGAGGTTTTTTAGCTCGTTCGGCTGCGCCACCATCACGTAGACGCCGGGCTTCAGGGTTGAGATCGCCTGGTCGACCGGGAACGCAGTGGTGGCCTCCTGATTGATCGGCGCAGTGTTGACGGTCAATTCGCCGGACCAAACCTGAACGCCGCGCGACTTTTTGAGCTGCTCGGTGTCGTAGCGGCTGAGACTGCCCTGGAAATCGCCGCGTCCGTAACCGACACCGGCGATCTCGTCGATCAGATTCCGGTCACTGACCTGATAGATCTCGATGGCGACGGCGCGCGTATTGACGCTGATAACCGGAATCCCGTTCTGTCCGGTGCGCGGCAGCACATAAGCGGTGGTGGAGAAGCGCACCGAGGGTGAGCGGTCGCGGACATAGATGGCGAAATCGGACGATTTCGACAGCGTCTCGTGCACAACCGACGGCAGCCCCGCGCGCAGAGTCACGGTGTATGTCTGCCCGTGTTGCAGGCCCTCGACGCAAAGCTGCTTGTCTTCCACGGAAAGCGCCGGCTTGTCGGTGCCGGCGAGTGCCACGAAGGGTGAGAAGTCGGTGCGCGCTGGAAGCTCCTCTGAGAACTGGAAGCAGGCGCGCGGCGAGGCCGTGTCGGCATCAATGGTGTAATCGAGCACGCGGAAGCCGTGCTGCTCGCGCAGTCGCTCGTACTGCGCGCGCACGTCGGCCACTTCGCGCAGTTCGAGCGAGAGCCGCAGCGCGTCGAGCGCCGGCCGCCATATCTGCCGCTGAGTTAAAACGTTGCCGAGCAGCACGAGGCTATCAGCCTCTTCGTTGCGGTTATTGGTCCGCTGGTAGGCGACGTAAGCGGCGGCGGAAGCACGGCCGAGAAGCAGCGCGCGTTCGTTATCGTTCGCCGGCCGGATCTGCATGATCGTGCGCGCAAGCCGCAGCCACGTCGTGGCGTCGTTCGGCGTTGCAGCAACGATCTGGCCAAGGACTTCCATGCCGGTGCGGAAATCGTTCTTGGCGAACGCCGCATCGGCATCGCGGCGCAGTTGCGCCACCGGCTTGGTGGGTGTCCCCGCGGCCGTCTTGATTTGGGCCTCGAGGGTGATGGCGCTCTGGGCGAGATCGCTGTTCTGGAAGGGTTTGTCCGCAGCTTGGGCGGAGAGTAACGCTAGCGTCGTACAAGCAGCCGCAACCGCTGCCACGAGGGCGGCGCGGAATGGCGCAATCATGGATGCAAGTCCTCCCGAGGGTCGTAATCTCGACCCCGTTCTATCAGTTGAGATTTGAATCGTGTCGAGGTCGTGACGAACACGAGCATTACTAGGCTAAACTTTTCGTTAGCAGGTAACAGATGGAGACAGTCGTGGAAATCCTTAGGTTAGTTTGCGCCAACCCAACCGGCACAGGCAATGACCAGCAAATCGCGGTTCGGCTATGATGTCAGCGCAAATGCTCAAGAGGAGTCGAAACGACGTTTCTGCTGCCAAGTGCGTTCAGAATCTGAAGCGGCCTGAACGAGACTGAAGCCACCCCGCGCGCTGCGCTTTTTTCGGCCTCTAGCGTTGGCCGGTCGTGGGTGCCGCACAGAATGTCTGTGCTGCCGCCACCTAGGTCCGTCAGCTCACTCGATCGGCTTCCGCAAGATGACCGGGGCGTTTTAGCCGGCGATTCGATGTATACTTGTGTCCGTGCGGGCCGGCCCCCTAGCTCAACCGGATAGAGCAGCGGATTTCTAATCCGCAGGTTAGAGGTTCAAGTCCTCTGGGGGTCGCCACTCACGCTGCAATTGAAATCGTGCACACCAGAGGGAGGAATCTCATGAACCCGAAGTACAAAATGGCGCTTGCGGTCGTGGTCGGTGCTGCGCTTGGTGCTGCTGCCGTAGAAGGGTTGCACGCTCAAGCCAAAGCGCCGGTCTACACTGTGACCGAAATCGACGTGAATAATGTCGACGGCTACATGAAGGAATATGTGCCGGTCGTCCAACCGCTCATCAAGAAAGGCGGCGGCACTCTCCTGGCAGCCTCGCTCAAGGTGACCGCGATGCTCGGCACCACACCAAAGCGGGTCGCGATCAATCGCTGGGACAGCCTTGAAGCTGCGCAGGCGCTCTACAATTCGCCGGATTACAAAGCCGCCGAAGCCATCGGCAGCAAATACGCGACGTTCCGCCGGTACGCCGTCGAGGGCATGCCGCAGTAGGTGCAGCATCAAATATCGTCGAGGCCGCCTGACTTGGCGGCCTCACTTTCTCATTCTCACGATCGCTGAACGCTCCCAAGTCGCGCGCGTCCACGGCGCTGCCTGCGTCAACGCGCCGCCGCGATGCGACACCAAATCACGGAGCTTTCTCGCCCGCCGCGCGATTGCCTTGCCGTAGGGGGTGACCATGGAGGACGACATGGTTACCAATACAGTGCTCTGGTTTCTCTTGGCGGGCATGATCGGCTTTATCGCCTGCGGTTGCCATTACACCCGGCTAACGTCGAACCGTTACAAAGTAACGCGCGACCGCTAGATCAACCAGACGGCTGGATCGGATGATTCGCGCCGACGGCCGCCTGAGCAACAGGCAGGGTTGTATCAAGCCTACCTGCCCTGCGATTTCAAGGGCTTACGCTGCTCCACCCCGCGCCGCGGGATCATCAAAATTCCACGCGGAGTGCGCCCACTGCGCTGCCGCTTTTTCCGGCAGGCGGCGGACATTGTTCATCGCGCGCAGCACTAGCCCCCTACCCGCGATAAGGGTATGTTCGCCCGACGCCGAATAATCTCAAAAAAACCGGCGGCCCCATAAGGAGGAGACGATGACCCACGCAGATTCCGCTCGCCGAAATCCGACCCGCCGCAACGTTCTTAAATCTGCAGCGCTCGGCTCTGTTGCCGCCCTGGCGGCGCCTTACGTCAGAACCGCTTACGCCGCCGGCACATTATCGCTCGGCGTGTGGGACCACTGGGTACCCGGCGCCAACAAGACGCTGACCGCGCTGTGCGACGAGTGGGGAGCAAAGAACAGCGTCGAGGTGAAGATCGACTACATCACCTCGCAGGGCGAGAAGGACAAGCTGACCGCGGCCGCCGAAGCGCAAGCCGGCACCGGCCACGACATCATGTCCCATCGCGACTGGAATATCCGCATCCACGCCGACCACCTCGATCCGCTCGACGATGTCGTCGATGCGCTCATCAAACAATATGGTCCGATCAGCCCGGTGTCCGAATATCTTGCCAAGATCAAAGGCACGTGGCGTGGCCTGCCGACCACGGTGGGAAGCCAGGTGAAGCCGTGCTGCTCGCGCTTCGACCTTTACCAGGAGCATGCGGGCATCGATGTCCGCGAGATGTTCCCCGCCGACGAATCGAAGTGGGACCACGCCAAGGTCGATACGTGGAACTGGGATACTTACCTTTCGTCTGCCCAGAAGCTCTACAAGGCCGGCTACCCGGTCGGCTTGCCTATGGGCCAGACCAGCGACGCGGTCGACTGGGTCGGCGCGTTGTTCAACTCCTTCGGCGTGGTCATGGTCGACGCCAAGGACAACATCAAGATCAACTCCGATGAGACTCGCGCCGCGCTCGAATACCTTGGCAAGCTGATGGCGGTGAATCCGCCAGAGGTTTATGCCTGGGACGATGCCGGCAACAACCGCTGGCTTATCTCCGGCAAGGGCTCGAGCATCATGAACCCGCCGAGCGCCTGGGCGGTCGCCAAGCGCGACAATCCGCAAGTGGCCGAGAAGTGCTGGACCCATCCGATGCCGCGTGGCGCGAAGGGCCGGTTCGTGGGCCAGTTGCCGCAGTTCTACGGCTTGTGGACCTTCTCCAAGAACAAGGCGGCGGCGAAAGATCTCCTGCTCTACATTTCGCAAAAGGCGGCCGTCGCCAAGCTGGTCGAGGCCTCGTACGGCTACGATCTGCCGTCGTTCAAGAGCATGTACGATCTCGACACCTGGAAGACGGTCTCACCGCCGGTCGGCACCGTCTACGGCTATCCGCCGCGCGGTGACGAGCAGACCTCCATCGCCGGTGCGCCGGCACGCTCGGAAGTCGGCGCGCAAATCTATAACCAGGCAATCAATACCGTGATGGTCGGCAAGTTCACGCAGGGCAAAGAGAAGCTCGAAGACGTCATCAAGTGGGCCGAGAACGAACTCCAAGGCACGCTGCGCGTGTAAGCCATTGTCATTCCGGGGCACCGCACATCGGTGAGCCCCGGAATGATGAAATTGGACTTATCGACTGAAGCGTGAAGCTGATCCGCAAGGGTCGGCGGCAACAAAAGGTCAGCGGCAAAACATGGCCGACACCGTCCAGACCTGGTCGCCCGGACTACAAAGTCTAAGCCCTCCACTGCTCGCCAAGGAGCGCTTGCGGCTTTTCCTGCGCCGGCGCTCCACGGTCGCGTTCGCCATGTGCCTGCCGCTGATCCTTATCATCAGCGGCCTTGTCATCTATCCGGCGTTCTATTCAATCTATCTGTCGATGCTGAACCGGGCGCAGACCCACTTCATCGGCCTGGGTAATTTTCGCTTCCTGCTCTCGCGCGACGTCTTCTGGATGGTGGTCCAGCAATCGGCCATCTTCGCGCTTAGCGCCGTATTCTTCAAAGCGCTGATCGGGCTGATCACGGCACATCTCATCAACAACCTGCCCGCCAAAGGCCAGCGCAAGTGGCGCGGCATGCTGTTGGTACCGTGGGTCATTCCGCTCGCGCTGTCGTCGCTGGGGTGGTGGTGGCTTTTCGACCCCACCCACTCGGCGATTAACTGGGTCCTCAGCGGGCTCGGATTGAGCGAAATTCCGTGGCTGAGCCAGCCGGCGTGGGCGCGCTTTTCCGTGATCCTCGTCAACGTTTGGTACGGCGCGCCGTTCTTTTTGATCATGTATCTGGCGGCGCTCAAATCCGTGCCGGAGCAACTCTATGAGGCCGCCGCCATCGACGGCGCCAACGCCTGGCAGAAATTCCGCCACA
>JBAUYV010000432.1:0-7065 GCA_049584975.1 Xanthobacteraceae bacterium | reverse complement strand
GGCCCCGGTAACGCAACCGGCACGACCGGGTTCGCCATCACGTGGGTCAACTCTTGCTCCACATAATGCGCAAGCTTCTCGGCGCCGGCCTTGGAGAAGTGCACGCCGTCGCCCGAACGCAGCCGGCGAATCTGACCTTCGAAATCCGGCCCCTGCACGGTGTAGCGCCCGTTCTCGTCGACGAAGCCGTCCCAGACATCGACGTAGACGATCCCGGCCTTGTCGGCGCGCGCGTGAAAGAGATCGTCGAGGTAGCTCATTTCGCCGGTGGCGCGCGGGCCGCGCACCGCGGGCAGCCCGACCCAGAGAACGGGCACGCCCTTGCTCTTGAGCACCGCAATCATGTCGTCGATGCGCTTTGTGTAAAGCTCCGCCCATTCGTCGGTGTGAAACTCGTAGGTGCCGCCCGGCGTCGGGTGCGGCGGTTCGGCCGCGGCGGCAGCCGCTTGTTCCTCGGACGGTTGCGCACCAGCGGCAGGCGCCGGCTGCTGCGCCGTTTGCCCCGCCGGCACGTTGGCGCCCGCCGCAGGCTGCTTGCCTTCCGGCTTCCCGGTGGTGTTGGCGCCAGCCGCCGGTTGCTTGCCCTCTGGCTTCGCATCAGGCTTGCCGCTGCCGGGCTGCACCTTGAACGGCACGCGATCATTCAAGCCAAGCATCACCACGATGGCGGCGGGCTTCTCCGTCGCCAGGATATCCTTGACGGCTTGCGACCATTCCAGTGTGTCGTTGCGCGGCTCGTAATGGATGAGGCCGGAGTTCGCCCGGATTCTGCGTTCGACGCCGAGCTGCGGCTGGTCAGCATAGATGTCCTCAAGTCCGTAGGCGAGCCAATCGGCGAGCGAGTCGCCGATCACCACGATAGTGCTTGCCGGCTGCGTCTCGAGCTTGCGCGGCGGCGGCGCCTTGGAGAAATCCTCCGGCCGCGGCGCCCCGTAGCCGGGCTGCGTACCGTAAGGCTGCTGCGGGTTGTACGGGCGGTCGAAGAACGGGAAGAATCCGCCCGAGCCCTGCTGGCGGCGGCCCGGCCGGTCATCCCAGGTGCCGAAGAACTGCGCGTGCGCGGCGAGCGGCAGCAGCGCGGCCACGACGGCAATCGCAAACGCAATCGCCGCCCGCCGCGAACCAAGCCACTTGCCGTTGGGCATCGCCATGACCGACCTTGATCGAATACCGGCCGTTGATCCAGTGAGCTGCCGTGTAATCTAGCGCGGATCGCGCCCCGGCGAAATCCGCCCTGGCCTTGCGCGCCAGGGCCAGCCAGCGTGCATATTTAGGAAAAGTGTCAACGTAAAGACCGGCCGGATCGCGGTTCCGCAGGCAGCCGTGGCGCGCGTGTTAATGCGCCGCGTACGGCCGCCGCACGTTCGGCTCGGGGCCCCGATATGTGGTGTTGCGCATGCAGAATCCGCCGATGCCGCTCACCGAATCCATGCACTGCTGCACCGTCAGGAAGCCACAATTGTAGGCCGCATCTCCCATGTTCAGAACCGCGCACCACGGATAATTTTGTGCTTGCGCGGATGACGACATCGCCACACCGCCGGCTACGAGCCCCATCGTGAGCAGCAAAAACTTCATGACCATCTCCCGGTTTAGCCGCGGATCACGGTGAAGAGCCCTACAACGTCTTGATTGCCCCGCGACCTTTCGCTGCTCCGCAACCCCTTGGCAGTGTGCCACCGCGGCTCAATCAAGAGCAACCGGATAGCGGACACTGTGGAAAGCCCGGCCGGCAACGAACGCGCGGCGTGTTAAATTCATTGTCAATCACGATGCGCTATCGTTTGCCCCGCCCTGCCCCAAACGTAGCGCCCCGCCGCGGCGGGGCTAGTGGAGCGGATTTGACATTCGCTACCCACCTAGCCGTGAACTCGTGAAGCGAATGTCAAATCCAAAGCTCCACTAGCACTTATATTTTCTAGTGGTCCTTTGATTCTAACATTCGCATGATAGCCTGCCGAACCCGGATGCGAATGTTAGAATCGGACCACTAGATTGTCGTGATGCTCTTTACCCAACGGCTGGCGACCGGCGCCGTGCTGTGCGCGGCACTTATGTTTGCTGCGTACGGTTTCGCAGCCGCCCAGGGGACGGCGCAGAGCCCGCCATCGCCGGTGCGCGGGGTCAAGCATGTGCTTTATCTGTCCGTAAAATCGAACGACCCCGATCTGCAGACCGCGGACAATGCCGGCGCGCCGAAAGACCAAGCTTCCCCGGAACCGGCTCCCAAAGATCAAGCAGCCAAGGAGACTCCCGCCACAACGTTGCGATTCATCGTTCGCGTGTCGGATCATTCGCAGGAGACGAGTTTCTTCGGCGACGTGCCGGTCACCATCGCCAATTTCGATCTGGCCAAAGGCTCGCCCGAGCAGAAGATTTGGCAGGATGAGCGCTGCCATCATGAGCGCGGCTTCCCGCGCACGCTGCTGATGTCGGTCGATGGCTTGATCGCGCACGGCTCCGACAAGCAGCTTGTCGAAGCGCGGCCGCGCCATATTGGCCGGCCTATCCCCTGGGACGAAATCCTGATGGGGAGCGCGCTTCAGTTCAGTGCCGATGACCGCGGCCCATTCATCGAGACGCGCACGCAGACTAAAGAGAGCCATCTCTCGGTGGTCTTGAAAATGTACATGCTGCCCTGCGACGTACAGTAGGCCGTCGCTCCTGAGGCGTTGCGCTGTCGGGCCCGGTTGGAGGACAATCCGGGCAGACGACGTCGAGTGCGTCTGGAGGAGCACCTATGGCCAAGAAGACGGCGAAGAATGTCCAGCCCAAGACCACCGAAGCCGCGCGCACCGGGACCACCGAAGCCGCGCGCACCGGCGGCAAACCCACCGGGACGCGCAAGGATAAGGGCTGGGACGAACGGCTTCGCCTCGTCGGCGATGCCCGCTTCACCGAAGTCACCTGGAGCGGGCGCGATCACCCCTCCTGGCCGCTGCCGCGGAAGTGAGCCGGACGCCCGAGGGAACCGCACTCCAGCAGATGCCGAAGGAAAACCACCAGCGGCGGATTTCTCGAACCGTAGAGGTCCATTCCAATGGACGAGCATGATCCGGTTACCGTGCTGATTGGCGCGGTCTTCGTCATCATCATCCTGGTGGTGATTCTTTTGCCCTACTTCCGCATTTTCAAAAGAACCGGTCACAGCGGCTGGTGGGCGCTTCTGATGTTCGTACCGATCGCCAACATCATCACGCTCTACATCATCGCATTCAGCCGCTGGCCGGCGCTGGAGGGCAGATCGGAGTCTTGATTTTTCGCGTTTGAGGGCGACGGCCGCTCCCCGGATTTCGCGGGCCTGTCATCGGGCCGGCCACTTCGGGCAGACCCGTTGGCTCAATCCGGGCTACGCTTGCTCAGTTGGGCGGAGCGCTCGATTGTAACGCTTGCGAGCGCGCCCGGCACCACCTGCTCAACCACCGCCACCGACGCTTATTGCAGGAGTCAGCGGTTGTTGCGCCGCCCCGGGAACCGCCATGATGGTCATGAACAAGGTTATCAGCTGGAAGTTCTTCTGGGAAATCTGGTCGTCCCGCGCGATATAATACCACTCGCCATGATCGAAATAAGCGACGTAGGGGTCCGCGGGTAGACTATCGCTGTGGATGATAAGGATATAGCGCCGGAGGCGGCCCAGAGCGCGGTTAACCCCGATAAACTCATCATAGTTGAACTTACCTTGCGGATAATAAACATACGGGACATACGGGTTGCCGGGAAACTTGTAGAGCCAATCGCATACTTTCTTGTCCATTGCCTTTCCTATTGCTGAGTCTTTCTGCTTTGGATCTTCGTCGCCTTCATTCTCTTCACCCGAGTTTGGCAGCAACGTATAAAAGTTCAGCTCTGGGTCGCCGTCCGATTCAGGGCGAAAGTTGTTCCATGGATGAGAGGTGATGCTGGTGATACTTTCATACTGCTCACGCGTTACGAATCCAAACCTGGGGCGGGGCTGTTCGGTTGCGTTCTTGAGAATGCCCAGAGCTGAATACGTTCGCATCACAGGTGCACCGATTGTAAGATGCGCGGCAGTCATTTTATCTGCCATCACCGGCTTGGTGCGCAACTCGATTCGGTCAGGCGCGGCGTTGATGCAGTTACCTGCAGGGCACATTGTGCCTGTCTTTTGCGCAGATCTTGCTTGCGTCCCGCCGTACATCTCAAGGAGTCGATTCCACATTTCCCTCGGCCGTTCGGAGTCTTCGCGAGTGTGGGGTTTCAGATGGGCTTTCCCGTGCGGAGACAGATAGTAAATGACTAAGGAATCGGTCGAGCTGGTAGTGGTGGCCTTGTTGGTCACCTCCAGGGTGACGCTCCCCGAATTGCTTTTTTTTATGGGACCGCTCGCCGTCGAATCGTTTCCCTTGGTGAGTTCGGATTTTTCGGCCACCAACTCCAGGTGACCACCATTATCGAGGTAGGTAATGGTGTTCAGCACGGCATAATTTTCAGTATAGTCGGGCGTCAGGTAGGCCGCCGCAACATTCAACAACGGAGTAATACCCCAGCTTGAATCATATAACGACGCCATCGCATCGGGGCTGACTGGCGTAGCCAATTGTCCGACAAGCGCCTGGCCGAGCAGAGGCTGGTAGCGGATAAGCGGCGCCTCGGTATATGTCACGCCGCCGCCGACGTTGCCTATTTGACCGCTGATTGTGCCCGCCGTTGTGCTTCTGATTCCAGGGGTAGCGCCCATATTGGTCAGGCCGCCGCTGACCGAGCCTGAGACCGTGGTCGACGCGTCCACTTCGGTTACGTCCATGAACGTAGTCGGGTCATGGCGGTAGACCCTAATGATATTTGCGAAGGTTTGCTGCTTCGAGGTCTCTTGGATGATGTGATTGTAGCGCTCGCGGCCTTGGTCGATCGCGATTGGACCGACGCTCTGGCAGCCGCCGGAAAGACCTAAAATCCCGGCAACGATCACGCACTTGCCAATACGCACGACAACACCCACGACGGCTTCCCCCAGGATCGCCGTTCGAGAACGAAAAACTTCAAGTTCAGGCGGTTATGAAATTCTTCTCGGTTGGTGGCGTTCTGCCATCCAACAAGCCCCGCTGCCCGTGCGCTGTTTTCTTCAGCCCAGCGCTTACCCTGTTACCATAGGATAACAACGCATGCGGGTATGTCAAGCGAGTTTGCAGCCGAAGCGCGCGAATTCAGCAAAGCGGTCGCATACCGCGTCCGCCATGACCACCGATTCGACGCACGGCCCGCGTTGGTTCCTTGGCCGAGGCCTGACCTAAGACGCCCGACGAGCAGTTGAGATCAACCGCTCGCAACAGAAAGCAAAGGGATCATTTGTCGGCGGGCGAACCTTTTTCGGTCGTGGTTGTTTCCGTGGTCGTGTTTTCCGTGGAAGGACTGCCCCGCTTTTGTCTGTTGTGACTTTTTCCGAAGTCGTCTTTTCTGTAATGATTTTCTCTGCCTCGGCTTTTGCTGTAATGAGCTTTGGTTTGACGACTTTGCAGTTCCAGGTTCTGTCTGCCATCCCCTTAACGGCGTTGCCGGTAAATTTCTGGCGCATCACTCCGGTTTGCAGGTCGATTGTCACCTCGTCCTTCTGCTCATCATTCGATCCAGGCGTCCCTGCGTCCATATCGCATCTGATCCAATCCACGACGTTATTAATGAATTGTGCCTTCCAGGTTTCACAATAAATGAAGTTAAACTCGCCAAGGTCGCACCTTTTCTGCGGGCACTTTTTCGCGACGGTCTCTTCGGGGCGGACTTTAGGGTTGCGATACGTCACGGTCTTAGTGGGTTGATCCAAGATATACGTGGCTTCCGGTGTTCCAGGATCGCAGTTAAGCGTCAACTGCGTCTGCGTTGCCAGTTCAACCCTTACATGGACTTGGACTTCGCACTGCTTGAGCGTGATCGTCGCGATATTGTCCGGCAGCGTAGGCTGACCAACAGTTGTATCGGTGCCGCAGTTGAGGGTGACCCTCTCTCCTTGGTCGGTTTTTGCTATCAGTTCAACTGTTACAACTTTTACATTGGGATGGCACTGGAGCGTGATCGTTACGCTATTCTGGGGCGGTGCGGACTGGCTGACTGTTGCAGGGGTATCGCACTTCAGCGCCACGTCCTGCCCGTGACTGTCCTTTCTCGGCAGGCGTACATTTACATCGGGATGGCACTGGAGCGTGATCGTTGCGCGCTTGTCGGGCAGTGCAGGCTGGCTGACTGTTGCAGGGGTATCGCACTTGAGGGCGGCCTTTTCTCCCTGATCCGTCTCTACCAGCAACTCAACTTTTGCATCGGCATCGCACTTGAGGTTGATCATTGTTCCGCTATTGCCGTCCGGTGCAACCGTCGGACTGGGTTGGCACTTGATCGCGATCCCTTCTGGCGGGTCGGCTCTTGCGTATGAGGCGGCGGACAGCACGGCAGCGAACGCGAGAGTCACTAACGCAAGCAGGCGCGCCCCGCGGATTGCGCAAACCGTCGACATCAGCCCCCCCCATGTCGTGAGCAGCAGACGCACCGTTGTGACTATGGCGGAATACCCGGCCGCAACTGCGGCTCGAAATCATAAACATGGTATCAAGGTGCGAGTGGCCGCGTCCATGGACGGCCGCCGGTCGCCCAGACATACCCCCTGATATTTCTGTAACTAGGCTCGTGCAGCGTGATGAAGTTGACGCGGGACGTTGTGCTCACCCGAAGTCGGCGGGCCACGATGTGCACGCCATCGCGAGTGGCAGAGCGCTGCGCAGGGCGGAGTCTATGCAACTCGCTCGACCTGTCGGAGTCGGCCGCACGCCGATGCGGCCGCGGGCTTGCAGGCTAAGGACAAAGTTCCGCTGTCTGCGAAGGCCAAAACCCGCAGCCGGGCGCTTGTCGTCACCCCTGCCGCGACCTTATCCCTTGACATTCGTCTCACCTGTCGATACAAGTCACCCCGAATCTCGCTCGTCGTGAAGGGACGCCAGCCAGGTGACAGCGGTTGGTGGAGCGAGTGCGGTGCCTGCGGGCGGCGGTTCGTCACTGCCGCACCCGGGCGGCTTCGGGCATCATGCCTGCCGGTACTAGGGCCGGCGCGGGAGGTGC
>JBAUYV010000431.1:0-8101 GCA_049584975.1 Xanthobacteraceae bacterium | reverse complement strand
GTGTGGGACAAGGCCGAAGCCGCGTTGATGAAAGCGCTCGAGGCCGCGGGCCGGCCATGGGCGCTCAATAAAGGCGAAGGCGCCTTCTACGGGCCGAAGCTCGAATATGTGCTGCGCGACGCCATCGGCCGCGACTGGCAATGCGGCACCGTGCAGGTCGACCTCAACATGCCCGGCCGGCTCGGCGCGTTCTACATCGACGAGCACTCGAACAAGGTGACACCCGTGATGCTGCACCGCGCGATGTTCGGTTCGCTGGAACGCTTCACCGGCATCATGATCGAACACTATGCCGGACACCTGCCGCTGTGGCTGTCGCCGCTGCAGGCGGTGGTGGCGACCATTACCTCGGACGCCGACGGCTATGCGGGCGAGGCCATTGCGGCGGCGCGGCGAGCGGGGCTGCGCGTCGAGGGCGATCTGCGCAACGAGAAGATCAACTACAAGGTCCGCGAGCACTCCCTGGCAAAGGTGCCGGTGCTCCTCGTCGTCGGCAAAAAGGAAGCCGCCGAGCGTACCGTTTCGATCCGGCGCTTGGGCTCCGAGAAGCAGCAGACAATGCCGCTTGATGCCGCGCTTAACGCGTTGACGCAGGAAGCGGTGCCTCCGGACTTACAGCGGCTGCAGAAGGCGGCGTAGGGTCCCCTGCTCGCGCCAGCAACTCGACCTCGCCGTCGACGCCGTTGATGACCTTGAAATCGCGCTGGTAGATGCGGCCCTCGTTGCGCGCGATCAAGTGATAGTCGCCCTCCGCCAGCACCAAGCGGGGGAACGCGCCGATCGACTCCTTGATCACGTCGCCGTCGGGCGTCGACACCGTCCATTGGGTGTTGGCGAGCGCTTCGCCGCCGCTGTCGTTGACGAGCTTAAGCGTGATGACGGCGGCGCGATGGGTCACGACGATATCGGTGAGCTTGGCGGCCTGGACCTGCACGTCCGAGCGCACCACCGAATTCACGTCGCCATATGTGGAGACAATGTAATAGGTGCCCTCGGGCAACAGCACGACGTCGCCCGTCATCACATTCTGGGCGATCGGCCGGCGCTGCGCGGTATTGAACTGACTGCCCGGGTAGACCTCGAACGCAATCTGCCCGGCCGGGATGCGGACGTCGTTCACCCGGCCCTGCAGCCGGATGCCGCCGGCCGGAATATCAAAAATCTCGCGCGACATGTCGGCGCGCAGTTGCACAGCCCTGGCGGCGCTCGCCAATCCGAAGCTGGCGTGGACCACATAGTCCCCCGGCGGCAGCATGAACGTTGGCGTTGCCGTCCGGTCTTCCTTGACCAGACGGAGCGTGCCGCTGAGATCGGGGCTAGCCGCATAGACGCGCCAGATCAGGCCGCCGCTGATCAGCGGCGCGTCGCGGCCATAGCGCGCGGCGACGGCGAGCGCCACGTGTCCGGCCGGAACGGCAGGAACGGACTGGGCAAACGGCGGCGTGGGCGCCGGAGCCGGCGCGGACGGAGGCGCCAATGGCGAGGGGTACCTGATGGTGGGCCCAGGCGAATCAGGCCCTGGCGCAATCTGCGCAGGCGCAATTCCTTGCGGGCCCATAAGGCCATACATCGGGCCGCTCATGGGCCCGCTCATCTGCGCGAATGTGTGGGTCGGCGTCAGACCGACACCCAGCCACGCCACCGCGATGGCACAGCGCCAAAATCGGCCTAATCCCCACCCTGACATACCGGCCTTTCTCGGTTTCAATCGCGGCAATTTCAAGCCGAATCACCCGCTTCACACATTGCGGGTCCCCGCCAAAAGGTGCTTATGGGCTTTTCTTCGCGAGGAACACGGCGATTTGCAAAAACCTTGTCGGAACAAAATATTGAAACCGGTTCTCACTCTAATTTGTCAGGCGGCTTTCAGCCAATTCAGACTTTCACCATCTTCATGCGTATGGGTTGTCGCCGTGCTCCATCGGACCGATCATCCATGGCCCGCAGGTGAGGAGCGCGGAGAGACGGAGCCGCATCGTGTTGGATACGCTGTTTCGACGCCCAAAGACCGAGGATCATTTGACTACGGGTGACGTCACAACCGCATCTGTTGAACCGGGACGCGGCCGGCCTTCCGTCGGTCTGGTGCTCGGCAGCGGCGCAGCACGCGGCTTTGCGCACATCGGGGTGATCCGGACACTGCTTGCCCATGGCATCGTCCCCGACATCGTGATCGGCACTTCGATGGGGGCTTTGGTCGGCGGCTGCTACGCCAACAACCAGCTCGACAAATTGGAGGAGTGGGCCAACTCGCTGACGATGCGGCGCATTATCAGCTATCTCGACGTGCGACTGGGTGGCTCGGGCCTGATCAGCGGCGGACGGCTGGGGAACCTGCTCAGCGAATCCCTCGGCACGACCTTGATCGAGGACTTGCCGATGCGTTTTGCCGCCATCGCGACGGAGGTCGGCACCGGCCACGAAGTCTGGCTGACGCGCGGCTCCCTTTCTCTTGCGCTCCGCGCCTCCTACGCCCTGCCGGGCGTATTTCCACCGGTCAGCGTTGGCGGCCGCTGGCTGGTCGATGGGGCGCTGGTCAATCCCGTGCCCGTCTCCGCCGCGAGGGCGCTTGGTGCGCGCGTCGTCATCGCCGTCAATCTCGATGCCGACCGTTTCAGCCGCGGCGCCACCATCGCGAGCCACGGCGCGGATCCCGGAGACGCAATACCCCTTGCACCGACCAAGCCGAGTGGTGGCTTCCGCCGCTTGCGCAGCATGTTCGGCGCCGAGCGCACGCTCAAGCGGGAACTCATTGGCGGTCCGGCGCGGCCGAGATTTTCGACGGTGATGATCGAATCCTTCAACATCATGCAGGATCGTCTCACCCGCATGCGGCTCGCCGGCGATCCGCCCGACGTGCACATCACGCCGCGCGTCGGGGACATTGGCTGGCTGGATTTTCACCGCGCCGCCGAATCCATCGAAGTTGGCCATGCGGCCACCGAAAAAGCATTGGATTCAATCAGCGAATCCATCGCCGAATTGCGCTGAGAACGCGCGGACGGCTCATCACTGCGACGGCGATATCCGCGCGCAATTGGTCTGACACGACAATTGCTGGGACGAACAGTTGCTCAAACACGACTGACCTGCGGTCGCATTGCTGGTCGTGGTCCCCGCACCGGTCGGCGGCGCGCCAGGTACCACGCAGGCGCTTTGACACGTGGCCGCTTGGGAATTGCATGTCATCATGCAATTGGTGGTGGTCGAACTCTGCGCCAGGCGGAGTGCTTTGTGAACATCGGCGGCGTGGCCGTCTCCGGCGAACCCGGCGATTGCCGCCACGGCGAAAACAGTACTCAAGCTGCGCAACACAGCCTCCCGTTTGCGATCATACGGAGGCAACATAACGTGATCGGCGTCAATCTGGAACACGGCGCGCAGCGAACCTCAGGCTGGCGACCTCGCAGAGTATTTGAGCAACTGCAGTCCCGCCGATCGCTACGCGCTTTGAATGTAGTCGCGCATTGCAGCCGACTCGCGCTCCATCTGATGCAGCCGGTGTTTGACCACATCCCCGATCGACACAATTCCGACCAGACGGCCCTGATCCACGACCGGAACGTGCCGGAATTTGCCCTCCGTCATGCGCTCCATGATGTTGGAGACCGGTTCGCTCTCATTGCAGGTTTCGACCTTGCGCGTCATCGTTTGGCTCACCGACTCGGCGAGCGCCGCGGCCCCTCGCTCGGCAAGTGCGCGCACAATGTCGCGTTCCGAGATGATGCCGACAACACGATGATCGGCACCTACAATGAGCGCCGCTCCGATCCGCTTTTTGGTGAGAAGTTGCGCGGCGTCGGCAAGATTGGCGCCGGGGTCTATAGTGACGACGTCGCGGCCCTTGCCCGCAAGGATAGTGCTGACTGTCATCTTCGCCTCCCTGTGTTCACCGCCTAGCCGCCAACAGGCGGACTAACGGCAAACGTGCTTGTTTAATGTTTGGGTCGGCGCCAAGTTCCATTTGCGCAGCGCACACAAATGGCTGCAGCGCAACTTTGAGCCGGACGAAGAAAATCCGGCTAAGACAGCGTCCACTCTGCCGACAACATTGACGAAGAAATACGGCAAAGAGGTGATGCGGGCGTCTGCCTAGATGTTCGGCTCAGCCACTGGATTCGGTGTCGAATTCACCAGGTGTCGTCACCGGGTCAAAGGCGCCAAACAATACCAATCCGGCAAGAAAGCCGCCGATGTGGGCCTGCCACGCGAGCTGTTGACCTTCCTCGCCGAAAGAGACCGCGCCAAGGCCGAACAGCGCATTCAGTCCCATCCAAACCGCTAGGAATAACAGCAAGCGGGGGTCTCGAAATGTCGCCATCAGTGACAAGGCCGGAACCCGATACGCCTCCCCATTGCGCGGGCCATCCCGCCACGTTTCCAGGGGACCATGCGCCTGAAAGACAAAACGCATGGCCGCCGCCATGGCTCCGGAGATCGCCGCAGAGGCGCCGATCATCGGCACCTCGGCGCCCGGGTAGCTTGCAAGATGCGCCAACGCGCCGGCCGCGGCCGTTACCAGCATGAAGACCACATACCGCCAGGCGCCGAAGCGCCGCGCGAGCGCTGTCCCAAACGGGATCAGCCAGGCGAGATTAAGCCCGATGTGCAGGAGATTAGCGTGCAAGAACGCGTATGTGAAAAACGTCCACAAATCGGCACCGAAGCCGCCCGGAAACGAGGCGCTGGTGGGCCCGTCAGTGACATAGCGCGCCGGAATGAATGCAAAGGTGAGCACAAACTGCTCATCTTGGCTGTCGCTCAGGACGAAGGTGCGAAACAGATGGACGCCCACGAGCACCGCCACGGTCGCCATCACGACCGGTGGCAGGTTGAATATCGGCTCTGACGATTTAGGCCCGAAGGGATCGGGCCTGAAAGGATCCGGTCGGGAAGGCTGGGTCTCGGGGGGTTCTGTCACCGGTGGCACCTGCGTGGGGCCGACATAAGTCGCCGTTGTGACCGCGGCAAGCGGCGATGCGGCAACATTTGCGCGGCGCTGAAAACAAAAGGGAGGGTTTGCCCCTCCCTTTTGCCACCTGCGGGGGTGGCGTGCGACGCTCACGATCCGGTCTGGCGACCCGTTCGTCTCACAGCGGGACTCGTTGCCGAGCCCGCCTGGTGCCGGTCACGTCCCCTCGCCTCCCGTTATCTCGGATGACGCTCGGGCCGCATAAGCAGCGTTGGGGCACACCCCTATGCACGCTTATAGGCCCAGCCAAATGTTATCGTTTTGTTAAGACTAATTAATCGTTGCGGAGGCGCTTAGGCACGAGAAAGCGCGCGCGGCATGCAGCCTGCTCACTGACCTGTAAACACGCCGAACGGCCCAAACCTGTCCCGATCCGGGACAGGTTCTGGCTCACGGCGAAGGCGGGAGCAGGCGTTTTATGAAACACGCGGCAAGTCGTGAGCTTTACACGTATTGGCAGGCGCTTCGCGGACGGCGCCCCGCCCCGCAGCGCGCTGAGATCGAGCCAGGCGCCATTCGGCACGTACTGAGTGAGGCTTTCATCGTCGCGCTCGATCGCGGCACCGGTTATCCGTTCCGCCTCGCCGGCACGCGAGTCTGCGCGCTGTTCGGCCGCGAGCTCAAAGGCGAGTCGTTTCTCAGCCTTTGGGACGAGGAGAGCCGGAAAACAATTCGCGATCTGCTGCACCTCCTCACCAGCGAAATGGTGGGCACGGTGGCCGGAGTGACGGCGCAAAGCACTGATGGAGAGCCTTTGGATCTCGAGCTATTGCTGCTGCCGCTGATCGCACCGAGACCTATGCTTGCGCGCAGCATCGGGGTGCTGGCGCCGATGAAGGTGCCGCAATGGATTGGCGTGCGGTCGATCGGCGCCCTGACGCTCGGCAGCCGCCGGCACGTCGGCGTGGGCGCGGAGAAGCAGCTGCTACCTTATTTCCTGACACCGTGGAGCAATCGCCGCGGCCTCGTCGTCTACGAGGGCGGACGCTCGTAGCAGTCCGATACCTATTTCGCGTTTCGCGTGGATGTGCGCGCGGAGACTAACGGGACATTAAGGCGGCGTGCATAGTGTCCCTGCCTGCGAATAGTGGCAGGCACACGACGCGCATGGCGCTCGCCGAACGTAAACCAAGTCTACGAACTCTTAGCGAGGAGCGCCGGCGCTTTCAGCGCGTGCGGGTCAACCTGCTCGGCCGCTACATGCTGGCGGACCGGCGTGAATTTCCGTGCCAAGTGGTGAACATGTCGCCGGGCGGCATGGCGGTGATTGCACCCGTTCCGGGCGCGCCGGGCGAACGCATCATTGCCTATGTGGATCACCTCGGCCGGCTCGAAGGCCACATCGCCCGTGGCTTTCAGAGCGGCTTTGCCATGACGATCTCGGCGACTTCTCGCAAGCGCGACAAGCTCGCAGCGCAGCTGACATGGCTTGCCAACCGCCAAATCCTGGGTCTGCCTGAAGACCGCCGGCACGGCCGTGTCGTGCCGTGGAACCCGATGATGCCGGTGATTATGCCCAACGGAGTCAACCTCACCTGCCGCATTATCGACGTGTCGCAATCCGGTGCCGGCATTGCGACCGATCAGCGGCCGCAGATCGGCGCGCTGGTCACGCTCGGCAAGGTGCAGGGGCGCGTGGTGCGCCACCTCGAGGATGGCTTCGCCATCGAGTTTACTCGCCTACAGCACCCGGACTTTCTCGAAGAGATCCTTACCACGGGCTAACTCCCGCCAATCGAGTCCCGATCCGTCGCGGAGGTTGACCCTTCGGCGACGATCATGAGTCTCGCGGTCAGGTTCGCTGTCTGTTAGCTCGCCTCACATCAGACGACAGTTAATCGGGCGTTTGCGTCCGCCTAGTCATGCCGAACCCAAAGCCGTGTACCCTGCGCGGCCTTGGGCATGGTTTCGACTCGGCGAGCAAACATTCACGCCGCGCGTGTTGCGTGAAACGCGAAGCCGCTTGCACTGACAAGCACAATCCGCGCAACTTTATTCAATGTTGAACAAATAGACTTTTCCAAAATATTCGCGCGAACAAGCCTTGTATTTTTCCTCCTCTTGACTTGTTTTTGCTTCAAATTGAGCGATCGAACTTAGCCGCACTTCAAAAGCTTTGTGAGAAAAGTGACCTCAAGAAGACGGGAAGGGGTCACATGAGTGCGGGCGCGAAAGCAGTCCTGAAGCGAGGTACAGCTGCAAGCATAATGACGCTTGTGCTGCTCGGCTGTCCGACCGCAAGCACTGCGCAGAATTCGCCGCTGTACATCGAAATCGGCGAGGCGACGCGCGCGCCCATCGGCTGGGTCGAGTTTTGCGTCGAATACGATCCGGAGTGCAAAACCAAGCCGACCACGCCGCAGGACGTCGTGCTTTCGCTGAAGGCCTGGAAGGATCTCGCGCGCGTCAACCGCTGGGTCAACACCAACATCAAGCCGATGACCGACCTTGAACACTGGGGGGTCGTCGAACGCTGGAATTATCCCGACGACGGCTATGGCGATTGCGAGGATTACGTACTCGAGAAGCGGCGCTTGCTGATGCAGGCCGGCTGGCCGCGCGAGGGCCTGCTGATCACCGTGGTGCGCGACCAGCACGGCGACGGCCACGCTGTCCTCACCGTCAAGACCGACAAGGGCGAGTTCATCCTCGACAACCAGCGCGACGAGATTCTGCTCTGGTCGGACACCGGCTACCGCTTCGTGAAGCGTCAGTCGCAGAGCGATCAGAACGCTTGGGTTTCACTCGGCGATCCACGCGCGGAACCGATGACGGCAACGCCGCGCTGAACACGGAAACGAACAAGGAGCTACGCGAGCCCGGTCACGTCCCCACCCCTCCCCGTCCCCAGACCGGGTTCGCGCGCGGCCGGCCCTCCCCCAAGGGCCGGCCGCACCTTTTTTGGCGTCAGCGCCAGTTACCGGCCTGGCCTGGCCTCGCCCGCATTATCCGCTTTTGTCAGAAGCAGACATTCTCACGACGAGCTACCACTTCCGAGATGCGCAGATTCTGTTCTCTAATTCCGGGTCTAGGTGTCAAGCTCTCCACGATCATCCTTGCCGGGCCCACTGTTCTCTCCGCGGTAGGGGCGTGCCCTCCGCATGATGGCGTAAGACGACGCTGGCGGAT
>JBAUYV010000430.1:0-6509 GCA_049584975.1 Xanthobacteraceae bacterium | reverse complement strand
ACCACGCACTCACCTCGTAGCCGGGCACGAAATCGCCGATGGGCGGAAGATCCGGAAACGCCTCCGCGCGTGTCGCAGTCGTCACCGCCAGCCCGCGAAGCTTGCCGGCTTTGACATATTCGACGCAGGCGGAAATCGGCGCGAAGTAGACCTGCACCTGGCCGCCGAGCAGATCGGTGATTGCCGGCGCCGAACTCCGATAGGGGACATGCGTCAGGTTGACCTGGGCCATGAACTTGAACAGTTCGCCGGCCATGTGCGGCGACGTGCCGACGCCGGGCGACGCCATGTTGATCTTGCCGGGATTGGCCTTGGCGTAGGCGATGAACTCGGGAACCGACTTGACCGTGAACGACGGATTCACAACCATCACATCGGGATCGCGGCTGATGCCTGCGACCGGTGCGATGTCACGGAGAAAGTCGAAGTTGAGCTTTTCGTACAGCGATGCATTGACCGAGTTCGACAGCGACACCAGAAGGAGCATGTACCCGTCGGCTGGCGCTTCAATGACGGCCTGCGTCGCGAGATTACCGCTGGCGCCCGGCCTGTTCTCCACGACGAACGTCTGACCGAGGCGGTCGGACAGCCATTGCCCCATGAGGCGCGCGAGGATGTCGGGTGCGCCGCCGGCGCCAAAGCCGACAATCAAGCGCACGGGCCGCGTCGGATAAGCTTGCGCGCAAGCGATTCGCGACGCGGCCGGCAGCACCGCAGCGCCTGCTGCCAGAGAGAGAAAGCTTCGGCGGGGTAGTTTCATGTCGTTGCCCCTGTTGAGTCCGCACGTATGATGCGCGTGTGATTGTAATCTAAAGCGGCGCCACGAGCACAATGGACCGGAGCACAATCGACCGGCAAAGCGCCTTTTCGGGCACCCGCGAGGTCGCCGAGCGATTGCGATTCGATCCCGGAAGGCTGGAAGATTATCTGCGCGCGCACGTCGCCGGCTTTGCCGGTCCGCTGGTGGTGAGCCAGTTCAAGGGCGGCCAGTCCAACCCGACCTATCTGATCGAAACGCCGCTGCGGCGCTATGTCCTGCGCCGAAAACCGCCCGGCAAGCTGCTGCCATCGGCGCACGCGGTCGATCGCGAATTCCGTGTGATCAGCGCGCTCCACGCCCAGCACTTTCCGGTGGCCGAACCGATTCTTTATTGCGCCGACGAGAGCATCGCCGGCACGCCTTTCTTTCTCATGTCGCATGTGGAAGGCCGCGTGTTCTGGGAGCCGCAAATGCCGGCCTCTCATCCGGCCGAGCGCGCTGCGGTCTACGACGCCATGAACGCCACCTTGGCGCGGCTGCACACATTCGATCCGGCCGTGATCGAGCTCTCCGATTACGGCCGCGGCGAGAACTATGTGGCGCGGCAAGTCGAGCGTTGGTCGAAGCAGTATCGCGCGTCGCAGACGGAAATCATCGCCGACATGGAGCGGCTGATTAATTGGCTGCCGGAGCACTTGCCGCCGGCGCAGCCCCCGCGCCTGGTGCACGGCGACTATCGACTCGACAACATCATCCTCGCCCCCGACGAACCGGCTGTCGCCGCCGTGCTCGATTGGGAGCTTTCGACGCTTGGCGATCCGCTGGCGGATTTCTCCTATCATCTCATGCAGTGGCACATGCCGCCGTCGGACGCGGGCACCGGCTCGCTGGTCGGGCAGGATCTCGCCGCGCTCGGCATTCCGCCGCTCAATATCTACGTGGACGCCTACGTCGCGCGCACCGGCCTCGATCCGCGGCCGCGCCTGCCGGTCTATTTCGCCTACAATTTCTTCCGCCTCGCCGCGATCCTTCAGGGCATCGTCGGCCGCGTGCGCGACGGCACCGCCACCAGTGCCTACGCGGCAGCCAAGGCCGAGATGGTCGGGCCGCTGGCCACCAAGGCGTGGGAGTTCGCGCTGCAGGCCGGAGCATGAAGAGCGTCGCGCTCGCGCTTGGTTCGGGCGGCGCCCGCGGGCTCGCCCACATCGCGGTGCTCGAAGCGTTGGACGATCTGGGCGTGAAGCCCGCGGCCATCGCCGGCGCCTCGATCGGCGCGCTGATCGGCGCCGCCTATGCCGCCGGCATGCCCGGCAAAGAGATCCGCCACTACGCAATCGCGCTCGCCCACGGCCGCGGCGAGATCAGGCGGCGGCTCATGCAATCGCGCGCTGGAACACTCTCTGATTTTTTTGCCGGCGCCTTCAGCCAGGCAACGCAAATGGACGCGGAAAAATTCTGCGCCCAGTTCCTGCCGGAACGAGTGCCGGCGGATTTCTCGGCACTCGATATTCCGCTGACGGTGATGGCGACGGACCTCTATCGGCGGCAGGAGGTGCGGCTTTCGTCCGGGCCGCTGCATCCGGCGGTCGCCGCCTCGATTGCGATTCCCGGCCTGTTCCGGCCCGTGGTCATCGACGGCCGCATCCTGATCGACGGCGGCACCACCAATCCGCTGCCGTTCGACGTGTTGACCAGACAGGCCGACATCGTCGTCGCCGTCGACGTCTTCGGTATTCCGGCGGCCGAGCGCGCCGAGATGCCGAGCACATGGGAGTGCGTCTACACCACGGTGCTGGTCATGGGCGGCGCCATCGTCGCCGCCAAGCTCAGCCACACCGCTCCTGATCTGTTGATCCGGCCGAATGTAACGATTTTCCGCACGCTCGATTTCTACCAGGCGAGCGCCATTCTACGCGCCGCGGATGCGGTGAAGTCCGAGGTTAAGGAGAAGCTCGGCGCGCTGCTGACCATCTGACTGATGCCGCCCTGATGCCGCACAGGCACCATGCTTCGCGAAAGCGAAGCCTCCGGTGCTACCCCGCTAAACCGATGATCTGACGAGGCGTGGATCACCCTCTTGTCCAGTTGCGGACGATGGCGTCGGCAGTGCCGTCTGAAAGTCCGCGAGGATACTGGCGGCCAGTTCGGATGCCGGCACTGGACGGCCAAAATAGAAACCCTGCACCTGTTCCCCGTTAGCGCTGTCGAGGAAGGCGGCCTGTTTTGCGGTCTCGACGCCCTCGATGGTCACATGCATGTGCAGCTCACGCCCCAAGGCGATGATCGTCTTCACCACTGCCTCGACGTCGCGGTCCGAGCCGTCGAAGCCCTGCATGAAGCACCGATCGATCTTGATCTTGTCAAACGGGAATCGCCACAAATAGCTCAAGCTTGAATAACCTGTCCCGAAATCATCCATAACGATCGCCACGCCGAGTTCCTTGAGGTTTCGCAGCTCGGCCATGACGGCTTCGTTGTCGCCGAGGAGCAGGGTCTCGGTAATCTCCAGCTCGAGGCGGGACGGCTCCAGCTTGGCTTCCTTGAGCGCGGCCGCAACCATTTCGCTTACGCCGCCTGCAACAAACTGGGCCGGGGAAAGATTGACTGCTACCGTCAAATGGCTCGGCCAGCCGGCCGCCGTCTTGCACGCTTGCCCCAGCACCCATGTCCCAATCTTGTCGATTAGCCGCATTTCTTCCGCGACAGGAATAAAGACCAATGGCGGGATGAGGGTCCCATCTCCTTTTGGCAAGCGTATCAACGCTTCAAAACCGATCAGGCGGCGGTCCGGTATTTGGAAGATCGGCTGATAGTACAGTTCAAAACGGTCAAGGAGAATGGCATCGCGGATGATTTCTTCGAGCTCGATGCGGCCTTGCAGTTCGGCATCCATTTCCGGCCGAAAGAACCGCACGCAATTTCGGCCCTGCGCCTTGGCTTTGTAAGCGGCGAGATCCGCGCTTTTCAGCAGACGCTCGGGCGTATCGCCATCGGCCGGCGCGAGCGCCACGCCAATGCTCACGGTCGTGAATAACTCGTGCTCCTTTAGCCGCATTGGCTCCGCCAGGGCGGCGCCGAGCCGGTGCGCGAACTCCTCGGCCTGTTCTCTGCCACTGATGTTCGGCTGAACCAGCACGAACTCGTCACCCCCGAGCCGCGCCACAATGTCATTGGTGCGAGTGACCACTCGAAGGCGCTCGGCGATGGTCTTGAGCAGAAAGTCGCCGCCGTCATGCCCAAATCGATCGTTGATCTCTTTAAAATGGTCGAGGTCGATGAAATGCACGGCGAGATTGCCGCGTTGCGCCGCCGATGCCACGAGTAGGGTGTCCAATCGGTCGATGAGGCTTGCGCGATTTACCAAGCCGGTCAGCACATCATGGTGCGCGAGGAAACGGATGCGCCGCTCGGCGTGTTGCTTCTCTTTCGTGCGCCGGTACCAGGCGATTGCGGGAACGCCGAACGCAAATCCAATCAACGTGCACAACGTCACTGCCGCCAGCACCAACGTCCTATAGAAAATATTACGCTGCACGGTTTGATCGACAAAGGTCGCAACGACGGCGATCGGCCGCCCATTGACGACGACGGGAACGTATGCCCGCGCAAAAAATGGCGGCAAGTCGGCTGAATGGGATTGCTGTACATCGACCATCGGCTGCTCGCTTTTGATCGAGCGTGCCGCGTCGACGCTGAATTCCGACACATCGACAGACGCGATTTTGTCGTGATCAGATATAAACTGCGAATATCCCTCGCGATTGAAGATTTCGTAACGAAAGACCGGACCTGATTTTCTTGCCGCCTGAAAGAACAACATGCTGGCGTTGGATGGCTGCTCGCCGGCGGCGATTTGCTCAAGATCGGTCGCGTTTTCAGTCAGATATTGCGCCCAGTTGCGCGCAACCGACGTCGCCATCTGATAGAGCAGATAATCGGTGGTGATTTTGACGGTGGCCCAGGTGCCCCCGATCAAGATGACAAGGACCAAGACAAAGATGCCGACGTTGTTCCGCAGGGTCATCTTTGCGAGCGACAGCATTAGTCACCGGGCGGCAGCTTCGCGATTTCGCTCTCGACCATCGTCAATAACTCGCGATTGCGCGGGGTCCGGGCTTGCCATTCATCGATCGCCCTCCGGTACGTGGCTTGGGCCACGTCGAGGTCGCGTTGCGATGGGAAAATAACTGTGCGGTGAGGGTCAGATTTGAACTGTTCAATCACCCGATCATCGTTGGCAACAAACGCTTCGGCAAAGCACTTTGCAAACGATTCACCGCTGAACTTGCGGATGATATCTTGCCCGGTCTTGGGCAGGCTATCGAACTTCTGTCTGTTCATCAGGATCACGAGCGGCGCGAACCCGAGGCGTATGAAATAATGATAGCTGGTCACGCGGGAGATGCCGAAATTGAGCAGCATCGAGGCCGGTACAGTGGTGCCATCGATATCCCCGCGACTGATGGCCTCCGCGGTCGCATTGATCGGTATGACCTTTGCGGACATCCCAAGGGCATCGAGTACCAGGCCCTCCGTTCGATTGGAGGCGCGGATCTTTTTGCCCAGCAGGTCTTCTAGGGAAGAGATAGGCGGCCGCGTGTGTATACTTTGTGGCCCGCCGGCGACAGCGCCGACGACGAAGAAATCCTCGTAGCCCCGCAAGGCGCCCGAGGCCACGAGCCGGGTGTAGACCATGGAGGCTTCACGCACGTCGTGGAACAGGCCGGGCAATTCCATCACGGTATTGTCGGGAAACTGCTCGGGCGTCAAACCCGGGTTGACAAAGGCAAAATCCGCCACACCATCCAGAACCAATTGCGCTTGACCCGCATAACTCTTCCCGAGCGACCCGCTGGTAAAGGCGTCGATTTCGATGAGGCCGTTCGCTGCCGCGTTGACGCTGTCAATGAAAGGCTTGACCGCGCTGAGGTAAATTACCTCCCTATCGGACGTGTAATACGAAAACTTGAGCTTGATCGGCTCGGCCGCAACTACCAATGGCATTGCCGCAAGCGCTGCGACAAACAGACCTGCCAGTACGGTGAACGACCATTTCCTCATCGCGCTGTCTTTCCGCGTCAGGCACCGGAGGTGCAGTGCTCTTCGATGTGGCCGTCTCGCCTCATCGATATTAGGACCTGTCGGCGTCCCGTTTGTTAGCTTTAGTCTGGCCTAGGTCCGTTAAAAAAGCCGACGATATAGGAATGGGGCATTCTACGTAGCCGCTGATCTCGGTTGAACTCACACAAATACTCCCGAGCACCCTCATTCAACTGCGCAGCGGTCAAATCCACCTGACGATCGCCGCTGGCGCGGAAGCTTGACGGGAAAGGAGCACACACAGCGTTCAGGGTGCCGGCAGTGTTGCAGCCACGACGTCCACTAGCTCAAGCAAGATTTAGGTCAGACGGACGTCCTCTTTTTCCGAATGGGGCGCTTCGGACGGCGCCGGTCGTTTCCGCGGCTTCCTTTGCATCGTGAAGCTGAACCAACTCGTATTCCTTTCGCCACCCGCAGTTCGGACACTGCACGGAGAACAGTCGTGGCAGGCGCACTGCGCTTAGGACGGTAATTTCGCGAGAGCAGGTCGGACAGGTCACGCAAGTATCGACTTTGATAATCTTTTCCTAAGAAACGGCGATTCCGGGCGTTGGGTTTATGGGCTGGAGCACAAAGCCGAAGGCCTTCGCTCGCCGATGCAGATTGTCAATCACCCGCGCGCGGTATCGGGTTTCGTAGGACGACGCCC
>JBAUYV010000429.1:0-6416 GCA_049584975.1 Xanthobacteraceae bacterium | reverse complement strand
CGTGTGGGTCGGCGGCGGCCCCGCGGTCGAAGAAGCGTTCGATGCTGCAAACATTCCGAGCTACGCCACGGAAGCGGACGCGGTTGGCGGCTTCATGCATCTGGTGCGCTACGGTCAATCGCGCGAATTGCTGATGGCGATGCCCCCCAGTATGCCGCAGGATTTTGCACCGGACCCGGCGGCTGTGCGGCTGGTCATCGATGGCGCGTTGCGCGAGAAGCACAGCTGGCTTGATCCGGTGGAGCTGACGCGGGTCTTTTCGGCCTACGCAATTCCGATCACACCCGCCACGCTCGCTCGCGACGCGGACGAAGCCGTTGCGGCCGCAAGGCCCTTCCTTACCGCGGGCACGCCGGTCGTGCTCAAGATCCAATCTGCGGACATCGTCCATAAATCGGAAGTCGGCGGGGTGCGGCTCGGCCTCGGCAATGAGCGCGCGGTACGCGAGGCCGCCGCCCACATCTTGCGCCAAGCGCGTGCGGCCAAGCCCGATGCGCGTATCAGTGGTGTCACTGTCTTCCCGATGATCGTTCGCCCGAAGGCGCGCGAGCTGATCGCTGGCGTTGCCGATGACCCCACGTTCGGTCCGGTCATCGTTTTCGGCCAAGGCGGAACGGCCGTGGAAGTGATCAACGACAAGGCGCTGGCGCTGCCACCGCTCGATCTGGAGCTTGCACGCAGGCTGATTTCACGCACGCGGGTGTCCCGCATTCTCAAGGCCTACCGCAATGTGCCCGCCGCTGACGAGCGCGCCATCGAGCTTTTGCTGGTGAAGCTCGCACAGCTCGCGGCCGATTTTCCGGAAATTCGCGAGATCGACCTCAACCCGGTTCTCGCCGACGAGACCGGCGTCATTGTCGTTGACGCGCGTGTCTCGATCGCGCCGGTCGCAAAGCTTCGGCATGCGCCGCCTGGACACCAGCGCTTCGCCATAAGGCCGTATCCGAAGGAGTGGGAGCGGCACCTGAAGCTCCCTGACGGCACGGCGGTTCTGGTTCGCCCGGTGCGCCCTGAAGACGAGCCGCTCTATCACCGGTTCTTTGCCGGCGTGACGCAACAGGACCTGCGGCTGCGTTTTTTCGCACCGCTCAAGGAATTCAGTCACCCGTTCATCGCGCGCCTCACGCAAATCGACTACGCGCGCGCCATGGCATTTATCGCCATCGATGAGGCGAATGGAGAGTTGCTCGGAGTCGTTCGTCTGCACGCGAACGCGGACTACGACAAGGGTGAATACGCCATCCTCGTGCGTTCCGATCTGAAAGGGCACGGCCTTGGCTACATGCTGATGCAGTTGTTGATTGAATATGCCCGTGCTGAAGGTATCCCTACCATTGAAGGTCAGATCCTGCAGGAAAACACGGCGATGTTGAATATGTGCAGGGAATTCGGTTTCGGCATCGCGCACGATCCCGATGACCCGGAGGTCTGTCTGGCAAAGCTTTCCGTTTAAGCGCTTTTGTACCTTCAGTGCTCGAGCGATTTCAGATAAGCGATCACCTCGCCAACCTGCTCGGAATCGAACCGGAATTCAGGCATTGCCGGGTGGCCGGTAACGATTCCCTCGGCGAGGGATTCCTCCAGCGACTCGACGGGATAGCGCGAATGTAGCGCGCGGAATGATGGCGCAGCTTTCAAGGGGCTTGATCCGACTTTCTCCACCGCATGGCAGCGCGCGCAGTTGGCGCGTACGATAGCGAGTCCCCGTTGCGCTTCCGGCGAAAGGGCCTCCTCGCTTCTCGCCGCATCGGGCACGATTGATATCAGCGCGGCCACAAAAGCGGCGGCAATGCCTGTTGCCGAACGGATGCGAAGGCGCATGTCAGGCCCTTCCGGCGACCTCGCGTGCGTCGTCCTCCGATGAGGCGAACGCCATGCCCGACATCGGTTCGACCCACACCAAATGATCGTGCACCTGTTTGACGCCGGGAACGTTTTCGGCGGCGACGATGCAGCCTTGACGCTCGCGCTCGTCCATGATGGTCCCCCAGATCTCGGCATCGCCGTCTTTGACCACGACGTTGACGCCAAACGCCCAGTGGTGCTCAGCGAGCGCTGCCAGGATGCGGTCGCGGATTGCCGCGTCATCGGTCGCGGTCATCGGCGTCTCGCGGGCGAGGCTTGCCAGCGCGTGCATGAGATTTGCGCGGGTGATAATCCCGACCATGCGCCCGTCGCGCATGACCGGAAGACGCTTGACGCGTCGGCGCTCCATCAGTTGCACGACAGTTTCCAGGGCATCTTCCTCCCCAACCGTAACAGGGTCGGGCGTCATGACTTCGGCAACTTTCATGCCGGACTGGTGCACGTATTCGCTCGCGAGGCGGCCGGGGCCGATCATGAATTCGAGCCATTTCGGGCGCCCCCGTGTCGTCCCGATCTCGCCACGGCGGAGAAAGTCTCCTTCGGTGACGACGCCGACGAGCGCATTGTTGGCATCGACGACGGGCAGACCGCTGATCCGGTTTTGCAGCATCAGTCGCGCCGCCGTCAGAATCGATTCGTCGGCTTTGACGGAAATGACGCTCCGCGTCATGACATCGCGAACTTGCATAGTTCCCCTCCTGCTCCCGATGGAGAAATGTCTTGCGGCCTAGCCGTTGAGCCGGTTCAGCGCCGAACGATTGCGCAATACGATGCGCCGCGAAGTCGGCACTTCGATCGTTTCGGCAGATGCCAAAGACGTCAGCGTCCGTGAAACGGTTTCGATGGTCAAGCCGAGATAGTCGGCGATATCCTGGCGCGACATGGGCAGTTCAACGGAATTGCTGGCGGGCGTGCGCTCGGTCATTTCCAGCAGGAAGCTTGCGACGCGCTCTTGCGCGCTTTTGATCAGCAGCAGCATGCGCTCCTGTGAGCGCTGCAATTCGCGTGCTGTAAATTGGTAAAGCTCACGCGCGGCCGCCGTATCGCTCGCTGCCAGCGCGGCGAGCGTGCTCCGCCTGACGACCAGCACCTTGGTGTTGGTGATTGCTTCCGCCGAGAGCGTGTGTTCATCGGCGAACTCGAGCCCGAACACATCGCCGGGCAGATAGAAGCCTCCGATCTGGCGGCGGCCGTCGCTGAGAATCTTGTAGGTGCGGACGGCACCGCTCACGACCTTGTAGAGATACTCGGCAGGCTCATTCTCGCCGAAAATTTCCGCGTTGCGCGGATACGGCATGGCCGCACCCATCAACTGCATCTGGTTTTCGAAGGAATCGCCCCCGATGTGGCCGCTCACAGCAGGGTGCGCGATGGGCCGGCCGTTTCGCGCCTGGTGGCGGGAGATATCGCTGCGGATTGGGGTCTGGCTAAGCATGGTTCATTACCTCCGGGAGCTTGTAACCGGATTGGTAAACCGCGAGCGGCAGCCGCAAAATTCAGATAATGTCCCTAAGGGATTCCCCTTAGTCGGTGCTGGTCGGCCCGCATGATGGGCTGGGCGCCTCCGGCGCCTTCGATGACCGGCAGAGCCATGGTGGAAAGTACTGCTAATTCAGTCGGATCGGGCTGGCTCAAGCCGGGAGCGCAGAGCCTTAAGCGCCTTGCCGTCGACTACGGTTGGACCGCGCTAGCGGTCGCTATAGCGGCGGCACTTCGGCTTGTGGTCGGCCCGATCCTTGCGCCGCAGGGTGGCTATTTGTTTTTCGTTCCTGCGATCTTGATCGGATCGGCTGTTGGTGGATGGGGACCTGGAGTTTTCGCGACCGTGCTTGGTCTTGCGATCGGCTTATTCTTCGTCGCTGAAGCTGGCGTGTTTTCTGCGGCAAGCGCGATCAATGCCTTCGTATTCGCCTTGGTCGGTGCCGGCGCCTCGTGGCGCGGCGAGATGCTGCACCGCGCGCGCTTGTCTGCCGTGGCGAACGCGGAAGCCGCGCAGGCGCGTGAGGCTCATGTAAAATCGATTCTCGACACCGTGCCCGACGCCATGATCGTCATAGACGAACGCGGCCTCATTCAGTCGTTCAGCACGGCGGCCGCGCACTTGTTCGGTTACAGTGCTGATCAGGTCGCGGGTAAAAACGTGAAGCTCCTGATGCCGGCGCCATACAGGGAGGAACATGACGGTTATCTCGGCCGCTACTTGCGCACAGGCGAGCGGCGTATCATCGGCGTCGGCCGCGTCGTGGTCGGGCAGCGCAAGGACGGCTCGACCTTTCCCATGGAGCTGTCGGTCGGCGAGATGCGAACGAGCCATGAGCGTTTCTTCACCGGCTTCGTCCGCGACCTCACCGAGCGCCAACAGACCGAGACGCGGCTGCAGGAGTTGCAGGCCGAACTGGTCCACGTTTCGCGCCTGACAGCCATGGGCGAGATGGCGTCGGCCCTGGCGCACGAATTGAACCAGCCGCTTTCCGCCATCGCCAACTACATGAAGGGATCGCGCCGGCTCCTGGAGAACAGCGCTGACGAGCACACCGTTCAGGTGCGCGACGCCATGAACAAAGCAGCCGAGCAGGCGCTACGCGCCGGTCAGATCATTCGCCGCTTGCGCGACTTCGTCGCCCGTGGCGAAAGCGAACGGCGGGTCGAAGACGTGAAAAAGCTGGTCGAAGAGGCAAGCGCGTTGGCGCTCGTCGGCGCCAAGGACAGGGGCGTGCGGGTGCGCTTCGAATTCGACCCGCGTGTTGATTTCGTCCTTGCCGACAAGGTGCAGATTCAGCAGGTGCTGCTCAATCTGATGCGCAATGCCATCGAGGCGATGGAGGAGGTGGACAGGCGCGAACTCGTCGTTTCCACCGCGGAGAAATCGGACAAGATGGTTGAGATTAGCGTCGCCGATACCGGGAGCGGGATATCACCGGAAATCAGCGCGCAGCTGTTCCAGCCGTTCATGACCACCAAGGCCCAAGGCATGGGCGTCGGGTTGTCCATTTCGCGCACAATCGTCGAGGCACATGGGGGGGCCATAGGGCCCCGCCCCAATCCCGGTGGCGGAACCATATTTTCCTTCACACTGGCCGCGGTGGCCAAGGAGGAGGTCGACGATGGCGTCTGACAAGGCCGTCGTGCATGTGATCGACGACGACGAGGCGAGCCGCCAGTCCCTTGCATTTTTGCTGCAAGCCGCGAAGATCGAAGTGCAGACCCACGCTTCCGCCGCGATTTTCCTCGATCGACTTCCCGAACTAAGCGCCTGCTGCATCGTTACCGACGTGCGGATGCCCGGCCTCAGCGGCATCGATCTCCTGCGCCGATTGCGCGAGCTTAATGTTGCGGCGCCGGTCATCGTGATGACCGGGCAGGCGACGTTCCGCTGGCGGTCGAGGCGATGAAGATCGGCGCCGCGGATTTCTTCGAGAAGCCATTCGACGACGAGGCGCTGCTGGCGAGCGTCCGTTCGGCGCTCCGGCAGCAGGAGGGCGAGAAAAAGCGCGATATGGCGCGCGCCGAAATCGACAGCAGGATTGCAGCATTATCCAACCGCGAACGCGACGTTCTTGTCGGTTTGGTGGCTGGCCGCGCCAATAAGCAGATCGCCTACGATCTCGGCATCAGCCCGCGCACGGTGGAAATTTACCGGGCGAACCTCATGAACAAGATGCAGGCCGCAAGCTTGTCCGAACTTGTCCGCATGGCGATTGTCGCCGGGATGGTTGGCTCCGGGTGACAGAATTGTCGTTCGCCTCGAGCGTGGCGCCGATTTGAGCCATATCAATGCGGCTGCGCCGATCCCTCGCCATTCTGTCCGAGAATTGCGCTCAAAGGGACAGAGGCGAAGGTAATGGTGCTACGCACCGAACTCAGCAGACCGCCGCCGGTTGTAGCGGTCGTCGACGATGATGAGGCAGTCTGCAACTCGCTGAAGTTTTTCCTTGAGCTGGAAGGTTTTAGCGTTCGGACCTATGCCAGCGGTGCTGAATTGTTGCGTGCCGGCGACATTGGCGCCTGCGATTGCTTTGTGGTCGACGAAAAGATGCCGGGCATGAGCGGCCTGGAGGTGATCGCGCAAATGCGCGACCGGCACATTTCTGCGCCCGCTATCCTCATTATCAGTCAGCCCAGCGCGAAGGTGAGCGCGCGCGCCGCCAAGTCGCACGTTCCCATTGTTGAGAAGCCACTGCTGGGAAACACGCTCGTCGAAAAGATTTGTGAAGCCTGCCGCGAAACCTAATATCCGTTCCTTGATTGCGGGGAGGAAAAATATCCGCTCTTGCGAAGCGATTAAGCAACCTCACACTCCAATTGTGTGTGACCTCCAAATGATCATTGTTCGCATACAATGTGGGCATCTAGCGTCGGCAGGGCAACATTGCCGCGCTTCCACTCACGACCGTATTATTGCTGCAGTGCCGTTCGTCTCTTTTTGTGCAGGTTTCTCGGACGCCGGCATGACGTGACTCTCCACGCGCTGAAGCGGCCTGCGTCCGAGAAGCGCCAAGGCACGAAGTCGCGGAGGTGAGATCGCAGGTGGTGCCGCGGGCGCTATGGGG
>JBAUYV010000428.1:0-20590 GCA_049584975.1 Xanthobacteraceae bacterium | reverse complement strand
CCCCATAGCGCCCGCGGCACCACCTGCGATCTCACCTCCGCGACTTCGTGCCTTGGCGCTTCTCGGACGCAGGCCGCTTCAGCGCGTGGAGAGTCACGTCATGCCGGCGTCCGAGAAACCTGCACACAAACCGACGCACGATAACAGCCGGGCTGTGGCCTTCACAAAAGCCCAACCACCTTGAAAATTTCGTGGTCTGCTGTTCGACTGTTCAGTTAAAGCCTCAATCATGGACCCCGCCCTAACGCAGACGCCTTGATCCTGGCGGATGGCGGGCGCAATCTTGCGCCGATGGGAGAAACGCCATGAGCGTCGCGGAAATGCGGCCGGCTGCCGCGTCCGAAACGAATAAAAGGATTCCGAGCGCCGAAACGCTGGTGGCGCGCGCACGGGCGCTGGCGCTGAACTTGCGCGAACGTGCGGTGCGAGCGGAGCGCGACCGCAATATTCCGCAGGAATCAGTGGACCAGTTCATCGACGCCGGGCTCATTCACACGCTGCAACCGAAGCGCTGGGGCGGCTACGAGCACGACCACGAAGTCGCTTTCGACATCGCGGTCGAACTCGGCCGATCGACCTGCGGCTCCTCGGCCTGGTGCCTGAACTACCTCGCCGACCACGCCTGCATGCTGGCGCTGTTTCCCGAAGAGGCGCAGCACGACGTCTGGAGCCGCAACAAGGCAGCCTGCATCGCGACCTCTGCGGCCCCCACCGGAAAAGTGACGGCGGCGTCCGGCGGCTATCGGCTCGACGGCCGCTGGTCGTGGTGCTCCGGCTTGCGCCATTCGCACTGGATCATGATCGGTGGGCTGCTGCAGCGCGACGGCGAGGATCATCCCGACATGCGGCTCTACCTGGTGCCGGTCGCGGAGCTAAAGCAGGACGACACCTGGTACTGCGCGGGCCTGCGCGGCAGCGGCTCCAATACCGCGGTGCTCGACGAAGTCTTCGTGCCCGAACACCGCAGCGTTTCATTCTCGACACTGCGCGAGGGCTGCTCGCCCGGATCGAAGGTCAACGTCAATCCGATCTACCGCGCGCCGTTCACCGCGGTGCATTCCTACGCGCTGCTCGGTCCTGCGCTCGGCCTCGCGCGCGGCGGTTATGGGGATTTCGTGCAGTGGACGCGCAAACGCTACCTGACCTATACGCAGCTCAATATCGCCCAGCACGTGCCGGTGCAGATTCGCATCGCCGAGATCGCCGCGCAGATCGACGCCGCGGAGCTGTTGGCGCGGCGCGCCTTCGCGACGGCGCGACAAGATTATGCCGGCATGTCACTGCAGAACCGGACTTTGCTGCGGCGCGATTTCACTTATGCGGTGCGGAGCTTGCGCGAAGCGACGGACGATCTGGTCAAGATCAGCGGTTCCAGCGGGCTGATGGACGACAATAGTGTTCAGCGCTGCTGGCGAGACGTGCACGCCATCTCCTCTCACGTGGCCATGAACTGGGACGTGCCGGCGGAAAATTTCGGCCGCTCGGAATTTGGCCTGCCGCTCAATCCGGCCTATCCGATGTTTTAATTCCAACGCCACACCCCGTAGGCGTGGCCGTTCTGCATTTGCGGCGCCACATAGTTCGGCTTGCGGTCACCGATAGCGCCCAGCATGGCGATCCAGTTCAATATCTCGCCGCCGACATTACCGGCCTTGAGCATTTGATGCTCGGTGGATTCGGCGATCAGCCGGTCGATCTGTTGCTGTTCGAGCAGCTTGATGACGCGCGCCGCCCAGTCCGGATCGGGTACGCCGTCCGAGCGGCCGGGCGCCATGCGCGGTCCGCCGACTTCGAGCGATAAGCTGCCGGAGCCCATGACCACGACTCGAAGATTTTCGGGCCACGACTCGATGGCGCGGGCGACCGCCTGGCCGAGCGCATGGCAGCGCTGCGCCGACGGCAGCGGCGGCAGGTGGCCGCTGATAAAAAACGGGATGACCGGCACGTCCATGTCGGGCGTGAGAAAGTGCAGCGGCACAGTGACCGAATGATCGACCGAATAATTCTGCGTCATGCCCACGTCGTAGCCGGCCCCAATCGCGGCGGCGCGGATATGCGCGGCGAGGCCAGCGTGCGACTTCACGGTGTAGTTGGGCACGTCGCGCGGCTCGTCGTTCGGCGCCTTAAAGCTCCTGTCGATGCCGACGGCGAAGATCGGCAGGTCGTTGAGAAAGAAAGTGTTGAGATGATCGGTGTCGAACATCACGATCAGGTCCGGCCGTGTGGCGGCAAGCTCTTGCTTCTGCGCGCCGAACAGTCTTGCGATCTCGCAATCGGGTCCGTCGCGCTTGACGAAATGCGGGAAAATCGGCGTGTGCGGCACGCCGAAACCGGCGACGATCTGGGCCATTCAGAGCTCCTTCATGCGACCGGCTGGCCGATCTCGTCGACCTTCACGGCCCGCATGCGCTGATTATAAGTCTCGACGTTCAGCCCGCAGACTTCGAAACGCGCCAAATAGCCCATGAGGAAGCCATTGACGCCCATGCGGAAGAGCGTACCGACGTCGCCGGCGATGAGTGCCCGCCGCTCTTCGTTGGTGAGGTCGAGTGGCGCCAGCGCCTTGGCTGGATCGGCCTTCATGGCGGCGCGAAAAGCATGATCGCGCAAGACCTCGCGGCAAAGATAGTTCACGGCGAAGATGGACATGGTCTTCTCCAACGCTGACGGCGTCATCATAAGGCACGCCGCCGGATTGCCACAACGGCGTTGCACTCTTAAGCTTTGCGCAAATTGCCGAGGGAGGACGCCATGGATGCGGTCACGCCTGCGCAAGAAGCGCGACGCAAAACCAACCCGGTATTCAACGATCGCAAGCTCAAGCTTGGCACCTTCGGCACCAATCTCGACCGCGGCTGTGCCATTTCAAGCATCGACGGCGTGCTGGAGATCAACTGGCCGAACACGCTCGAACTGGCGCGGACGTCCGAGCAGATGGAGTTCGAGGCGCTGGTGCCGATCGGGCGTTGGCACGGCTTCGGCGGGGTCACCAATTTCAACGGCCCCGGCTTCGAGTGCTTCTCCTGGGCCTCGGCGATCGGCGCTTCGACGCATTATTCCGGGATTTTCGCGACCTCGCACGTGCCGACCATCCATCCGGTGATGGCGGCGAAGCAGGCAGCGACGATCGATCACGTCACCGGCGGCCGCTTCGCGCTCAACATCGTGACCGGCTGGAATCGGCCGGAGATCGAGATATTCGGCTCGCCGCTGATGGAGCACAACGACCGCTACGATTGCGCGGCCGAATGGCTGCAAATTCTCAAAGACTTGTGGACGCGCGAAGAGCCGTTCGACTTCGACGGCCGCTTCTATCAGATCAAGAAAGGCTATCTCGAGCCGAAGCCGATCCAGAAGCCGTTTCCTGCGGTGATGAACGCCGGCGGCTCGGAGAAAGGCCAGCACTTCGCGGCGAAATATTGCGACATGGTCTATGTGGTGTTCGGCTCGCACGATTTCGACGAATGCAAAGCCAAGGTCGATTCCTATCGCCAGCTGGCGCGCCAGGAATACGGCCGCGAGATTCAGGTCTGGAGCTACGCCTATGTGGTGCAAGGCGAGACCGAGACAGAGGCGAAAGGATATTTCGAGGAATACGTCCAGCAGAAGGGCGATTGGGAGGCTGTCACTAACCTCGTTGATACCATGATCGCCAACGCCAAAACGCTGCCGCCGCCGGTGCTCGCGGAAATGAAGAAGCATTTCATCGCCGGATGGGGCGGCTATCCGTTGATCGGAACGCCGGAGCAGATAGTCGACGGCCTCATGCGCATGTCGAATATGGGGCTCGACGGCACACTCTTGAACTGGCCGCGCTACGTCGAGGACCAGCGCTGGTTCAGGGATCGCGTCTATCCGCTGGTGGTGCAGGCGGGATTGCGGTGAGCCGCGCTTGTCATCATCCGCGCAAGCGAACGATCCAGTAACCGGGGTGTTGCGGTTCGTGCGACAACGCCCAAATGTCGCGCACATCGTCTACTGGATGCCCGCCTTCGCGGGCATGACAATCAGAAATACGGCCGGCTCGGGTCGCGTCCGAGGCCGAGTTCCATACGGCCGAAATGGGAGTAGTTCATCTCGGTGTTGACGCTGATGTGCATCGACATGAAATGGATGTCGCGCCAGGCGCGCTGGATCGGGTGCGAAGTGTTAAAGCCCGCCGTGCCGCTGAGCGCGACCAGCGTGTCGATCACATCGACCATCATCTCGGATACGCGGGCGAAGTCGCGCACCGAGCGGGCAAGGTGGTGCGGTGAATAATCTTGCGGCGCGTCGGTCACGCTGACGGCGCGCCGCAGCAGCAGATCGGCGGCATCGAGTTCGGCGGCGGCGCGCGCCATGCGCACCTGGACCGAGCTTTTCTCCGCCATGGCTGAGCCATCCTGCGTCTTGCGCGTCTTGGTCCACTCGCGGAACAGCTCGTAAGCGCCCTGCGCCACGCCGAGCATCGGCGTCACGAAGCAGATCGGTGCGTAATAAAAGAACGGCGTGTGGTAGATCGTGGCGTTATGGATGGCGCCGCCCGGGCCCTTGCCGTCGCGTAGGTCCGCGAGCCGCAGCACCAAGCCGCTCGGCACGAAGGCGTTGTCGGTGACAATGGTCTTGCTGCCGGTCGCGCGCATGCCGGTGGTGAACCAGGTGTCGCGCACCGTGTAGTCGCCCGGCGCGACCAGAAAGAATTTCCATTCGGGCTCGCCGGCATCATGCACCATGCCGCCGAGCATGACCCAGGAGCAGTGGTCGACGCCGCTGGCGAACGGCGAACCCTGGCTGGAGACGCGATAGCCACCGTCGACGGGGGTCGCTTTCACGGTCGGCGCAAACGAGGCCGCGATCGGCACATCGAGACCGTCGGCCCACAGCGTCTTCTGCGCGGCTTGAGGATATTGGCCGATGAGATGGGCATGGTGGATGATGAGGCCGGCGCACCAGCCATGCGATGCATCGGCCTTGCAAAGCTCGCGCATGACTTCGAACCAGGTGTCGAAGCCGAGCCCGTAGCCGCCGATCTCCGTCGGCGGCAGGATGCGGGCGAAGCCGGCATCGAGCATGTCCTTGACCGATTCCGGCGGTATGTGCCGCGCTTCTTCGGCGGCTTGCGCGCGCGCGGCGAATTTCGGCGCCAGCGCCCGCGCGCGATCGACAAGCTCCCGCTTGCTGGTCATGCACTGCTCCTATCGCTCGGGCGCGTCCTCCGCCGACGCCAGCGTCAGGCGCCGCCCGACGGGGAAAAGCTGCAAGTCGTATTTCTGAATAACCCATCCCCAGATACCGAACGGCGCCTTCAGCATCACCACGATGGCGATGGCGCCCATCAGCATCAGGTAGATCGCGCCATAGTCGGCAAGGAGTTCCCGCAGCACGATATAGATCAGCATGCCGACAAAAGGGCCTTCCAGCGTGCCGATGCCGCCGATCACGACCATGAAAATGACGACTACCGTCCAGTCGTTGATGGAAAAGCCGGCCTCCGGCGAAATGCGGAGCTTTTGCAGAAAAATCAGACCGCCGGTCAGGCCGGTGCATGCGGCGGTGGCAAGGTAGATGATAAATTTGGTGCGAAACGTGTTGACGCCGAGGCTCGCGGACGCCGGCTCGGAATCGCGGATCGCGGTGAGCGCGAGTCCATAGCGCGAGCGCAGCAGCAGGTAGACGATCGCGAACACGAACAGTGAGACGCCCAGCGTCATCAGATAAACGATGGTATCCCGCGTATCCCGATCGGACGCGATCTCCTGAAAGATTGGCACCGTCAGCGAAAGGCCCGAGCCGGCGCCGAGCACGAGGATAAGGCTCGCCAATAGCGACAAGACCTCAGAAACGACCCAGGTGCCGATGGCGAAATAGGCGCCGCGCAGCCGAAACACCGCAAACGAGACCGGTATCGCCATAAGTCCGGCAAACGGCGCCGCAAGCAGCAGCGCGGCGTAGACGTTGATGTTCCAGACGCCGGTCAAATAGAACAAGGCGTAACCGCCGAGGCCGACATAGGCTTGCTGGCCCACCGACACCAAGCCGGCGTAGCCGGCGAGCAGGTTCCAGAGCTGCGCCAAGGCAAGGTAATAGGCCATTTCGGCGATGAGCCGCATCCAGCCGGGATCGCCGCTCCACCACGGCAACGTCAGCAGCGCCACAAGCGCCGGCGCGGCAACATAAGTGAAGATACGGCTCGCCTTCGTGCCACGCTCGACCCGAACGGTTTCCGCGGCAGCGACCATCAGTCCCTCGTCCGCGGGAACAGTCCGCTCGGGCGGACGATCAGGATGGCCAGAAAGGCGAGATGGCCGGCCAGAATTTGCCAGGTCGGGTCAAGGGCCGCGCCAACGGCCTGAGCAATGCCCAACACCATGCCGCCTATAAGCGTGCCCCACATGCTGCCCAGCCCGCCAATGATGACGGCTTCGAACGCGAGGATCAGCCGGATTGGGCCTGCCGACGGAGCGAAGATTGTCCGAATTCCGAACAGGACGCCTGCGATTGCGGTGAAGATCATCGCGACACCCAGCGCCAACGCGTAAAGGTTGCGGTTGTCGATACCCATCAGCTCGGCGGTATCGGCATCGTCGGAAACCGCGCGGAACGCGCGGCCCAGCCGCGTTCGGTAGAACAGAAGCTGCAAGCCCGCGATGGCCAGCACTGCCACGGCGAAAACCAGAAGCGGATACGCGCCGATATCGAGGCCGCCCGGGAGCTTCAAGCTCGCCGTTTCGATCGCGCCCTCCTGAAGACGGTGGTCGTACGCGCCGAAGACCTGCAACAGCCCGTTCTGAATGATGATCGAAATCCCAAAGGTGACGAGGAGCGGCGGCAGCAATCCGCCGCTGAGCGTTTGATTCAACAGCCCGCGTTGCAGCGCGTAGCCCAGCACGAACATCACCGGCACGACAATGATGAGGCTCGCGAACGGACTCAGCCCCGTGCCCTGGATAACCACCATCGCGACATAGGCCGCGAGCACGATCAGGTCGCCGTGGGCGATGTTGACCAGCCGCATGATGCCGAACGACATCGACAAACCGATGGCGAACAACGCATAGAATCCGCCGAGCAATCCGCCTTGAATGAGAATGTTGATCCAGTCCATTCCGGCGCGCCTATAATCCGAAGTAAGCCGCGGTAATCGCGTCGCGATCGAAGTCCTTGGTTGGGGCGGTAAGCGCCAACCGGCCCTCCTGGAAACAGTAGAACCGCGCCGATGCATCAAGCGCGCGATTGATGTCCTGCTCGACGAGCACAACGGTCGTGCCCTCGGCGGTGATGGCGCCGAGACATTGGTAGATGTCGCGAATGATGACGGGCGCCAATCCGAGCGATAGCTCGTCGCACAGCAACAGTCGCGGATTGGACATCAAGCCGCGGCCTACTGCCGCCATCTGTTGCTGGCCGCCCGACAGCGCCGGTGCGGGTAGCTGACGCAAATCGAACAGGCGTGGAAACAGTTCGTAGACGCGTTTGAGATTCCACGGCCCGGCACGCTCGCTGTGGGTGCCCAGCAGCAGATTTTCCTCCACCGAAAGACTTGGAAACAGCCGGCGTCCTTCCGGCACCATGGCAATGCCAAGCCGCACGATCTCGTGTGGGGTCTTGCCGCCGATCGGGTGTCCGTCGAAAAGGACCATCTCGGGGGCGGTCCCGATGGCGCCCGCGACCGAGCGCAGGAAGGTGGTCTTGCCGGCGCCGTTGGCGCCGATGATGGCGACCGTCTCGCCTTCCTCGATCGTAACATCGACCCCGAACAGCGCCTGGAAGTCGCCGTAGAACGCCGAAAGGTTCTGTGTGCGCAACAGCGTCATGACGCCGGAATGCCCATGTAGACCTCGCGCACGCGGGCATCCGCCATGACCTCGTGCGGCGCACCTTGGGCGAGGATTTGGCCGAAATTCATCACGATCAGCCGGCTCGCCACCGACACCAGGGCATGGACGATGTGCTCGATCCAGACGATGGTGGTGCCGCGCGCATGAATGTCCTTGATGGTCTTGACCAGCTCGCCGCACTCGTACTCGCTCAAGCCGCCGGCAATCTCATCGAGCAGTAGAAGCTTAGGCTGGATCGCGAGCGAGCGCGCAAGCTCCAGCCGCTTGCGCTGCAGCAACGTCAGCGTCCGCGCCGGCACGTTCGCCTTGTCATAAAGTCCGGTGACTTTCAGGACGTCGGCGCAGCGCCCGTAGCACTGCCGCTCGGATGTTTGCCCGCCATAGATGGCGCCGACCAAAAGGTTCTCGAACACGCTCATGTTCGCGAACGGATGCGGGATCTGATAGGAGCGGCCAATCCCCAGGCGCGACCGCGCGTGCGGCGGCATCGCGGTTATGTTCGAGGCCTGGAACTCAATCTGTCCTTGGGTCGCGGCTGCATCGCCGGTGATCAAGTTGAACAACGTGGTCTTGCCGGCGCCGTTGGGGCCAATCACCGCCAGCGCTTCGCCACTCTCCACGGCAATGCTGACGTTGTCCACGGCCTTGAGCGCGCCGTAGTGCTTCGACACGCCGTTCAGCTGGAGGAGAACTGTCATGAACGACTTTTGCAATCGGCCGGACCCCTCCGGGTGAGGAAGGGGGCCGGCCGTGTTCGGTCCAACGGCGATGGCGTCAGGAATATTGAATCGCCGAGAACGCCGTGTCGAGCGGGATATTTGGCGCAGTCTTGTTAAAGACGATGTTCAAGTCATACTTCCACTTCTTGCCTTTTTCCCACTGCCCGCCGACGAGCGGCGTCGTGCACACGTTCGGCACCGGATTGAGCGGCCCGGGGCCGGCCTTCCAGGTGATAGGACCGACGATCGACTGGTAGTTGGTCTCGGCGATGGCGTCCCGGATCGAGGCGGCGTCGAGTTTCTTGGCGCGCTTGAGTGCGTCAATCGCGACTTCAAGGTTGGCATGTTTGAAGCCGAGCGGCTGGGTCCATTGCTTGCCGCTCGCCTTCTCGTAGGCATCGCAATACTCCTGCGCCGTCTGGCCGGTCAGGCTCGACTTGAAGGGATGGTGGTGCGACCACCACACCTCCGTCGACATGCCCGCGCCGCGATTACCAAGCGCTTCGACTGCGGTGGGAAACAGCAAGGCCTTCGGCGGCGTGACGATCTTGGGCCGGAAGCCCTGCTGTGCACACTGCGTCCAGAAAATCGCGAATTGCGGCGGGTTGAAAATGCCGCAAGCGATGTCGGCATTCATATTCTTCAGCTGTGTAATTTGCGCCGTGAAGTCGTCGGACAGCGGCGGATACAGGCCGAGATAGTGCACGTCGAAGCCGTGGCTCTTGATGGTGGCCGGCAGGCCGTGCACCGGGTCGCTGGCCGCGATACCGTCGGGATCGTTGGTCAACATCACGCCGGCGATGTTGTTGGTCGGAATCGACTTCCACATCTCGGCGAACATGTTGGCAACCATGTCGAAGCCCCAGAAGAAGTGGTAGGTCCACTGGAAGCCCTTCTTCGGATCGCCCTTGCGGCCAAAAAACCAGGACTGCCAAGGATCGTCGGAGGTGATGCAGGGCATGCCGGCCAGTTCGCATTGGTCGGCCACCGGGTTGGTCGTATCGCCCGTCGACGAAGCAATCATGATGTCGACCCGATCGTTATTGATGAGCTGTGCCGCCACTTCCGACGCGCGGTTCGGATTCGATTGACTGTCCCTGTTGAGGATTTCGACCTTATGTTTCTCGCCCGCAACGATGATGCCGTCGCCGAGAAACTTGCTGACTTCGTCCGCCACCCACTTCGACGGCTCGCCGAATGGGGCGATCGGGCCTGTTTCCGGAGTGATCTGCCCGATTTTGATGGTCTTGGCGGCGGCGCGCGATGATTGAAACATCCACGGGGACGCGATGGCGGCGGTGCCACCGGCGGCTATCAGCTTGACAAGCTTCCGGCGCTGGCGGTCGACCCTCGCGCCACGCCGTGGCTTGGAAAGCTCTGACTTGCGATTCATCTCAGTCCTCCTTGTGGCGTCATCTCAGTCCTCCTTGTGGCGGTTTTGCCCCGCTTCGATCGGCTGGTGGGCCTGGCCCCACCGCCCTGCCCATCATCGCAGACCGGGGGGAGCTGGGCCATCCCACGAAATCGGCGCAATCGTCGCGGGCGGCGGTCTTGCGCCGCCTTCATGCCCTTAAGCTATTAGGTCGTCACAGACTCGTCTTGCCTGAAAGCGCAGCCTGACGTTGATCGACAGCGCGGAGCGCCAACGCCACGGGTCAATCAGGCCACCAAGCCGACTCCGCCGCCGGGCTTGACCGGAGCGCCCGCGCTGCGATTGCGACGATACGAGGTCGGGGCGACGCCGACCTGCGACTTGAACAGGCGCGAAAAATGCGCGCTGCTGTTGAAACCCCATTCGAAGGCGATCGCTGAAATCGATTTTTTCGATTGACCGTGCTCGGCGAGCGCTTCGCAGCAGTGCTCGATCCGCAACCACCAGATATGGCGTTCGATCGTGACGTCTTCATCTGAAAAAACCTGATGCAGATAACGCTTGGAACAGCCCATGGCGGAGGCGATCCGGTCGATCGACAAGTCCGGATCATTCAAATGCGCCAGGACATATTGCTTAATGCGCGCGCGCAGCAAGCTCGACGGCGTTTGCGCCGAGCGGTGCTGCGACAGATTGGAATGCAACACGCGCCGCACCAGGCCGATTGTCGTCTCCGCCAAAAACTCGTCGCCGTCCTCCGCCGCGCGGGACGGATCGGCATAGGAACGGATGAAGGAAGCGGCGATGTGCGCCATGGACGATCGGGTAGGATCGGCCAGGAACGGCGCGGTCAGCCGCCCAAAACTCCGGTCAAGTATCTGCTCGCGTGGGATTTGAACCACAATCTGTTCGACATCGCCGGAATTGGTGAGACTGTACGGTCGCCACGAATCGTAAATGCACCAGGCCCCGGGGCGCAGCTCGGCCGTGCGGCCTTCCTGATCGACGCGGCAGCTCCCGCGCACTTGCAATAACAGCTTGATGCAGTCGGGAAGAACGCCGGCGTTCGAATTGCTCCGCCGGGCTTTGTGGCCGGAACCGACGATATAATAGGTCCGCAGGAACGACACCGGCCGCACCGCAAGAGTCGCGCTGAATGCCGAGCGACCAGTCGCGTGCGTCTCAAGCGGACCGAAATACCGCGCGGTCACTCCATTCCAATAGTCCGCTCGGTCGTGCTCGACGACGTCATTTGTCGAGAAAACGGCAAGGCGGCTATTGCGCAGCCACGCTGATCCGGGGCCTGCCATAGGCGGTTTTACTCCCCATAACGCGATGAGCACGGTATTGGCACATTGCGGCGCGCCGTTCCTTATGCCGCGGGTCATGGTCGCGGCATTGCGGCGACTCTCAAACGATATCCCATCGCTATCGGATCAACAACCGCTGTTTCGGCACCAAGAGCCCCCGCGGCCGTTCGCTCACATGCAATGACGACTTCGCTTTCGGAAATGCGCCACACCGCCACAGCCGTTAGGGTCGATCTCGTACAATCGGATGCTCCTCATGTCTCAACAAATGCAGGGAAAGGTCTGCCTAATCACCGGTGGGGCCGGCAGCATCGGTGCGGCCGCCGCTCTTCAGCTTGCGGAAGAGGGGGCCAAAGTAATGCTCGTCGATCTCAGTGAGGCCGCCCTGAAAAGCGCGGCCGCCCACATCGGCAAAAACTTGCGTGGCCCGGGTCCGGCTGGCGACATCCTCGCATGGTTCGTCGCCGACGTCACCAGATCGGAGCAAGTCAAAAGCTGCGTCGCCGCGACGGTGAGCCGTTGGGGTAAGATCGACGTGCTGTTCAGCAATGCCGGCAATTTCGGCGTCGTCGCACCGGTGGCCGAATATCCCGAAGATATCTTCGATGCCGTGCTTGCCGTTCACGTCAAAGGCGCGTTCCTGGCCGCCAAGCACACTCTGCCGCACATGAACGACGGTGGCTCCATCATCATCACGTCCAGCATCGTCGGCGTCAAAGGTGACCCGGGCGTGTGCGCTTACATCACGGCGAAGCACGCCCAGGTCGGATTGATGCGCGTATTGGCCAAGGAAGCTGCCGCACGCAATATCCGCGTCAACACGATCCATGCCGGGCCAGTCGACAATGAGTTTCAAGCGCACGTCGAAAAGAATCTCAGCCGCGCCATCGGGCGGGATGCAACCGCATTCTTCAACGAGATCATCCCGCTGCGGCGTCACGCCCGCGCCGATGAAGTAGCGCGCGCCGCACTCTATCTCGCGTCCGATGCGTCGAGCTTTACGACCGGAAGCATGCTGATGGTCGATGGCGGGTTAAGCGCCTGATCTTTCCCGTGCCGTCGCACCGCCGGCAAAGCCAAGACACGCGGCAATCGCCGCGTCTGCATCCATTTCCCAGACGACCAGTACCGTCGTGCGATCGTGCGCGTCGCTGCCACAGAACAGTAGAAGGCCGCTACTGACTGGCATGTCGGTGGAGATTGTCTCGGGCTTGTAGCCGACCTCAAGAAAATGCGCGCGCAGAACATTGGCGTTCGAGAACAATCCCGCAGCCGACTTGCAATCCCGATAGCTGTCCATGTCGTATCCTATCGTCGCGACGTTGACCACTGCTACGACGAGACCATGCACTGCGAGCTAGTTTCAGGTCGAGGACGCTGAGCGGTTACTTGCAAATCTAACTTCAACGCTCGTGGTCCCACTATGACGAAACGGGCGGCGGACTAGGGTCCGGATTGATCGCCAGCGTATTCGGTCGTCTCGCAGGAGTCCGCAAGATGCAACAAGAAGACGCAAGCCTTCACCAGCTCGTGGAAAACGGAATGGCGAAGTCGGTGCTGCCGCCGTTGACTGCGCCGCCAGCAACTCTGTGGAGCACGAAGTGGAGGGGATATCCGTGCGCTACTGCAAGCTCAACTCGGCAGCCCAAAATTGAATCCTACCTGCCGGTTGCTCGGACTATCCCGTGTGTGATGTTTCTGCAACAAGCACAGTGAATCTGTCACAGTTCACAGCAAGCTCACAGCAAATACCGCAAGCCACGTTGACAGAAGTTAGTTTATCACGGGGATATTGCGATGTTGGATCAATGTGGTGTTTGGATTCAGCATTCGAATTGTCGTTGCTCACGTGTTTAGGTCGCGTTGTCGCAAAGTGCTTTTCGTTGTCTGCGCATCAGCGTTGTAGCTGAATTCTTCAGTATCGCCGCGCGTAAGGGTCTTCTGCCTAACGCATGTACCGGGGCAGTACATGTGTGTGTTTGGGCGCGTAGGCGTACGGGCAAAGCGTTCCAAAAAATCAAAGATCGGTACCTGGAACTGTAGCGTCTTACTGGGCTGGCAGTCTGGTGCGTGCAGTCAGTGGTTCGGGGGGTTGGTATGCGTGCCGTCGAGGCACACGGTAGCGTCGTTCGTCTGCTTTACGTACGACAGAGAAGCCACGCGGTCGGCAAGCCGATCGCAATGCTTTTTAGTCGCCACTCGGCCGCGCAATTTGCCGCCGAGACTGTGGCGGCTGATTTTGCATTCCGTCGTATTGCGGCTGATGCAATTGCCGATCTTTTCATTGCCCTTCCGACAAAATTCGTCAGCAAACTCAACGACAAACCCGTTGTCCGCGCGCAGGCATTTGGCGATGCAGCGAAGGTGCGCGTGGCATGATGACAGGGGCCCGTCTCTTCCGCATTGCTGGCTTCGTGGCGGTAGCGTTTGCGGCGCTGGTCGCGGCTGGCGGTCAAGTATTCGCCGCGTGCTTTTCCATCAGTCCCGGTTCCGGTGTGGCCGGCACCACCGTCAGCATCACGGCGCCCAGCGGACTGAGCGGAACGACCTCCGTGACGTTCGGCGGCGTTGCTGCAAGCATTCTGACGGTGACCGACACACAGGTCCAAGTAACCGTGCCGACGGAACCGACGCCGAGCGTCTCCACGATCACCAACGAGTCGGTGTTTTCACTTGGATTCGGCACCGCTGTCGGCCCCACGAGCGGCGGCAATCTCGTCCAGATCACGGGGGCCAACTTCGACCCCTCCGTCGATGTTGGTGTCAGCGGGGGAAGCTGCACGGACACGTTGTCGGGTGGATTCACCTACAACGATGTGACGACAGTGACCATCGGCGGCTCGGCCGCGACCTTCAACGTCGTCAATTCGAACACGATCACAGCTACTGCGCCGCCGGGCGTTCCAGGGGTCGCGGCGGTGCTTGTCGTCACCACAAACACCAACTCCGGAACCAGCGGCGTCGGCCTCTACACGTACGCCGTCGGCGGCCCGAGCGTGACGACGATCGGGCCTACCTTCGGACTGACAACCGGCGGCAACACCGTCACCATCACCGGCTCCAACTTCATTCCCGGCACGCTTCATAGTGGCGCCGTCGCGACGACGGTGTCCATCGGCGGCCACGCTGCAACCAACGTCGTGGTTAGTTCCACTGTATCGATTACCGCGACCGTGCCGGCGGGCAGCGCGGGAGCCGCCGATGTCGTTGTCACTACGCCAGTCGGCAACAGCGGCGACCAGTATCTCTACCTCTACGAGTCGCCACTCCAGCCATCGATACAGTTGATCCTTAATGCAAACTCATCGTCGCCTTATCTCGGCACCAGCCAGGGCACCACGCAGGGTGGCGACAAAGTCACCATCACCGGATCCAATTTTACGGGCGCGACCGCAGTGACGATCGGCGGCGCCGCGGTAACGTCGTTTTCGATCGACAGCCCCGGACAGATCAGCACGACGACGCCCACGCATGCCGCTGGCACGGTGAGCGCGTCGGTGACAGTGCCCTCAGCAAGCCCAACCACCGGTACCGGGGGCTCCTTCACCTTCGTCACGCCGGCCCCAACCGTGCAGGTAGTCAGTCCCAACACTGGTAGCACCGTCGGTGGCACCAAAGTCAGCATCGCCGGCAGCAACTTCACTGGCGCGACCGCGGTGAAGTTCGGCACCGTGGCGGCGAGCAGCTTTACGGTGACCAACGACAATTCCATCACTGCGACGGCCCCGCCAAGCGGATCTAACAGCGCCGTGGACATCACAGTGACGACACCGAGCGGCACGAGCGCCACCAGTGCGGCCGATGTTTTTACCTACTTCACCGGGACGGCGCCGCCGACGATTTCGTCGATCAGTCCGGCCACCGGCTCCACTGCCGGTGGAACTGCGGTGACCATTACCGGCACCAATCTCACGGGGGCGACTTCCCTAACGTTCGGCGGGAACGCCGCGACTTCGGTCGTAGTCAACGCAGCTGGCACTCAGATCACGGCGGTTACGCCGAGCGGCAGCGGTACGGTGAACGTGGCGGTGACGACACCGGGCGGCACTGCGACGGTGACGAATGGCTATACGTACACCGCAGCGGCGCCCACAGTGGCGTCGGTCTCGCCCAACAGTGGCCCCACGCAAGGCGGCACCCTGATCACCATCATGGGCACCTTCTTCTCGGGCCAGCCCCAGGTGACAGTCGGCGGCGTCCAGGCGTCAAGCGTGACGCTCATCAGCTCCACCCAAATCCAGGCAGTGACGCCGGCCGGCACAGGGACGAAGGACGTGGTTGTCATCACGTCGTTCGGCTCCAGCGCCACCTCCGCCGCTGATCAGTTTACCTACACGACCGGGTCCCCGCCCACTCCGTCTGCGCCGACCGTTACGTCGGTCAATCCTCCAAGCGGCACCACTGCCGGCGGCACTGCTGTCACCATCACAGGCACCAACCTAACCGGTGCGACCTCGGTGACGTTCGGTAGCGCGTCTGCGACCTCGATCGTCGTGAACGCAGCAGGCACACAGATCACCGCGGTTACGCCGCCTGGCACGGGCCTCGTCAGTGTGGCGGTGACAACTCCGGGAGGGACCGTCACCGCGGTCAATGCCTACCAATATGTAACAGTGGCCCCGACTGTGATGTCGATCGCTCCCAATACCGGCACCACCACCGGCGGCACCGCTGTCACCATCACCGGCACCAACTTCGCGGCCGGGGCCACGGTGAAAATCGGCGGCTCGGCGGCGACCGGCACCATAGTCGTCAATCCCACGACCATAACGGCGACGACGCCGGCCGGCAGCGCGGGGCCGGCAAACGTGTCGGTGACCGTGGGATCTAACACCGGTACGGGAACGAACCTCTACACCTACGTCGCGCAACCGGCCCCGACGGTGACGGTAATCTCTCCGAACGTCGGCCCCACCGCCGGCGGCACCGCCGTGGCCATCACCGGTACTAACTTCACCGGCGCGACTGCCGTGACGATCGGCGGCACCGCGGCAACGCTTGTGCATGTGGTCAGCTCGACTTCGATTACCGCGGTGACTCCCGCGGGTACCGCGGACGCCGCCAATGTGGTGGTGACGACACCGGCCGGCTCCAGTACGGGCGGCACGGGCCTCTTCACCTACGATGCTGCGCCGACGGTGACGGGCGTCTCGCCCGCCGACGGTGTGCCCGCTGGCGGCTACATGGTGATGATCAGCGGCACCAATTTTGTCGCCGGCGCGACGGTGAAGTTCGGCAGCACAGGCGCGACCGTAAACAGCGTCACCAGCGCGACCTCAATCACGGTGACCGTACCGCCCGGCACCGGCACCGTGGACGTGACAGTGACAACGCCCGGTGGCTCCAGCGTCATCACTCCCTCCGATCATTTCACCTACGCTGCGGTGCCGACAGTCACCAGCATCGCACCAAACGCTGGCCCCCCCAGCGGCGGTACCGTTGTGACCGTCACCGGGACTGGGTTCACCGGGGCAACGGCCGTGATGTTCGGCGCGACCTCCGCGACAACGTTCACCGTCACCAGCCCGACCTCGATCACAGCAACGTCGCCAGTGGGAACCGGAACAACAAACATCACGGTTACGACTCCGGGCGGCACCAGCGGCACCAACCCGGCCGACCAGTTCAGCTACGGCAAGGCGGCTACCTCGCTGACGCTGACTTCGTCGCCCAACCCGAGCGTCTATGGCCAGACAGTGATATTCACTGCGACGGTCACCGGGCGTTCGCCGAGCGGCACCGTCACGTTCTTCCAGGGCAGCACGCGCATCGGCAGCGCGCTACTGTCGAACATCACGGCGACGAGCGCCACGGCGACCCTTGCAATCTCAACGCTGCCTCTCGGGGCCGATCCTGTTACCGCGTCGTATGCCGGCGACGCCAACAATGCCGCCGATCCCGAAACCATAACGCAATACGTCAATGCTCCGAGCGACAGCATCAAGCTGCGCGAGTTGCAGGTCGCCGCGATGCCGATCGTCGCGAACCTTTCGAGCCAAGCCATCAACAGCGCAGTCGACAACGCAATCGCGGCGGGCTTTAGCGGCTCTTGTTCAAATATCCCTACGCCTAATGGAAGCGGCTTCGCGTATTGTTTTGATGGCAGTTCGCAAGCGCAGAATGGCCCGACATCGGCTCCGCAACAGGCGCGCGCCAAAATTGACGACGATTTCGCGACGCTCGGTTATGCCGACGCCCCCGCCGGGAGCCCTTCGGCCGCGCCACCAAACGCCGCGATCGCGTCCAACTTGGGACCCTACGGCACCAGACCGGTGGCTGCACCATACGCGCCGCCGCGAGAGTGGCTGGCGTGGATCGACGTGCGTGGAACGGATTTCGACCGTTACAGCGTCGGCAGCGATCTCGTAGGCATGCAGGTCAACGCCATAGCCGGGCTGACTCACGTGTTCTCGCCGGCCTTTCTGGTGGGCGTGCTTGCCGGCTACGAGCACTTCGATTTCACGTCGCAGGCCTACAATGGTGCGCTCACCGGGCAAGGCGCGACCGTCGGCGCCTATCTCGGATGGCGCTTGACGCCGAGCGTACGTTTTACCGCGGGGACGGCATGGTCGGATATTTTTGCTGGCGCGACGGCGGGCACGGCTACAGGCGATTTCACCGGCCATCGCTGGCTCGCGTTTGGTGGATTGACCGGCACCTTTGGCTGGGGCGACGCGGTGTTAGAGCCATCGGCGCAAGTTTACACGCTGTGGGAGCACGAGAACCCCTACACAGACAGTCTCGGCACGCAGCAGGCGAACCACGATTTTGACACGGGCCGCGCCAGCAGCGGTTTGAAGATCGCTTATCCGATCGCGGCAGGATCAGGGACTCTTGCGCCGTACGCGGGACTCTATGCCGATTATTATTTCAGCATGGACAACGCTACCGTGATCGGACTGACAACTGTGCCGATCATGCAAGGCTGGGGGGCGCGCACAACCACTGGCCTCACAGTGTCCATACCTGGCGGAGCACAAGTCAGCGCCGGCATCGAATTCAGCGGCATCGGTAACGACACTCACATCTGGACACTGACGGTGCGGGGGAGCGTGCCGTTCTAAGGCGCGGTGCGCTTGAGGACGATCGAGGGGAACGAGATAGGCGAATGGCCATTGGCAACACCAGACCCGGCGAGCGGGTCGGCACAATGAGCGACCGGCGCCGTCTTTGCCGGGTCGGCAGAGCAGCAGAGCGGCTGTTCTGGGTTGCCGTCTGCTGCGCTGCGATCGGGCTGAGCTTTCCAGCCTTCGCGCAAGTCCCGGATGTCACCACCCAAGTCACGGTGCCGAACGCCATAACCGGAACTGGCAATACCCTCACCGGCACTCTCAACGGCGCCAGTGGCCCGGGCTACTTCGTCTCTAGCGGCGCCACCCTGTCGGTGAACAATGCGGTCTTTGAGAATTTCGTCACGTCCGGCGGCTCCGGCAGCGGCGGCGGGCTCGGCGCTGGCGGCGCGATCTTCATCGACACCGGCGGCAGCGTGGTGCTCAACAACACGAGCTTCTCGCACGACACCGTCATCGGCGGTACCGGCGGAACGAGTTCCGCATACGGCGGCAGTTTGAACAACATTGCGGCTAATCCGTCGCCACCCACATCGCCGAATAACGGGGCGAACGGAGTTAACGGCGTCATTTACCCAGACGATATGATCATTTTTGGCGACGGCCACGGCAACGGTGTGCCTGGAGTCGGTGTCACCAATGGGGGCAATGCGACCAACGGTTTCGGCGGCAATGGCGGTACCGGCGGCCCCGGCACCAATGGTTGGGACGCCAACCCTGTTGCCACAATAGAGCTGCAACTCGCCAATTTGAACGTGGCCAACGCCTCTATTGGGTTGGCAGTCGACAGTGCGAGTGAAGTGACCTTCGTGATCTCGGCGATTGAGTCCTACGCCGACGCCGGTGACCCCTTCGAAGCGCCGTTGGCCGTCACCACGGGTGCCACGAACACCCAACAGGCAATTGAAAACGCGCTCACAATCGTGAACGACGTTCTAAATTTAGGAAATGCTGTTGAAAGCCAAATCCTGGCCCAGGACACGGTGAATTCCTACAACAATTTGGTGGCCACCGGCAATTCTGGGAATGGGGGCAGTGGTGAAGCCGGCGGCAACGGCGGCGCTGGTTCCTATGGCTTCGGCGGCGGAGGAGGCGGTCAGGGCGGCGCATACGGTTTGTCTGCCTTCGCGCAAGCGCAAGACGGCCAAGGTGGCAATGGCGGCAATGGTGGAGCCGGCGGTTTCGGTGGCGGTGGCGGCGCCGGCGGTTACGCCTTCGGCGCCGGCCAGAACGGCAGCGGCATGGACCCGAACAGCAGCACCTCTGGCACCCCCGGCACCGGCGGCACGCCGGGCTTCGGCGGCGGGGTAGGCAGCACGGGCGGCGTGACCGGCATCAGCGTGGCCACCGGCGGCGGCGGCGGCGACGGGTATGGCGGGGCGATTTTCGTCAATGCCGGCGGCTCGCTGACGATCACGGGTAACTCCACATTTGCTGGGAACAGTGCGATCGGCGGCAACAGCCTCAACGGCGGACCCGCCGGCGGTGCTGCCGGCACCGACTTGTTCATGATGACCGGCGCGATCGTCAACATTGCGCCCGGCGCCGGCAACGTCGTCACTTTCAACGGCACCATCGCCGACAATAGCAATGCCTCGATTGGAACCCCGACCTACGCCCTCGGCGCCACCTACCCGGTTAGCGGCGGCGCCGGCTTGACGATCTATGCCGGCTCGACGGTGTTCAACGGCGCAGACACTTATTCAGGGCAGACCGTCATCAACGGCGGCGCCCTTGGCAATCTGAGTAGTTCCGCGCTGCTCAATCCCGGCACTAACACGGCCGGGGCACCGAACTACGCTTTAACGGATGGGTCGCTGCAGGCAGCCGACGGCGTCGGCCTGCCGACTGGCAGCAATCTCAACTTCAGCGGGCCGGGGCAATTCACCGGCGGCGTGCTGCAGATTGCCGGCGTAGTGCTGAGCAACGGCGTCGTGCAGCCGACCACGTTCACCCGATCCGTCAACCCCCAACCCAACCCCGACGGCGGCAGCAATCCGGGCGGCGTGCAGTGGACCGGATCCGGTGGCTTCGCTGCGCTCAATGCCCCGCTCACGGTCACGCTCAGCAGCAACGCACCGCTGGCCTGGGGAATGAACGGCTTCGTCCCGTTCGGCTATTCGCTGATATTCGGTTCGGCGACTTCGAACAATTCGGTGACCTTCACCAATGCCATCGATATTACGGGCGGCTCCATTGGTTCAGGCACAGCGGCCAGCATCCTGGTGGGAAATAATGGCAATGCGTTAGGCTCGACGGCCATCATGTCCGGCGTGATTTCCGGCGCCGGAGATCTCAGCAT
>JBAUYV010000427.1:0-4776 GCA_049584975.1 Xanthobacteraceae bacterium | reverse complement strand
GGCCCCGTGGCGCCGAAGCGTCAACTATATCGTCGACCATATATGCGAACCGATCTGCCCAAGTTGGTTCGCATCTTGTCGCTCAAATCGCCCGTTACAAGGTGCGGGCGGAAGACCGCTTACGATGGACCAGACGCCCGCTTGGATTTTGTATTTGGCATTGCGTGATTTTGTCGAAGTGCTCGAAAAGGCATCTGGCCAGCAACTTATAGTTTCGCAGGGGATCGTTGATGCTCTGGCGCAGATCAAGCAGAAAATGACCGGCGAATTAGAAGAAGCAAAAAAGAATCCGCAGATACAGCCCGTGACCCCAAGCTAAGAAGGGACGAGGCCGCCAACTGAGGCTTTGCAACATCAACGGCCCCGACCAGGAACAGGACCGGTCGGGGCCGCTGGATGCTAAGGACGCTCTGTGAAGCGCCCACAAGCTGTAGCGCAAAGACATTGAGGAAAGCTTTAGTCATTCCTCTGCTCGGAACGGTACTCAATGCGTTCACATGAACGAATTTAGAACGCATCACCGGACCCATGCTTGTCTGTCAGGGGTGACAGGAGTGATCTTGGTTCCCGAATGTTATGCGGCGAAGAGCACTGCCACCAGAACGAGGCAGCATAACAAAGCTCTTGTGATGGTTCGGCGGTCATCCATTGGGACTTGTTCGCAGGTCAGAGAATCACCTTGGATTGTAACGCGAGCTACAGCACTTTTGACCTACAACAGTGGACAAAGGAGGGCTTGTTTATACCGGCGTACCGATCAATCGCCGCCGTGCTGGCTTGACCAACCGTTTGATGATGCTGACTGCGCCGATCGTCCCGCCGACCACGCAGGTCACCAATCCGATCAGGGCCGGCGAGAACAGAAGCCATAGCGGAATGTCGATGCCGTAATGGGTGAAGTTCATCACGAGGAGCCGACGCCTTTCAGCATGACGATGACTTTAGGGTCCATCATGGTCCGATAATCCACTGAACCTACTTTGCTGAAAAAAGTTCCTCTGAGACAACGAGGCGCAGGTCAATGTCGGGCTGGGGCTATGGTCGAGAGGGCCGACTGAGCTGTGCTCCACATCGCGCAACGGCCCCGCCGTAATAGGCAATTGAATTGCGAATCCTTGAGAGGGCGAATCCGAGGTTCGGCACGAATCCTGCCCCGTAGGTAAGCAGATATCGGATTTGTTGCGAAATAGGACGCCTTTGCCCCGAAGTGGTGCATTAAGGTCTGCCACGCTGCGAAATCCCGGAGGGCCCGACGCCGTGAAATCTTTGGATAGTCAGATTCGCCAAAAGAGATTCCGCCTCGACGAGTGCCAGCGACGGGTTGCGCAACTCGAAGGCATGATTGCCGAACTGAAGCGCCGCTGCGGTCAGCTTGAGCACGATATCAATTTGGAACATAGCCGCACCAAAATTAGCGATCCACACCATTTCGCCTATTCGCCCTTGGCCAAATCGTTAACGCAATGCCGCGCGAATCTGGAACGTTCCATCCAAGCTTTTGCGGTTCAATTGGCGGGTGAAAAAAGCACGGTGAGTGAAGCCGTCGAGACTCTGAATGAGCTTCTTCAAGAACGCCAACGCCGGGAGGAACACACAAGTCGATCAACTGAATCTTCCGCGGATCGGAGCGCTGTACGCGGGTCAATGGTGCCGGCCGTGACAATGTGAGGTTGCGCTTTAATTTTGTGTATCTTACGACCGGAAAATTCTTGGGAGACCACAACGACTAGGCCGCGCTGCAGCTATTATCCCCTGTCTTTATTCAAGTGAACGCATTAGCTTGTCCCTATGAAGACCAAAAATCAGCTTACCGGCCTAGGGACTTTCACTCGGCTTGAAGCCAGAATTCGCGAGGAAGACGGAGCCTTTACCGTCACTGTTAGGTTACAAAATCGTCGCAAGAAGTCCGAGGTTGCATGGGGACAAGAGATTGCGCCCACCATTGAAATGGCGAGTTCGATGATTGGAGCTTTGGCCGAGGAGTTCTCGATTCCCCAAAAGCGCATCTCAATTCACATCGATATGGAAAATTTCAAGGACGGCACTCTACATTGAGCGACGATCTGCCTTTGGATTTCCGTTTACGAAAGGTAGGTCATATGAAGAAGCCGTAATTGTCACGAAAGCTGCGATATTGACTTGCGACTTTGCTTAGCCGGTATCGTTTCGCGTTGTGAGGTCGCGTGTCTTCGATTCGGAGTGCTTGGTAAGCGCGCACGAATTCTTCCTCAGTAACAGCGCGGTTGAAGTTCTCCATCATCCACTTGATCCAAGCGGCACGATGGCCCCGTACGGCGTATAATTCCCAGTCAAATATTTTCACAAGTCTTGGCTTTCATGTTGGCTATCGGATGGCGGAAGTCGGAGCCGGGCGTGGAGCGAGGACTCTCACGCTTCCTTGAAACGATAACCCCCGCCGTAAAGCGTCTCGATCATGTCGAATTCAACGTCACTCTCCTTGAACTTTCTGCGTAGCCGTTTGACGTGGCTGTCAATGGTCCGGTCGTCTACGTACACCTGATCGTCATAGGCCGCGTCCATTAAGGCATTGCGGCTTTTCACCTCCCCCGGCCAGCTGGCTGGCGAGCGCCTGCAGGATAAGAAATTCTGTAACTGTGAGCGCCACTGGCTCGGTCTTCCAGGTGCAAGTGTGGCGCTCCGGATCCATGCGTAGAAGACCGTGCTCCAAACTTTGCCGTGGTCTTCCTTAAGGCCGTCCTTGGGCGAGGCGCGGCGCAGCAGCGCCTTCACCCGCTCGATCAATAGACGCTGTGAAAACGGTTTTCGGATGAAGTCGTCGGCCCCCATTTTCAGGCCGAACAACTCGTCGATTTCCCCATCCTTCGAAGTGAGAAAGATCACCGGCATGTTCGATTTCTGCCGCAGCCGCCGCAGCGTCTCCATGCCGTCCATGCGCGGCATCTTGATATCGAGAATGGCAAGGTCGGGCGGGTCGGTCTTGAACCCGTCGAGTGCGGAAACGCCGTCGGTGTAGGTCGTTATGCGGTAGCCTTCGGCCTCAAGTGCGATTGACACCGAGGTCAGAATATCGCGGTCGTCATCAACGATAGCGATGGTGGGCATGATGGTCTTCTAACATGAGTCGGGCCGCAGCAGGTCGTAACTCGCCAATCACTGCTTGGATGGAGATATGCCCTGTGTCCGGCGCGCTGCCTCAGCAACACGTGGCCGCCAGCCTCTTTCAAGGCGCGGGCGTGTAGGTGGGGATGCCGTAAAACAGAAGAGCCCCGAAGCGGAGGCAACACACTCTGGGGCTCTTACCGAGACATGGTGCTCGGAGGTCAGGGGAGTTGAGCGGTCTCCGCTCGTTATTGAGCAGCACGCCCTCGTCTGAAAGCTACCGGCTTTGTGTTTTAGCCTCAAGGGCGGGCAGGCTCTCGCGTTTCCTCATTGCAGTCCGAAGCGGAGCGCCGCAGGTTGTCCCCGACTTCCCCTGGCAGCCGCCCAGCTTCAAGCTGTATAGCGGCGAGAGCAAAATCTCGGGCCATCCGGAGCAAGTTTTCTTTGTCTTCTTCCAGCTCGGCTTCGGTCGCCCAGCGAAGGCACTCGGTCGCAAATTTCTTGTATTCCTGCACGCTGGCCATGGGCATTCCCCACGCAGGCACATCTGCTTAAGAACTATCTAAAACAGAAACTTAGGAACTATTTAAAACGAACAGAAATCCGTTCTAGGCACCAAAGTGAACGTGCCGACAAAAACTACTAGCGGTCCTGTGGATAACTCTATCAGTCCACAAGACCTAGTGGATCGAATCTAACACTTGGTGCCCTCGCTTGACGGCGGCGATGATTTTGTTCGGGTCCTTGGTCCAGGTAAAGGGCTTTGGGTTTGCATTAGTTTCGTCGAGGAAGCGGTGGATGGCATCTTTGAGTCCCTGCAGGGATCGGAACACGCCGCGCTTGAGCCGTTTCTTTGCGAGATTGGCGAAGAAGCCCTCGACGGCGTTAAGCCACGAGGCGGATGTCGGGGTAAAGTGGAAGACGAAACGTGGATGTTTGCCGATCCATCTCATCACGTCAGGGCGCTTGTGGGCGGCATAGTTATCGACGACGACATGAACCACCTTCTTCTTCGGCACCCTAGCGTCGATGACGTTGAGGAAGCGGATGAACTCCTGATGGCGATGACGCTTCATGCATTGGCCGAAGACCTTGCCCTCAAGGATGTTGAGTGCAGCAAACAAGGTCGTGACGCCATGCCGCTTGTAATCATGGGTCATGGTGCCCGCGCGTCCGTTCTTCATTGGCAACCCCGGCTGGGTCCGGTCCAGTGCCTGAATCTGGCTCTTTTCATCGACCGACAGCACGACGGCGTGGTCCGGAGGATTGACGTACAGCCCAACAATCTCCTTGAGCTTGGCGGCAAATTGCGGATCGTTGGACAGCTTGAACTGGCGCACCAGGTGCGGTCTGAGGCCATGAGCACGCCAGATCCGCTGCACCGAACTAACGCTGATCCTGGCCGCTTTGGCCATGGCCGAGCCGGTCCAGTGGCTGGCTGCCGGCGGCGGTCCCGCCAACGTCATGGCCACCACACGTTCGGCCACCTCAATGCTCAGCGGCGGGATGCGCGATGGCCGCGTCTTATCGCGCCAAAGCCCCGCAGCCCCTTCGTCCCGGAACCGCTCCTGCCAGCGCCAGATCACCGTCTTGGCCTTACCGGTTGCCTGCGTGATCTCGGCGGTGCCGCGGCCAGCGGCCGTCAGAAGAACGATCTTTGCTCGCCAAACATGTTTTTGTGGGCTGTTGCGGTTA
>JBAUYV010000426.1:0-22780 GCA_049584975.1 Xanthobacteraceae bacterium | reverse complement strand
CCCCATAGCGCCCGCGGCACCACCTGCGATCTCACCTCCGCGACTTCGTGCCTTGGCGCTTCTCGGACGCAGGCCGCTTCAGCGCGTGGAGAGTCACGTCATGCCGGCGTCCGAGAAACCTGCACACTTTGAGACATTCGGCATTGCAGCAAAAAATGGCTTAAATGGTCGTGCGCGACACTGAGCAAACCTATGAGCAACGGCGACAAAATCCAAAAGCTCGACGAGGCAATTCGGCAGCATCCGAAGGACGCGGAACTTTACGTCCGTCGGGCCGTGCTGCGGCGTGACCAAGACGAGTGGGAACTCGCTATGGTTGACCTTGATAGTGCGATCGAGCTCAATCCCTTCCATTCTGAAGCTTTATCGCTTCGTGCGGCCCTCTATATCGGAGACGGCGAGTACGACGAGTGTATCGAAGACTGCAACGCCGCTCTTGCGATCGATCCCAACCATGATCGGGCCTATTGCTCGCGCGCCGCCGCGTGGCTCGCGAAGGACGAATACGCAAAGGCAATAGCGGACTTCGATCGGGCGCTGGCGCTCGATCCTACAAACCCGGGCGCGTTTTACTGGCGCGGCGTTGCTAAGGAGCATCTCGGCGATATCCAAGGTGCCAAGGTAGACATCGAGATGTGCGAAGCTCTTAAGCCACCGTATACGGAAGACGAATAATCAGCGACAGGCGGATGACGACCGGCGGTCGATCAATATCCGATAAGCGTAGGGAATCGCTGTTTGCTTGCCTGGGTCGCAGGTGTCGAAGGGGGTCGGAGCGCGATCCTGCTACATTTTGCACATGTCTGATTCTCTACCAATCGCGTCCAAAATAGCGAATCGCAAAAATTTCGGGCTGGAAATGAATCCCCAGCGATGTCGGCTATACGTTCACCTTCGATCAATCGGAGTCACGTGAGAAACGACGCTCGGTGCCATAAGCAATATTCGCGGCTGCGGCTTCCTCGGCCACCACTTCAGCCATCCGGCGCTGAAAACGCCCAAGAACTTGAGTGAGCAGATTGTGGTACTATGAGGATAGCACTCTACCAATCACGTTAACACTTGAGATTCCTAAGGCACGTTTGGCACTGCTCGTAAGCGGCGTTCCCTCGTATATCTCTTATCGCCCAAATCGCTTTATACCGACAATCATATAACATAGCGCGACAACAAATGAATTGGCCATCTCCAACGGCAACAGGATCGGTCCCATTACCGCCGGACTCGTTGATGATACGAGAACAGGCTGCGATAGCCTTTTCAGGCTTATTGTTGATGTCTTGGCATTCCTTTAAATCCTGCCTGCTGGCCGTGAAGGCCGGCGTTCCAGGCATTATGGACGCAATGAAAATAACTCCGAAGAATGATCGGCGCACAAGACCCCCTCGTGTAGTTCAGTCGCGCATAACGCTCAAACCTTTAACGAGACTTGCGTTATCAATAAGTCATTCGTGGCCGAATTTCGGCTTAATTCGCGAAGTCCGCTTTGTATCGGATTCTTACCCCAACAACGGAAGTCAGAGCGGCCTTGTCGAACCGACATTGAGTTCCAGGAGCGACCGAAGTGCAAGGAAGCGAGGCAAACGTCGATCAGAACGGATGGCCAGGACCTTGAACTTTGACAATCTTCTTCGCGGCAAGGCTCGGGTTTTATAAAAAAGCCATGTTCCGTATCGAAGTTTGTTAGCGAGATGGGGGCAACGGTGCCTGACCGGTCGAACCTGCAGCTTATTGGACTCGCTGCACTCGTCGTTACGATGGTGCTTTGTGTTGCGGGCGCCGTGGCGCCGCTGCACGCGAAGAAGGCCCCTGCGCACGAGCCACCGGTGCAACCCTCTGCACCGCTGCCGGCGCGTCACATCCATTGCGCCATGGAGCTTGGCCAGGGGCCATGCGGCCTCGATCCCGCGATGCAGCGGCTTAACAGTGGCCTGCTGCACAGCGTGCGCCCCGCTCCTCCATTTGAGGGATTTGATTTTGGACCCGAGCGATAGCTCGAAGCGTTTCTGCGCCGAGGAGGAAAAGGAAAGGAGGAGTGTCCGTGGCAGGAATGGGTCATACCCGGTCGCGCCGCTTCATCGCAGTCGTGTCGGCGATACACCCGAGACCGGCTGTGCCCACACGCGGCCGTCGCGGCGGTTGATGGCCATTCACGCTAAAGGCGTGAGCACGCGCTGCTTGAGGTTCTCCATGCGGCTGACGACGACCGCAGTGTCGAGCGCTGCGGCGTGCCTGCCAAGCCTGATCGCTTCATCAAGAATGGCAATTGCGGCCCGGTAGATTTCATCACGCACGGCAGGAATAGGCACCGCGACAGCGCAACGGCCGGCAGTCAACATGGCTTCGTCGGCGGCAACGGGCGGCAATTGAGCGGCGGAAGCAACAGCACCGGCGGCGCGACAAACGGCACCATGTGCGTCCATGATAGCCGCAGGCCCAGGGCCGTACACAGCAGCCAATTTCCTTTGTCTGTCGAGGGCCTGGTCGGCAGCGTGCTGCGCAGCGGCTTCGGCGCTGGCGCTGTCGTGCACCGCTTCGCAGGCGCGGGCGCATGCCCGAGGGCCGATGACGCGAAACAAGAGCGACAGGACGCGCTTCACGATCTGCACAGTAATGAACTCGGCCCGTTCGATTTCCTTTTCCCGACTATCAGCGGTCCCGACGAGCCGTGTCACGAACGGCATGAGCAATTCCTGGCGGGTGTCGTCAGGCATCTGGTCGTTGAGGCTGATCGCAGCGCGGGCGAGCACTGGACTAAAGCATGGCGGGCAATCGGCCTCGCTCTCTACTGCCCGGTAAGCGAAGCCGGCTGCGACAATGGCCGCTTCCATTATGCAAGTTCCGCCGTCCGGCCCTGGAAACTCGTGAGAACCTCCGAGCAGCTTCCAATTGAGGATTTCCTCGAACACCGGTTTCTCCTGTTGTGGTCCGATCACGCTGCTCATCCGGCCCAGCGAGGACGATCTCCCTAGGAGTGGTGACTGCCGGAATAAGCGCAATCCACATTCAAGAGAATTCGGAAAGATTTTTCTTTCGCTTCAGCGCAACAAAGCATTCAAAGCAATCCGACTGTACACAGGTGAAGCGTCGAAATAGGCACGGGTTCGACGGGGGCAAAACCCATCCATCAGTGGCAGCTCAGGGTCCAAACCTCGACCATTTTGCACTGCGGAATAGTGTACCGCTTCGCAGGCGACCATCCTGAAACCCTGGGCCTTCCCGAACAGTCAGTCCGGATTGATTGACGAATTGCGACAGGCGGCGGGATTACCCGATCGCGGTCAGCAATAAGCTATGTGCGGAATTGCTGGATAGTGGCGGAGCGAACTAAGGTCAGCGCCTTGCGGTTTTGGGAAGTGCGCCGTAACGTTATCGGCTGTACAAAATCGACCACTCATGGGGAAGGGGATGGTTGATTTACGCGCACTCGATGGGAGGGATAACGGGAGCCAGCAGCAGGCTCCTGCCAACGGATTTATGGCTATACGCGACCAGGACACCTCCAATCCCGTCCTTTCCCCGCAAAGTATTGCTGCTGAAACGGCCGTAAGACCGGGGGATAACGCCGCTGCCGCCAAAAAGGCCGTTCGAGCGCAGACCTTTAGATTTAGCTTCTGGCTCCGCAGCCAGTTGAGATATGAAGCATGGCGCGCCAAGCAGACCGGAGCCGAGGCCCGATGGTTGTGGTGGCTTTGGCCTAAGAAATATGACCGAAAGGGCGTAAAGAGCGTACGAGAGCCTGGCCGAGCGTCGCGACGCCCACACGGTTTCGAAGAATATTTCACGAATAATGCGCCCCTTTTTGGGGACACGATTTATGAGAGTATTAAACCGCGCATTTCCTCCTTTCTCACACAACGGCTAGAAGGCCTCATTGACAGCCGCGGGGAGCCATTTCTGGTCATCAGGGGGATATTCTCACGACGGTTCCTTCAAGCAAGCCTCACCAAAAAACGGAAAGACGATCGCGAAAAGGCAGAGGCGCTCTTAGAGAAAGACCATCTTGTCGCCTCGGCGCTGATCGCGGCGACCAAGACTGAACTGCGGCGCAAGCTGGACACACATACTCCCTACCGGGACTATATCACCGAGGTCTCGGCCGAGATAAATCAATTTGACGATCGCCCAGATATGCACCTGCGCTATCGGACCGCGACGCCCGAATTGCCGCCGGCGACCGCGGGGCTGAACACCGCCGCGCGCATTATCGTTTTCGCCTGCATCGAGAATCCCATCGCCGATCCGATATATCTCATTCGCGCCGATGAGGTCATCAACGAGATGCCGGCCGAAAAGAGGAATCTTCTGTACGAACCGAATTTCGATATCTTCGACAGATGGACGCCCGACATACGGATGCAACCTGGGCCGGGCAATAACAAGTCCATTTTGCACCGTGGAACCGACTGGTTGTCATTCGACCCGAACAGGATGTGTCCGGCCAACATAGACACGATTCACAACTCAGTGATGGGAGCTCTCCTGCAGAGCATCCAGAAGGTCGCGACGACAAGCGCGCGCAAGATCGTCCTACGCCGAGGCGACGCATTGATCGTTGACAACTACCGCGCGCTCACGCGCCGACAGGAGCACGGCTACCCCTCCTTCGTCGTCAATCCGTGGATGCGCAGCAGACCCCCCATTCGCTGGCTGCGCGTCTACTACGGATTCCCCCGAAGTCAGTAAGGATACCGCAAGCGGCTGATCCGCGCCCGCTATCCCCGTGCTGTGTCGCCGCAATTCAGCCCAGCCAATGGAAGCGACGGGTCAAACGCCACACATTCACACTGTCTGCGCGACTCCCGCTTTGCTCCAAATTGCGCACATATCGCCGCGTCGCACTAAATAACGCGAGGGACCACAAACCGCCTCGCCGACCATAGATCTGGCGCGGCGGCGTTTATGGCTCGACTCCCCTAATGAATCTCCGGCTCGGCGATCGCCGCCTGGCCCTCCAGGAAATCGAAATCGCAGCCTTCGTCGGCCTGGCCGATGTGCTGCGAGAACATGGCGCCGTAGCCGCGCGGATATTTGGGCGGCGGCGGCGTCCAGTCGGCGCGGCGGCGGGCGAGCTCCTCGTCGGCGACATGCAGATGGATGCGCCGCGCGTCCACATCGACCTCGATCTCATCGCCGGTCTGCACGAAGGCGAGCGGACCGCCGACAAAACTTTCTGGCGCCACGTGCAGGATGCAGGCGCCGTAGCTCGTCCCGCTCATGCGCGCGTCGGAGATGCGCAGCATGTCGCGCACGCCGGCCTTCAGCAACTTTTTCGGTATCGGCAGCTGGCCCCATTCGGGCATGCCGGGTCCGCCCTTCGGCCCGCCGTTCTTGAGCACCAGCACATGATCGGGCGTGACGTCGAGGTCGTCGCGATCGACCTCGCGCGCCATGTGGTCGTAATTTTCGAACGCGAGCGCCTTGCCGCGATGATGCAAGAAGCGCTTTTCCGCCGCCGCGGGCTTCATCACGCAGCCCCGCGGCGCGAGGTTGCCGGTGAGCACGGCGGTCGCGCCCTCCGGATAAAGCGGCGCCGAAAGCGAATGGATCACGTCGGGCAGATACACCCCGGCGCCGGAAATATTCTCACCGACGCTGCGACCGTTGACCGTCATGCAGGATAGATCGAGAAGGTCTTTCATTTGCGCCATCAGCGCGCGTAAGCCGCCGGCGTAGAAAAAGTCCTCCATCAGATATTTGCCCGATGGCGTGATATTGGCGATCACCGGCACCTGACGCGAGATCGCATCGAACCGCGCCATGTCGAGCGCAATGCCGGCGCGGCGCGCCAGCGCGATCACGTGGATGATGGCGTTGGTCGAGCCGCCAAGCGCCATGTGCACGCGGATGGCGTTGTCGAACGCGGCCGTCGTCAAAATCTTCTCCGGCGTCAAATCCTCCCACACCATCTCGACGGCGCGGCGGCCGGCGGCCGCGCACATGCGCGGATGATTCGCGTCGGGCGCCGGGATCGACGACGCGCCGGGCAGCGCGAAGCCCAGCGCCTCGGTGATCGCCATCATGGTCGCGGCCGTGCCCATGACCATGCAGGTGCCGAACGAGCGCGAGATGCCGCCCTCGATTTCGTTCCACTCGTCATCGCCGATGCGGCCGGCGCGTTTCTCGTCCCAATACTTCCAGGCATCGGAGCCGGAGCCGAGCGTGTGGCCGCGCCAATTGCCGCGCAGCATGGGGCCTGCCGGCACGTAGATCGCCGGCACTCCCATGCTGATCGCGCCCATGATCAGGCCCGGCGTGGTCTTATCGCAGCCGCCCATCAACACCGCACCGTCGATCGGATGGCTGCGCAGCAACTCTTCGCACTCCATAGCGAGGAAATTGCGATAGAGCATGGTCGACGGTTTGACGAACGGCTCGGCAAGCGACATGGCCGGCAGTTCGATGGGAAATCCGCCGGCCTGATAGACGCCGCGCTTTACGTCCTCGGCGCGGGCCCGCAAATGACCGTGGCAGGCGTTGATGTCGCTCCAGGTATTGATGATGCCGATGACCGGCTTGCCGACCCAATCGTCGCGGTCATAGCCGAACTGACGCAGCCGCGAGCGATGGCCGAACGAGCGCAGATCGTTCTTGCCGAGCCAGCGATACGAGCGCAGCTCCTCGGGCGATTTTCTAGTTGGCATGGGCGGCCGTTTTCGCCAGATCGAGCTGCAACAGCTTCGCCGCGTTACGCCAGAAAATCTTGTCGCGGTCGGCGTCGCTCACACGCAAGCCTTCGACGAGCTTGATGGCCCGCGGCTTGAGCGAGGTGAGCGGTGGCGCATCGCTGCCGTAGAGCACGTGGTCGGGCCCGACCGTATCGACAACGAGCTGCGCGGCGGGCGGGTGATAGGTCACGGTGTCGAAATACATGCGCTTGAGATAGTGCCCGGGCTCATGTTTGATCCGGATCGGCGTGTAGGGACCGAGGAAGTAGCACTCCTCCTGCAATTCATAGGCGTAGTTCAGCCGGCCGATGACTTCGCAAATCCCGCCGCCGCCGTGCGAGGCGACGATCGTGGCGCGCGGGAAATCCTCCAGGATGCCGCGCACGATCATGCGCGAGAGCGCGAGGCAGAGATCGGCCGGCCGGCCGACGCTCGACGCCAGGCGATATTCCTTCACCCGCTCCTCACCGAAGCCAACGTGCGGCGGATGGATGAACACCGGCACGCCCAAATCTTCGACCAATTCCCAGAACGGCCGCGCTTCGTCGTCGTCCGGATAATGGCCCTTGTGGCTCGAATGGATCAGGATGCCCTTCAGCCCGAGCTTACGAATGGCGCGCTCGGTCTCCTTTACGAAATCAGGCCCGCCGCAGGGCAGCATGGTCGCGAAGCCATAAAGCTTGCCCTTGTGCTGTTCCTGAATCTCGGCAGCGTAATCGGACCAGCGCTGAATCGCCTTGAGTTCCTCAGCCGGCGCCTTGCCGCGCATGTAGTGCGCGGCATTGCTGAAGACGGTCACATCGATGCCACAACGATGATGGGCGTCGAGTACGTTCTCCAGTGTCATCGGGCAGCGCCCGGCCCAGGTCGGCCCGCTCTTGCCGTCCCAGGCGAGCGCGTCGGCCGCGGCCTCTTCGGGCGGATAGACGTGCGTGTGCCATTCGATGATCATTGTGGCTCCATGCCTGCTTCCTTGACGATGCGGGCGGAAGCAGCGCGGTCTTGTTTGAGGAAGGCGGCGAACTGTTCCGGCGTGTCGAAGACCGGCTCGAGCGCCATGTCGATCATGCGCTTCTGCCGGAACTCTGGATCGTTGCCGATCAGTGCGAACTCGTCGCGCAGCTTGTGGATGATCGGATCGGGTGTGCCGGCCGGCGCGACGATGCCGAAATAGAGCCGAGTAAGATCGCCACCATAACCGAGTTCGGTCAGCGTCGGCACGTCGGGCAACAGCGGCGAGCGCGTCCTGCTGTCGACCGCAAGGGCGGTCACGGTCCCGTTGCGGATGAAGGACAGCCAGTTGGCCAGCCCGAAGAAGGCGACCGGCGTCGAGCCGCCCAACACGCCGTTGACCGCCTCGGCGCCGCCGCGGAACGGCACCTTGACGATGTCGGCGCCGGTGTCCCTTGTCCATTTGTCCATGAACGCGATCAACGGAATCGACGCCGCCGTATAGCTCAAGGTTTTGGGTTTTGCCTTCGACGAGGCGGCGAGTTCGGGCAGCGTGTGCACGTGGAGCGCCGCATTCACCACCAGTACCTGGGTGGTGAAGAACGGATTGGTGACCGGCGCGAAATCCTTCTCCGGGTTGTATGGGATTTCTTTGAACAGGAACTCGTTGTAGGCCAGCGTCTCCGCCGGCAGGATGCAGATGGTGTAGCCGTCGTTCGCCGCCTCGGCACAGGCTCGACCGCCGACATTCATGGCGCCGCCAGGCCGGTTCTCGACCACGATCGGCTGGCCCCAGCGCTTTTGCACCTGCTCGCCAAGGACACGCATGAACACGTCGCTGGTGCCACCGGCGCTGGTCGCGGTCAGCGCCCTGATCGGCCGCGTCGGATAATCCTGCGTTTGCGCCAGCGCCGGCGCCGCGACGCCGATCAGGCACAACAGCATCAGGCGCCTCACGGCGCTACTCCGCTGTCGCGCCGGTGGCCTTGACCACCTTCGCCCACTTGTCTGTTTCCTCGACGATGATCTTGCCGAAGTCCTCCGGCGTGCCGGCGATATTGGTGCCGCCGAGCTCGGCGAGCCTCGCCTGCACCGCCGGATCGGCGAGCGCCTGATTTATGGTGCGATTGAGCTTGTCGATGATCTCACGCGGCGTTCCCTTCGGCACCGCCATGCCGAAGAACGCACTGGCCTCATAGCCCGGCACCGTCTCGGCAACGGTCGGCACATCCGGCAACGCCTTGGCGCGCGTCGCCGTCGTCACCGCCAGCGCCCGCAGCCTCCCGGCCTGAATATGAGCGATCGACGATGGCAGATTGTCGAACATCACCTGCACCTGGCCGCCCAACAGGTCGGTCAACGCCGGGGCCGCGCCGCGATACGGCACGTGCACGAGGTCGACGCCGGTCATCATCATGAACAATGCGCCAGATAGATGCACCGAGGTGCCGAGACCGGACGACGCCATGTTGACCTTGCCCGGATTGGCCTTGGCGTAGGCGATGAACTCGGCGACCGTTTTCGCCGGCACCGCCGGATTGACTTCCATGACGTTGGGCACGCGGATGAAGCCGGCAACCGGCGCCATATCCCGGATGAAATTGAACGAAAGATTTTTGTAGAGCGATGCGTTGATGGTGTTCGCGGGGTTGACCAGGAACACCGTATAGCCGTCCGGGGGCGAATGGGCGGCGAGTTCGGTGGCAAGATTGTTGCCCGCGCCCGCCTTATTCTCAATGGCGAATTGCTGGCCGAGATGCTCGGACAGATATTGTCCGATCAGGCGGGCGCAGATGTCCGTGGAGCCACCTGGTGGATAACCGACGAGCCAGCGCACGCTGTGGTTCGGATAATCATCGGCGCGCGCCGCGCCGGACGTGGCAATGACGGCACAGACGAAGGCGACGGCAAACCATCGCCGAAATCGACACGGCATTTCCTTCTCCCTTCGCGCTACGAGCATGGCCGATAGGCGCGTCCGGGCCAACCTACGCGGCATCGATGATTCCGCACAAGAGCGCGCGGCCTGTTCACACGTCCCCGTGAGCCTCGTACCCACGAGCCTTGTACCCATGAGCCTTGTACCCATGAGCCTTGCCGGAAGCGCCGCCGCTCGATAGTTTCCCGATCCCCCGCCAAAATCACGACAAGGAGGATATTGCCATGATCGACCTTTATGCATTGACCAGCCCGAACGTGCAGAAAATCTACATCATGCTCGAGGAAACGAAGCTGCCCTACAAGGAACACTTCGTTGACGTGTGGAAGGGCGACCAATACGGCCCCGATTTCATCAAGATCAATCCGAACTCGAAAATTCCAGCGATCGTCGACCACGAAGGCCCGGGCGGCAAGCCCTATACGGTGGTCGAGTCGGGCGCGATTCTCATGTACCTCGCCGAGAAATCCGGCAAATTCCTGCCCAAGGACATGGCGAAGAAATACGACGTGCTGCAATGGTTGTTCTTCCAGGCGACCGGAGTCGGCCCAAACTTCGGCCAGTTCACGCACTTCAAGATGTTCGCGCCGAAGGACAAGGACCACTCATATTCGATGGCGCGCCATCAGACCGAAGTGAAACGGCTTTACGAGGTGCTGGAAAAGCGGCTCGCCAAGGTGCCGTATCTCGCCGGCGACGAATACACCATCGCCGACATCGCCACGTTCCCGTGGACGCGCAATCACGACGTTCAGGGCGTGAAGTGGGAAGACAACCCCAACCTCGCGCGCTGGTTCAAGGCGATCGATGAGCGCCCCGCCGTGAAGGCCGCGCTCGCCAAGGTGGGCGCCATCAAATCAAACCGCGACACCGCCAACGACGACCAGAAAGACCGCTTCTTCAACCGCGGCAAGTACGCGCGGGCGTAATGGCCGCGGCCGCGGCGCAGCGGTCTTGCCCTCTCCCCTCGCGGGAGAGGGCAGCGCTGGCCGATCAACAAACTGGGTTGGGTGAGGGGTTTCGGCCCCGACCCCTCACCCATTCTTTGCTGTTGAACCGCCGAGTCACCCTCTCCCGCAAGGGGAGAGGGCACGTGTGAAAGCGCTACATTGCGAAGGTCCCGGACCAGCAATGCACCGTTTCACGCTGCGCTGCGTCCGCGACACGCTATTTTGCAGCAATCACCGGCAGGATAAGGCACGACGCATGCGCGCCGTCGTGCAGGATCGTGTCGGTGCCAATCAGCGACGGATGATAGGGATGCGAAAATACGCCGTCGGTCGCAGGTGAGTCGCCGTTGGCGAGTTCAAGCCGAATGCGGTGACCCTTCTTGAACACGTAAGCGGTCGGCAGGATTTCGATATCGAACTCGTAGATTTCGCCCGGCGTTAGTGGCTGCGGATTGGTATGGGTATAGAACGGCCGCTGCGGCGTGGAGCGTGCTGCATCCTTCTCCCGATGGGAGGCCTTGAGCCAGCCCTTTGACACTGGCGTGTAGGCCGGCTGCTCGCCTTTGGCGGGCGCGGCAGAATCCTGCGGGTGCTGATCGGTCAGCTTGACGATGAACTGAGTGTCGATCGCGGTCGATGCGGCAAAAAGCTTGAGTACGATGGGCCCGATCACTTCCACATCGGTTTCAAGCGGCGCGCCGACAAACGTGAGCACGCGCCGTACCGGATCCACGCGTCCGCCCTGCCCGATCACGGCAACGCCGTTGACCCATTCCCAGTCCGGATAGGTGTAGCTCGTCGGCGGCTCGTCCGCGGCGGGCTTTTCGACCGACAGGCCGCCATCGTTGAGCGAGGTCACGCTGCCGGACGGGCCTTTGCGGAGGTAGTAGCTCGTGGGAGTCGCTCGCTTTGGCGACCATTGCTCCTGCCCGCGCCAGACATTGGCCCCGCGCACGAACAGTTTCACCGGCTCGGCGTCCATGAAGCCGTTGTTGGCGCCCTTGAGGTGCAGATCGTAGAACGGCAACAATTCCTTTTCGTGAAATTCGATCTGGTCGAACATACGGTGCGCTTCGAAAGTGTTGCGCGCGCCGGTGACCACGAGCTTCTTCGGCGCCTTCACCTCCTCGTAGCCGAGAATATTGCCGCGCAGATGCAGGCCCATCTTGCCCCAATGGCCGATGGACAGCACCGGGCACTTGATCCGGTCGAGCCGCCAATAAGGCGAGCGCTCGCGCCAGAAGTCATCGTCGAGCGAATGCTCGATGATCGCGCCGACCAAATCGAATTTCATCGGCGGGCGGCCGTGCTGCCCGGCGAGGCGGTGCTGGTTATCGGCACGCAGCGACGTGTACCAGACCGAACGATACGAACAGTAGATGCCGCCGTGATAATTTGAGCCGCGATACTGGTCGACGAGGCCGTCGTAGGGCGCGATGCAGGCGAGGCCGGGCGGGTTGTAGGTCGCCATCAGCCACTGCGCCATCGCATAGTAGGATTGCCCGATGCCGCCGACCCTGCCGTTGCACCAAGGCTGCTGGACGATCCAGGCAATCAGTTCGAGATAATCCTGCTGCTCGTTGAGCCCCATGAACTCGAATTCGCCTCCAGAACGCCCGGATCCGCGCACGTCCGCGTGCACGTAGGCGTAGCCGCGGCCGACGTACCATTCGACCGGGCCGGTCTCGCGCCACAGGAACAACGGATAGGCTGGAACCTCGTCCATTTCGTATTGGTAAGGCGACGCTGCGAACAACGCCGGAAAGCGGCCCTCCGCCTCCGGGCGGTAAACGCAAAGCGAGAGGCGGACGCCATCGCGCATCGTCACCGTGATGCCTTTTTCGACCTTCATCCGATGGCCCGACACCCTTTGCCTCCCCACGCTGGCGCGTCCTGCAGCCACCCGCTATGAGTGGCGCCTGCGCGCTTAAGCCGTATGTTCATCGCAATCCCGCCGCGCCATTGTTATTCGCAACAATAACACACCGAATAAGGAAGGAATCGCCATGCACCGCTGGTATCGAATTGTCGCGCTGCTTGTGCTGGCCGCGCTGCCGCTGCCGGCGGGCGCGCAGAACTATCCGTCACGGCCGATCAAGGCGATTGCATCGCAGGGTCCCGGTGGGTTGAGCGATCTGTTCATGCGCGCACTCGGCGATCAGATGGGGCCCGCGCTCGGCACTTCGATCGTGGTCGAGGATCGCACCGGCGCCGAAGGCACGATCGGCGCCAAGGCCTGCGCCGACGCCGCGCCGGACGGCTACACCATCTGCATTCTTCCTGGCGAAACGATCGTGATCAATCCGGTGATCTACCCGTCCGACTTCGATCCATCGAAGGCTTTGGTGCCGGTGGCGCGGCCGTACTATCTCACCCAGGTCTTCGCGGTGAACGCTTCGCTCGGGGTCAAGACCTTTCCCGAACTCGCGGCGCTGGTGAAGTCGAAGCCCAAAACCTTCAACTACATGGCGCCCTCCCTTTCGAAGGTCGCCTTCATGGAGCAGTTCAACAAGAAGAACGGCACCGACATCGTGCGCGTGCCGTTCAAGGGCGGCGGTGACGCCGTCACCAGCATGCTCAATGGCACCACGCAGATCGCGATTTTCGGCATCGGCAATCTGATATCGTTCATCCGCGACGGAAAAGTGGTCGGCCTCGCCATCGACGGCGACGCGCGCTCGCCGCTGGCGCCCGATATCCCGACGTTCAAAGAGGTCGGCTATACCGAGCATATCGCCGCGACCTTCTTCGGTATTTTTGCCCCCGCCGGTACGCCGCAGCCAATCATCGATAAGCTCAATCAGGCGATCGTCGCGGTCGAATCCAAGCCGGATTTTCAGCAGAAGTTCTTGATAAACCGCGGCCTAACGCCTGTCATGCAATCGGCGGAGCAGTTCGCCAAGGAACTGCCGGCCGATCGCGCCGAGGGTCTCTCCGTGGTGAAAGCCTCCGGACTCTATCCCGATGTGAAATAGCCTCTAGAAAGCGGAATGCCAGCGCGAAGAGCGCCTTAAATCCCAAGGAACCGCGATTTGATGTCGTGGTTCTCCCATAGCTCACCTGGCGCGCCGGAATAGACGACGCGGCCCTTGCTCATCACGTGGACGAAGTCCACGAGCTTGAGCGCGAGCGCCGCGTTCTGCTCGACGAGCAGGATCGAAAGCCCCTCCTCCTTGAGTTTGGCGATCGCCTCCCAGAGTCCCTGGATGATGATCGGCGCCAGCCCCTCGGACGGTTCATCCATGATCAGGCAATCGGGGTTGGTCATCAGGCCGCGACCAATCGCGAGCATCTGCTGCTCGCCGCCGGATAGCGTCTTGGCGCGCTGGCTCCTTCGCTCGCGCAGCCGCGGGAACAGAGAAAAAACGCGCTGCAGGTTCCAGCGGTGACGTTCCGGGCTACGCTCGGCGACCATCAGATTGTCCTCGACGCTGAGCGTCGGAAATACGCGACGTCCCTGCGGCACCAATCCCATGCCGCTGCGCACGATGGCGAACGAGGAGTCGCGGGTAATGTCGGCGCCCTTGAAAACGATTTTGCCGCGCCGCGGCGGTGTGAAGCCGACGATCGAATTGACGAGGGTGGTCTTGCCGACGCCGTTGCGTCCGAGCAGGCCCAATATTTGCCCCTGCTCAAGCTGCAAGGAGAGACCCTGCAACACATAGGCGTCGCCGTAGTAGGTGTGGATGTCCTGGACGTCGAGAATGGGCATCGATCGGCCGCCTCAACCGGTGCCCAGATAGATTTCCTGAACCTTGGCGCTGGAGCGGATGCGCTCGGCCGACCCGCTTTCCAAGATTTCGCCGAAGTGCAAAACCGATATTTCGCCGGCGACATCGAAGACGATGTCCATGTCGTGCTCGATCAACAGGAGCGCGATGCTCCGATCGAGCTTTTGCAGGAACTGCGCCATCTCGGCGGACTCGCCTGAAGACAGACCGGCCGCCGGCTCGTCGAGCAACAGAATGTCCGGGTCGCCCGCAAGGCCGAGCACGATCTCAAGCTGCCGCTGCTCGCCGTGGGAGAGATAGCGCACCTCGGTGTCTTTGCGATCGAGGAACGCCGCACGTTCCAAGAGGCCGTGCGCCTTGTCGTAGACGTCGCGGTATGATGAGAGAAACCGCCACATGACGAATTTCGACGCCTGCCTGCCCTTGATCGCCAACAGCACGTTGTCGAGCACCGTGAGCCGCGGAAAAAGGCTGGTGACCTGAAACGTACGCGCCATGCCCAGCGCGGCACGCCGATGGCTCGACCAGGACGTCACATCTTTTCCGAACAGCAGCACCTGCCCCGACGTCGCCGGGAAAATTCCACTGATGAGATTGAACAGCGTCGTCTTGCCGGCGCCGTTCGGTCCGATGATAGCCTTGCGCTCGCCCGGCATGATCGTGAGCGACACGCCGCGAACGGCGCGAAGCCCGCCGAAGGTTTTCGATAGGTCCTTCAGCTCGAGCACCGGCCCGCCGTTGTTGTTACGCTCGTGGCTCACGCGCCAATCCACGCCGGGCCGCACCCCTTGAACTCCCTCCCCCTGGAGGGGGGAGGGTCACAGCAGACGTCCATTAACTCGGCTCTATTCGCAATACTTGCAGGGCGGGAAGTCGCGGCTATAGACCGGCTGTTTGAGGAACGTGTCCTTGCCGTACGTCCAGAACTGGCCGACGTTCGGATAGGTCTTGATCACGATGTTCCAGAGCTCGGGCTTGTCGTACCCAAACAGCTTCGTCTTCTCGACCTTCTTGATGTAGATGTTCTGTACCGGGTTGCGCATCTCGTCGAAACTGACCGGCCCGCGCACCGCGTTGACTTTGAGCGCCGCCATCTTGGCGATGAATTCCCCGGCGCCCGGCCACTTGCCGTGCGTCTGCTTCATCACGTCTTCGATCATCATTGCGGTCGTGTAGTTGCTCTCCGAGAAGTACGACGGCACCTTTCCGTACTTGGCGCGGAACGCCTTCACGAAGGCTTCGTTCTCCGGCGTCTGAAGCGCAGCGCTGTATTGCAGCGCCGAGAAGTCGCCGATCGCCTCGTCGCCCATGAACGGCAGCGCCGCCTCGTCGTAGCTTGTGCCACCGCCGAGGATCGGCTTGGTGTAGCCGGAATCCCGAATCTGTTTGGGAAACTGCAACGCCATCGGCCCGACCATCAGCGAGAACACCGCGTCGGCGTCGGCCTTGATGGTCGGGATATAGGGCCCAAAATCCTTGGTGCCGAGCGGCGGCCAAATTTTCTGGATGATCTTGCCGCCGCAATCCTCGAAGGCCTTCTGGAAGCCGCCGACCTGCTCGTAGCCGAACGCATAATCGGCAGCGATGGCGACGACCTTCTTGTAGCCTTGGTCGCAAGCCCATTGTCCGTACGGATGGTTGGGCTGCGAACTCGTCCAGCCGGTGCGGATGAACAGGGGATAGTTGCCCAACTGGCGTTGGGTGAGATCATCGGCCGCGGCGATCGAGGAGATGTAAACAGTCTTCAGCTCGGTCGAGACCGGCGCCAGTGCGTAGCCCTCCGAGGCCAGAACGCCGCCGACAAACATCTGCACATGGTCCTCGAGGATGAGCTTCCTCGCCTTGGTCACCGCGAGGTCTGGTTTGGCCTGACTGTCCTCGACGATGAGCTTGACCTTGGCGCCCCCGAAGTCGCTGTTGACCTTTTCGAGGTACATGTTGAAGCCGTTGAGCATGTCCGCGCCGACCTGGGCAAAGGGCCCGGTCGTCGGCGCGATGAAGCCGATGCGCAGTTCCTCCTGGGCTGCCGCCGGCGCGAGCCCCGCCCCAAAGGCGAGACAAATGCCGATCAGCACGGCGCCCAATCGCGCTACGATGTTGTTCCTCATGATTGTCACTCCCTCTGGTTAGTTTGCTTCGTTGTTAATTCCGGACCGGGGCCAACGCCTCGGTCACTGACGATTTTGATTGCGCCGTTTGCCACTGGCGAATCCGCTCGGGAATGCTCATCAAGCCGCCCGGCAGATAAAGGATCACCAGCACATAGACGCCGCCGAGCACGTACTGCCACCAGTGCACCAGCGTACTAAGGTATTCGCGTATGAATATCACGACGCCGGCGCCAATGGCGCCGCCGATCAGCGTCCCCGCGCCGCCGAGCACCGCCATCAACAGCGCGTCGACCGAGGTCGTGAGCACGACGTTATCAGGACTCACGATACCCGCGGTGTAGATCCAGAGCACGCCCGCGAGTCCGCCGAAGGCGCCCGCGATGACAAAAGCGATATATTTGTGCAGCCACGTATTGTAGCCGAGGATTTTCATGCGCAATTCGCGCTCGCGAATGCCCACCAGGCTGCGGCCGAAGGGCGAGCGAACAAAGATGTACATGAGCAGAAGCGAAGCGGAAAAGAAAAAGAGTACCAGATAGAAAAAAGCTATTCTATTGGCGAGATCGATGCCAAAAAAATTCGGACGGCGCGATACGTTGATGCCGTTGTCGCCCCCGGTCAGCGAATTCCAGCGATAGGCGAGCCCCCAGACGCACTGTCCAAGCGCCAGCGTGATCATCAAGAAATACACGCCGCTGGCGCGGATCGCGAACAACCCGAAAATCGCCGCAAGCGCGGCGCCGGCGAGCATGCCAAGGAGGACGACGAGCCAAAAATCGTATCCAAGCCCGAAATGGTAGCGCGTCGCCAGGATTGCGGTGAGATATGCGCCAACGCCGAGATAAGCGGCTTGGCCGAGCGAGGCGAGGCCGGTGAAGCCAAGCAGCAGGTCGAGGCTCATGACCAGAATGGAAAACACCAGCGCCCGCGTTGCCAGCAGGATCACGAACGAGTTGGTGTGCGGAACGATCAGCGCCACGGCCGCCAGCGCGACGACCACGGCGATAACCTTGGGGCGCGTATTGGTCATGATCAATCCCGGCCAAAAAGTCCGGTCGGCCGCACCGCCAGGATCAGCGCCATGGGGGCATAAAGCGTGAAGTAGGAGACTTCCGGGAACAGCGCCTTGCCAAAATTATCGGCGAGGCCCACCACCAGCGCCCCGATTGCGGCGCCGCCCAGGCTGCCCATGCCGCCGATGATCACCACCGCAAACGCGATCGGCAGCATCTCGAAATCGAGGCCGGGATAAACGCCGAGAAAGGCGCCGCCGATCACGCCGCCAAGCGCCGCCAGGAACGCGCCAAGCGCAAAGATCAGCATGGAGACGAGCGAAGTATCGATGCCGACGCCACGCGCCATCTGCGCGTCATCCACGGTGGCGCGAACGATGGCGCCCAGGCGGGTTTTTTCCATCACCAGCCACAAGGTGAGACCGATCGCCAGAGCGACGCCGATCATGAAAATGCGGTAGAGCGGCAGATGCAGGCTGCCGACGACGATGCTGCCGGTCAGTTCGTGCGGCGGAGTGATATCGAACGGATTGCCGGTCCAGATATCGAGCGCGGCCTGCTGGAACAGGAACGCGAAACCGACCGTGAGCAGCACCTGCCGCAGCGGATCGAATCCGAGCGGCCGCAAGAATACCCGCTCCATGATCAGGCCGAGGACCGCGATGCTCGCGGCGGCAACCGGTATGGCGAGCAGCCAGGAGCCGGTCGTCCAGATCACCGACAGCGCCACGTAGCCGCCGAGCAGAAAATAGGAGCCATGCGACAGGTTCACGATGCGCATGACCCCGAAAATCAGCGACAGCCCGCTACCGAGCAGGAACAGGAGCGCGCCGTAGGAAATGCCGTTGAAGGTCTGGATCAGCCAGAACTGCACATTCACGACCCCTCCCCTTTCCCCCTGTTCCCCCGACTCAACACCTTAGCCCAGGTCTGGATCGACAGGATAGACGACGATGCCAGGCCGGATTGGACGCGATGCCGCATCGCGTCCTGGAACCTTTGCGCCGGTGCGGGCGCAAAAGAACCTCACTGCGCGGTTACGCCGGCCTCTTTGATGATGGCGGACCATTTGGCTTCTTCGCCGGCGATATCGGCGGCGTAAGCCTCCGGCGTGCCCGGCAGCGCTTCGGCGCCGTCGACCGCAAGCCGGCTTCGCACATCGGCGTCGGCAAGCGCTTTGTTGAGCGCCGCATTGAGCGCGGCGATGACCGGCAGCGGCGTGCCGGCCGGCGCGACGATGCCGTAATGCAGCTCGGCCCGGTAGCCCGGCAATCCGGCTTCGGACACGGTCGGCAGCTGCGGGAACAGCGGAGAACGCTTGGCGCCGGTTACGGCGAGCGCGCGCAGCTTTCCATCGCGCACCACGCCGACGACGCTCGCCGTCGGGCAGAACATCACATCAACATAGCCGCCCATGAGATCGGTCACCGCGGGGGCAACGCCCTTGAATGGAATGGCGGTGAGCTTCACGCCGGCCATGGCGGCAAACAGCGCGGCGGCAAGATGCGTGCTGGTCCCGGTTCCGGTCGAAGCAAAGTTGAGCTTGCCCGTCTGTTGTTTGGCCAGCGCTATCAATGCGGAGATGGAAGGCGCGGCAAGCGACAACCGCACCAGAACCAGGTTGGCGCTGGTCGCGATTAGCCCGACAGGTGCAAAATCCTTCTTCGGATCGTAGCCGGCGTCGGGATAAAGCGAGGGGTTGATGGCGAGCGAACTGGTCGCGATCAACAGCGTGTAGCCGTCGGGCGCGCTTCGCGCCACGTCGCGCGTGCCGATGGTGCTGCCCGCGCCGCCGCGGTTCTCGATCACGATCGGCTGGCCGAGGCTTGCACTCATCTTGGCGGCGACAAGGCGCGCGATCACGTCGTTGCCCCCGCCCGCCGGATAAGGAACGATCAGTGTGATCGGCCGCGCCGGGTAGTCGGCCGCGGCAGCCGACCCTACTGCGACAGCCATCGTCCCGGCCAACGCCAGGAGAGCCGCGGCGACGAACTTCAGTTTTGCGCCGAGCTTGCGGGTCACGTCGCGTCCTCGAGCGCCGCCCTCTCCCCACCGCCCACAAACGCCGGTTCGGGGTGAAGTTCGCCGCGGCCGGTGGAGTCAAGTTCGCCGCGGCCGGTAAAGAACGACCGCAAAGCCACCGCCAAACAGATGAAACCCGCGCCGATACTGATAAATCCCGGCACGGGCCAGGCGACGACGGAAAGGCGGTCGAACACCGTTGGCAAATGATCAAGACAGAACAAGTGACCGCTGAATTGATAATATTTTGCCTCGCTCTTGATCGCGCAGCCGGTAACCAACGCGATTTGCGACCAGATCACCGCGAGCAGAAATACGGCTGCATAGATCAGCGATACGCCGAGAACGCGCCGGCCGGCAGCGCCTGCGTTGATCCGTGCGATCCCCAGACCGGTCGCAAGCGCAAGAAATGGCGCAAGGATGTTGAGATACCAGCCAGGCGTTCCACCACCGCCAAGGGCGATAGAGACCAGGTTGTGATAGACCAGCCCGCCGAATACCGGCACAACGAGCCACACCGGCAGCCAGGCGCGGCCGTTGGCGGGATTGCGCCATGCCGCGATCAGATAGCTGAGAACAATCCATGCTGTCAGCGCCAACAGCGGCAGATGCAGCACCGGCGATATGCGCGTGAGCGACCCGCTTCCACCCCACGACCAGGACGCCACCGTTATCATCATCTGGCGCGCGAACTCGTAGAATGAAAATTTCTGCCGAAGGTTGGCTATCAGCCCGCCATGCTCCGCCAAGCTTACCGTCTCGAAGCTGCCGATCGAGGCGCCGTGGGCAAAAAGCTCATACACATACCATCCGCCGCCCAGAACCATCGCGGGAATCAAGACGAGCAACGACGCGGCGGTCCACAGGTGAAACGCCGCTGTGTCCCGGCGGGCCCGCCACAAGCGAAGCGCCAGCAGACAGGCGTAGCTGGCAAGGACGGGCAGGAAGAATGCCTTGGTCAGCAGACCGAGACCGAGACAAATGCCAAGAGCGAACGCACTCTTGAGACCTGGCTCGTGGCGATAGAGGACCGGAAAGGTCAAACTGTACGCCATGCCCAACAGCAATGCGCACAGCCCGTCACCGCCAATACGGACGAATTCGCCAAAGAACATGGGCACGATCAGGGGAAAGAACAAATATCCATCCGCTACACCCTCGGGCAATGTCTCCGCCCGGGTAACAAACCAGCCCAGCATCAAACCAGCGAAGGCCAAAAGGTAAGATATCAGCCGAAGAACGAAGACCTGCGTGACCAGAGGCAGAGATTCGGTCAGCCTCATCACCGGGGCCATCAACACGGAATACAGGGGCGGATGCCGCGCCTCCCAATTCACAACCGAACTCGGCGCAAAGACCCAGTCAGCGGGCAAGCGGCGATAATCCTGATAGCGCGCCACGGCGTCGGCATTTCCGAAGAACGCCGGGTAGGTCATCCGCCCCAGGCTCTCGAACGGCGGTTTGACCGAGGTCCAGGGCATCGGACCGTTGTCCAGATAACTCAGCATATTCTTGTCGATGACACTGTTTGGATAAAACGGCAGCGTTCCGGTGTCCGCGACTTGACGAATGCTCGAATAATACCCGTACTCGTCAAATCCCTCGAAGGGCGTCAGCAGCGCCGCGTAACCAATGCCAATCAGCAAAGCGGCGGCCGCCATGAACAGCGCCGGCCAATGGCCGCGAACAGTCCCACCCAATCCCAAATTCGACATCATGACCGCGGAACTAATTCTACTCGGACAACAGGCTCAATTTGTGTAGCCCCGTTCCGGCAAGAAAGCAGAACCGAGACGCGCAGGAAGCCAAACCCGCACTTTACGCTGCGGGCGAAATTGATCAACGAATCACGCCGCGGCCTAGAGCTTTTGAATGCCGGCCTGGTCGATGATGCGCTTGAATGTGTCGATTTCCTTGGTCACGCGCGCCCAGGCGGCCTCGGCGCCCTTGGGCCGCACCAGGAACCCGGCTTTGAACAGCTTGTCTTTCATCTCCGGCGTGCTCAGGACCTTTAGCGTTTCCGCCTCCAGCCACTTCACATTCGCCGGCGGCGTCTTTGCCGGCGCCAGCAGCACGCAATCGACCGCGAATACGAAGTCCTCGTAGCCCGCTTCCTCCATGGTCGGCGAATTCGGCAGGTCGGGCCAGCGGCTCGCGGCGCTCACCGCGAGGCAGCGGAAGGTGCCGGCCTGTATGTGGGGCAGTGCCGGGGCCAGCGAGCCGGAACTCAGCTCGACGCTACTATTGAGCAAGGCCGTAACGGCGTCGCCGCCGCCTTTGAACACAACATCGGCGAGCTTCGGCAGCTTGTCGCGGATCTTCAAGAGTTCCAGCTGCAGCTGCGCGGTCGTCCCGATCGGTGGCGTCGAACAATTGTATTTGTCGGGATTGGCGCGAGCGAGATTGACAAACTCCTTCATGGTCTTCGCCGGAGATTCTGAGCGGACCACGAAAGTATTCGGGGAAGTCGCCAATTCGCAAACGCCGACGAAATCCTTGAGCGGATCGTACGGGATATGATTGTAGAGCCCGTAATTCACCGAATAGGCATTGGTGGCGAGCAGGATCGTATAGCCGTCCGGCTCGGAATGGGCGGCGTATTCCATGCCGATATTGCCGCCAGCGCCGCCGCGATTATCAATGATGAACGTTTTTCCGGTCGCTTGTTCGAGCGCGGCTGCGACCATGCGGCCGACAAGGTCGGACGGCCCGCCGGGCGTGTTGGCGACCACAAATTTCACCGGACGATCGGGATAGTCGGCAAAGGCCGGGCGCACGCGCAGCACCGCCGGTGCGGCGATGCCGGCGGCAAGCACGGTGGCTCCCTTAATGATGCTGCGGCGGGTCGCCGCCGATCGCGTGGTGAATTTGCTCATTCTGCTCCCCTTGGTCGCCCGATGTTCTTTCATCGCGGCGTTATTTCAGGCTGACGGCCTCTCGGTTTCGCGAGTGCTGCAGCGGCGCTTCCACCGCAAGTTTACACGAATTCTCCGGCCGCGGACCTAGATGACTCGTTGTCGCGTATTGTGGCGTTGCCAGCGTTTCATTAGAGTTTTGTCACATGCGCGGAACCGACGCAGCAAGCACGCGCGCGATAACACGCCAGGAGAGCCGTTCATGACCGTCATGACCGCAACCCCGCCGGTTGGCGCGATTTCCCTTGAACACGTGATCCCTCCGAAGGAATACCTCGGTCTGGAGCTCAAGAAGGGTCAGGTGATGCGCATCGTCGACATGGAGGGCAAGCAGGTCCCCGACGTCGTCTGCTTCAATCTTCACGACGCTTCCGAAAAATTGTCCTGCAACAACTCGCGCCTTATTCAGAAACGCTGGATCTTCACCACCGGCCATGTCCTCTACTCCGACGAAGGCAACATCATGCTGACCATCGTCGG
>JBAUYV010000425.1:0-8241 GCA_049584975.1 Xanthobacteraceae bacterium | reverse complement strand
GTGATGCGCTTCGTCTCCGCCGCCACGGCGGCGCGCAGGTCGGCGGCGATGGCTTTGCCATCGATGATCTTTGCGGTCATGATTCCGTCTTTGCATCCGTGTCGACCAGGCGGGTGAGGGCCGCCCTGAGGCTCGCCGGATCGCCCGCAATTTGCACCCGCTTCTCCCGCGCCGCGGCGCCTCCCGCCAGCGTTACCTGCCGTAGAGCGACGCCGACTGCACCGGCCAACAGCCGGCACAGCGCCGCGTTGGCCTCGCCTTCGGACGGGGCCGCGCGCACGCGCGCTTTGAGGACCACGCGTCCGTCGGCGCGGCGCGCGATCCCCTCAATAGCGTCACGGCCGCCGCGCGGCGTCAGCCGCACGTCGACGAGCACGCCGCCCGGCACCAAATGCCACGGCAAATCCTGCACCGCGCTCATCAGCCCGATTAGACGAAGATGCGGGCATACACCCAGAAGATGATACGTTCGAGAAACAACAGGCCGATGATGAGGACCACCGGCGAGATATCGATGCCGCCGAGGTTGGGCAGCACCGAGCGTATCGGCCGCAGCGCCGGCTCGGTCACGTGATAGAAGAAATTGCCCACCCCCGCCACGAAGTGGTTGCGGGTATTGACCACATTGAAGGCGATCAACCACGACAGAATGGCGGCTGCGATAAGTATCCAGATGTAGAGATTAATGACCGTATCAACGAGCCAGAGAAAGGGATTCTCCATCGATCTCTCCGCGGTGGCGCGCAACACGAATACAGGCTTGCGGGCCCTGGGAAAAGAGGCGTCCGCTCCACGCGGCGGCGGTCCGGCAGGACGGTGCTGGCGGTTGGGCAAGGGAGCTGCAAGGCAATGCTGCGAGACGATCCTGCAAGACAAGCCCGCAAGACAACGCCGACCGTCGCGGGAGCGTGTCCTTGACAGGCTCTTTGGCGAACCCTAAATGGCCGCACTCGCCAAAAAAAGCCGGTAGCCTCCTATGGGCGCGGCTTGATGCCTGCGGCGGGGCCGTAGCTCAGTTGGGAGAGCGCCGCAATCGCACTGCGGAGGTCAGGGGTTCAAATCCCCTCGGCTCCACCAGCCCTTCCCTGATTCACTCACGGGCAGGGATGACGAAGACCATCGTATCCGAGATAAGTGCCGCTGCCGGGATCGTAGGATTTGAATCGGCTCATGCAGTACGCGACTGGATCTCCAGGCGGCGGATAATAGCCGGGGCCGTAGTAATACGGCGGAGGCTGGGTCGCGATGATCGTCCCGATGAGGGCGCCGATTCCCAATCCAATTGCGGGACCGGGACCAGGGCCGCCCCAATGCCTGCGATATTGGACTGGGGTGACCAGATTGCCTGTCGCGGTCGTGGCCTGACCGATCTCCGGCCGCGCGATCTGCGCCGATGCCGGCGAAATGCACGCCACGCCGCACACCGCCAACAAAGCTGTCGCGGCTATAGCTCTACTAAGATTGGCCATGTTCACAGTCCTCCCTAAGGAAAAGCCCGCAAAAAGCCCCATGTACCTGTGTGCGATAAACCCTGATTCATGTCAAACGCCTCCTCGCGGCGCCGGCAATGTCCGGCTCGCGACGTAACAAAGGCTCGTGTGAGGTGCGGGCCCCGACCTGAAAGACCGCCTTGCGGCGGTTTCTGCGAAATTCCGACCAAGCATTCGGCGACCTCCTTAGGCGGTCGAGGCGAACTGATACAGCAAACATGTTTGCTCCGCACAGCCGAAGTTCCATGGCCGATTTTACCCTAACACTTAATATTACCAGCTGCTTGTGAGCGACAAGCATCGTCGTGCACGATATGGCTGGTCCACTTGGGGGCTTGAGCGCTGCGCAAAAAACGCCCCGAGATACATGATGGGCCGGACGGCGGAATATGACGGAAGCCTCTAAGTTCATCGACTATTACGAAACCCTGGAAGTCAGCCCGAACGCCAACTCGGGAACGATCGAACGGACGTTTCGTTATCTCGCTCAGCGCTACCATCCCGACAATAAGGACACCGGTGATCGCAACAGCTTCGACGCGGTCATAGAGGCCTATGATACGCTGAGAGATCCGGCCAAACGCGCGCAGTACGACCTTGCGCATAAGTGCAATTCGAACTACCGCGTGAAATTGGTCGAGGAAGCCAGCGACAGCAGGGGCATCGAACGGGATGTCGATATTCAGAACAAGCTGCTGTCGATTCTTTACGTCAAACGCCGGCAAAACATCCGCGAACCGGGCATCGGCAATCTCGGACTGGAGCGCATGTTAGGCTGCCCAGCCGAGCATCTGGATTTTCATCTTTGGTATCTGAAGGAAAAAGGTTGGATCGGAGTAACTGAAAACGGCATGCTTGCGATCACCGTTGCAGGCGTCGATCACGCCAATTCCGAACAGCATCACAAAGCCGCCGCCAAGTTGCTGACGGACCAGAGCGAGACTGCCTGATTGGCGGATTGATTTGGCCGACCGCCGTTGCGGCGAGTCAAAGTGCGACCGCGGCGCGTCCTACCAGCGGCTCGGCCAACCGCCGCCGTACGGGAATCCGAAGTGGTAGTTCACGCCGGCGCGGACGATGTTGTCGGACGCATTGGCGGTGCTGAGGATCGTGCCGCCGCCCGAAGCAACTGGAATCGACACAATCGAACTGGCGGCGGTGTTGCCGAGATAAAGATATTCGACCTTCGCGCTCCAGCCGTACCAGAACATCCACTCCACGCCGGCACCCGCCGTCCACCCGACGCTGTCATGCGCAAAGGTCGCGAGCGGCGTGCCCACTCCGCCAAACGTGCCGCTGAATCCGTTGTCGCTGTGGGTCCAGCTCAGGCCGCCGGTCCCGTAGAACAACACATCCTTGAGCGCAAAGCCGGCGCGGCCGCGAAACGTGCTGAACCAGTCGAGTTTGGTGCTCTGCGCAACCGCACAGGTCGGGCCGCAGACGTAGTTGAACGTCTGGTCCTGAGACGAACCCTGGATATCGCCCTCGACGCCGATCAGAAAATTTCCGGTCTGCCAGTTGTAGCCGAGCTCAAATCCGCCGTTGGCGCCGTCGAGGGCCTGGGAAGTCCCCACGAAGGTCGCGTCGGTCGAGAGCGCGTTGCCCGTCAGGGTGTAATTGCCGATGGAGTTGGCCCAGCCGTAACCGACGTTGCCGCCGATATAGAAGCCGGTCCATGGACCGGGCGTGGCCGGATTATAGACAACCGGCACGGCAGCAGACGGCGGATTAGGAGATACGGGTAAATCGGCGCCATAGGCCGGGTAGAACGCAATACTCGACGCCGCAATTGCAAACGCACACGTCCACGAACGCATACCAACCCCCACAAACGCAACCCTACTTGAAAAATATAGAAAAACCCTCAGTGCGTACAGCGAAAAAGCGGTAGGCGGGTCCGTCCGCCGTAAGTTTGCACCGAACCAGCCGGGAACGTAGGCCCTGGAGACGGCGGGGAAATGGGCGTAAATCCCACACCTTCGCTCGCCTCGACCGGACTTCAGCCCGCCCTTGATGGACAATCCCGCCACGCCGCTGCTGCGCCAAGGCCCGTTTGTCCGGTTTCTCTATGTGCGGGTCGCCGCCTCCATCGCCCTGCAAATGCAGGCGGTCGCGGTCGGCTGGCAGATGTATGCGCTGACCGGAAGCTCCTTCCAGCTCGGTCTCGTAGGACTCGTCCAGTTCATTCCCGCCATCGTGCTGTTTCTTCCCACCGGCCATGCGGCGGACAGCTACGACCGCCGTACGGTCACCGCCGTGGCGCAGGCCGTCGAGGCGCTTGCGGTCGCCGTCCTGGCCGCGGCAACCGCGATGGGGCAGCTCACGTCGGCCCTGGTACTGGCGATGGCGTTCGTGGTCGGCGCCGGCCGCGCCTTTGAGCAACCGAGCCTGCAATCGGTGCTGACCAACATCGTTCCGCCGGCCGTTCTGCCGCGCGCAATCGCGGCATCCAATTCGGCTGCGCAAGCCGCCGTAGTGGCCGGCCCCGCGCTCGGCGGCGTGCTGCTGGCTGTCAATCCGGCGATGGCCTTCGCGGCGTGCGCCGTGCTCTGGCTGTCCGCCGGCCTCGTCATGCTCGGCATCGCCGTGGAACGGATTCCGCCGCGGCGCGAACCCTTCGACCTCAAGACCATGTTCAGCGGGGTTGCGTTCATCGGCCGCCAGAAGGTCGTGCTCGGCGCCATCCTGCTCGACCTGTTCGCCGTGGTGCTGGGCAATCCGACGGCGCTGTTGCCGATCTTTGCCAGCGACATTTTCAAGTCCGGGCCGCTCGGCTTCGGCGCCCTGCGCGCGGCGCCGGCGGCAGGGGCGATCATCTCGGCGCTGATCCTGACGCGGCACCCGATCTCGCGCCGCGTCGGCCATGCGATGTTTGCTTCCGTGGCGGCCTACGGCTTGGGGACAATTGTGCTGGCGCTGTCGCCGGTTTCGATCCTGGCCATGGCCGCCCTGTTCGCACTCGGCGCCGCCGACCTGATCAGCGTCGTCATCCGCCAGACCCTGGTCCAGCTGCATACGCCCGACGCGATGCGCGGGCGCGTCTTCGCGGTCAATTCGATGTTCACCAGCACCTCGAACCAGCTCGGCACATTCCGCGCCGGCAGCGCCGCCGCGCTGTTCGGCGTCATTCCGGCGGTTCTGCTTGGGGGAATCGGCACCATCGCGGTGGTGCTGATTTCAGCCGGGGTATTTCGCGAGCTTTTGCGCGCTCAGGGCTACGAGCCGGTAAAATTATAGGCTTTGACCACAAGCCCGGCGTAGCATCATATTGATGTCCAAAAGCATTGTTTCATTCCGGGCGAGACGGTGAGGACCCGCATGCGACCGTTCCCAGCTCGACTGTTTTTGTTGATTCTTGCGCTCGGCCTGATGGCGCGCCCGGCGGTGGGCCCAGCCTTGGCCGCGGCCCCCTGCGGCGGCGATTTCGGCACTTGGCTGCAGGGCTTCAAACAGGAAGCGACCGCGCAGGGCATTTCCGGAAGTACCATCGACAGCGCACTCGGCGGCATCAGCTACGATCCGACCATCATCGCCCGCGACCACGCCCAAGGCGTCTTCCGCCAGAGTTTTGAGCAATTTTCCGGACGCATGGTGCCGCCAAGGCTGGCGCGCGGCCGTCGTCAGTTGCAGCAAAACCGGCCGTTATTTGATCGCATCGAGCAGCAATTCGGCGTTCCGGGCCCGGTGATCGTCGCCATCTGGGGACTCGAAACCGATTTCGGCGCTGTTAGCGGCACGTTCCCGACCATCCGGGCGCTGGCGACGCTGGCGTACGACTGCCGCCGGGCGGACAAATTCCGCGGCGAGCTGCTCGCCGCCCTGCGCATCGTCAATCGCGGCGATATGGCAGCTTCCCAGATGCACGGCGCCTGGGCCGGCGAGATCGGGCAGACGCAGTTTCTGCCCTCCTCGTATCTGAAATTTGCCGTCGACTACGACGGCAAGGGCCGCCGCGACCTTATTCACAGCGTGCCCGACGTGCTCGCCTCGACGGCGAATTATCTGAAAGGCTACGGCTGGAAGCGCGGCCAGCCATGGGGCGAAGGTACCCCCAATTTCCAGGTGCTACTGCAGTGGAATTCGTCGGAAGTCTATACCAAGACCGTCGCCTACTTCGCCGAGCAGCTCGCCGCCGGAGAATAAAGTCCCTCAACCCATCCACCGTTCGAGAAACACGCTGAGCCAGGCGCGCGCCGTGTAATCGTACACCGCGCGATCGGTAAAATGCGTCTCGCGCGGTCGCGCTCCCGGCAGCTGCATGCGCTCATGGCCCGTAGTGGTCCAACGGTGCATCATGGCGTGAGTGACGTCGGGATGAAATTGCAGCGCGTAGCCACGTTTGTAGCGGATCGCCTGCACCTCGAAGGTATCGCCCTCGGCCAACAGCTCGGCGCCGGCCGGCAGGTCGAAGCCTTCGCGGTGCCATTGATAGACGCGTTCCGGCCATTGCTCGACGAGAGCGAGGCCGGCCGCCGTGGGCCGGACCGGGTAATAGCCGATCTCGGCCTGGCCCTCGGGGTGGCGAAATACCCTGGCGCCGAGATGGTGCGCGAACATCTGCGCGCCGAGACAGATGCCGAGAAAGGGCTTGCTCTCCTTCAGCGGTACCGCGATCCACTCGATCTCGCGGCGGATGAAGTCGGCATCGTCGTTGGCGCTCATGGGACCGCCGAAGATGATAGCGGCGGCGTGCTCCGCCATGGTCGCCGGCAGCGGATCGTCAAAGCGCGGTCGGCGCACGTCGAGCGGGTAGCCGAGCTGCCGCAGCGCGTTGCCGACGCGGCCCGGGGTGGAATGCTCCTGGTGCAAGACGATCAGAATTGGCTGGAGCATGACAGTCGAATCGGCCGCGTTTCGCGGCATTGCTATAGCGTCTGCTCGTTGACTTTCGAAGTAAAACGCATGCGCGCCTTCATCATCGGCAACAGCAGTGCGTGCGGCAAATAACGCATGAAGAATACGACGATCCTGTTGCCGAAACCGGCGACGACGACGCGTTTGCCGCGCATCAATGCGTCGTAGCCGATTTCCGCCACGCGCCGCGCCGGGATCGCCAGAATGCTGGTTTCCCCGCCGGTGCTGGCGCGGATGCCCGCGCGCGACTGAAAGCCCGTTGCGACCGGCCCCGGGCAAAGCGCCGTGACCCGCACGCCGCGGCGCGACAGCTCGCTATGCAGTGCTTCACTGAACGAGAGCACGAAGGCCTTGCTGGCGTAATAGATCGCCATGCCAGGACCGGGCATGAACGAAACAATGGAGGCGACGTTGAGGATGCCGCCGCGATGGCGGGCGACGCTGTCGGCAAACGTCAGCGTCAGCTCGGTGAGCGCGCGCACATTGAGATCGATCATGGCGAGTTGCTCGCCGTGGTCGAGCGCGGTCGACGGGCCGACCAGCCCAAAGCCCGCATTGTTGATGAGGTTCGCAGGCTCGCGATCGCGCGACTTCAGCTCGGCCACGATGCGCGCTACCGCGTCGCGTTCCGCCAGATCCAGCGCCAACACGATCGGCCGCTTCGCCCCCTTGCCGGCGATCTCATCGGCGAGATCCGTAAGCTCCCGCTGGCGCCGCGCCACCAGCACCAGCTCGTGGCCGTGGGCGGCGAAGACACGCGCCAGTTCTGCGCCGATCCCGGACGACGCGCCGGTGATGAGCGTAACCGGCGTCATGAATTGCCGCCGGGAGGAGCCACGGCCTTCTGGGCGATGCGCTGGCGCAGCTCGATGCGCTCGCGCGGCGACACGCCGAGCAAATCGGCGGCGCGCCACAGCAAATTGTCTTCAAGCTCGTCGCGCTGGCCGTCGGCGTAGACGATCTCCCACATCATTTCGATGACGCGCGCGCGTCCTTCCTCATCGAGCGCGCGGTTGAGCAGATGGGTGAAGTGATAAAGGTCGACAGCTTGGTGTTCGGCCGCCGTTGCCTTTTCGATCAGCTCGTCGGTGGCGGCATCATCCAGGTTGAAGCGTTGTTTGATCACGGCGCGAAGCTTGTCCCGCTCGCTCTGCGACATCTCGCCGTCGATCGCGCCGGCATGCACCAGGAGCGCCGCGGCCGCGAGCCGGTAGTCATCGTCGGCGAACTGGCTCGGATGCTTCCCGCCGTCTACGAATTCGGAGACAAAATGCTTAAACGATTCGAACATGCGCACCTCCGCGAATGGGCTTCAGGTGGCATGCCGGTCATGCGAAGTCTAGGGTGGCGGATGAGCGCAAGCGGTCGATTTCTGCTCGCTGCCGCTTATTGGATCGCCTTACGCTCGCGAGTGCTCTGTTCGAGCAATTGCAGGTTCGCCTGAACATAGGGATTGCGCGGATCGCGTCCCCGCGCCTGCTCCAGCTTCTGACGCGCCCGCGCGTAATCGCCGCGCAGCATGTAGGAGAAACCCTGGTCGTTGAGGATCTCCACCGTGGGCCCGATCAAGCGGACGGCCTCGCCGTAAGCGCGGTCGGCGAGATCAAAGCGGCGCAGCCGGTCGTAGGAAGCGGCAAGCCCGACCCAGGCCTCGGCGTCGCGCGGGTGCTTCTGTACGGCGGTGCGGAAGCTTTTTTCGGCGAGGCCAAAATTATTGGCGCGGAAATATTTCTTGCCGAGCTGCAGATCGTCGTGGGGGTCGTCGCCCAGGAGGCCAGGCTTCGCCAACGGCGCTACCGGTTCGCCGCTGGGGCCCGGCTCCGCCGGTTGCGTCATATTCGAGCCGGTGGAACCCGTCGTGTCGTCGCCGGCGGGCGCGGCGGCGACCGCGTTCGGG
>JBAUYV010000424.1:0-2775 GCA_049584975.1 Xanthobacteraceae bacterium | reverse complement strand
ATCCATGGCCGAATGGATGACGGCGCAAGGTCTCGGCATGGTGGCGTTCCTGGCCGTCACCAACGTCGTGCTGCTGGCGGCCGGCAACTTCATGGACCCGGCCGCCATCACGCTGATCATGGCGCCGATCCTGTTTCCGATGGCGGCGGCGCTCGGCGTGCATCCTGTTCATCTCGGCATTCTGATGGCGGTGAATATGGAAGTTGGGCTCTGCCATCCGCCGGTCGGGCTGAATCTCTACGTTGCCTCCGGCATAACCAAGATGGGCATTGGCGAGCTCACGGTGGCCGTATTGCCGTGGCTCGGCGCCATGCTGGTCTTCTTGGCGATGGTGACCTACATCCCCGCCATCTCGCTATGGTTGCCGCACGCGCTCGGGATGCTGTGAGGACGGCCGGGGGAGGAGCGCGGCGCTCAACCCGGCTGGCGTCGCGCTTGCTACCCGCGGAAGTTGCTCCGCTTTAGCTCAATCGGCATGCCATGGGGGTGCGTTCGCAGGCGTGCTCCCAGGCGCCGCGGGTGCGACGCTTCGTAAGCTTTGAGTTCTGCCTCAAAGCGTTCCCGATCACCGGCGCGGCGTTCCTCGCTTTGCTTTGTTTTCCGTAGCTTACTGGCCAGTCGGCCAGCAAATGCTGGATCGCGGATGACACTGTGACCGCCGATAAACCACCTTGGGAATGCAAGTGTGATATCCCTCTCTCATAGACTCCGAATTACCTCGCCCGCCAACAGGAAACTGCGAGTGACAAAATCCAAAGGGTCGTCCCCGATCGGTCCAAGTATAGTCATGGACGCCAGCCAGATAGGCCCATCGTATGCCAATCTTGAGCCGGGGGACCCGGCACCTTGGTTTCATCAGCGATCGACTGCCGCGACCGACCACGCTTTTGACATGGCGGCTGGCCGTTACATCGTGCTTTGCTTTTTTGGCTCTACGCGAAATGCCCTAGGCGCTGCGGCCATCAAATGTGTCATCGAGAATCGGGAATATTTTGACGACATTCGAATATCCTTCTTCGGTGTGAGTCATGATCCTTGTGACGAGGCCGAAGCGCGGGTGAGTCAACACTTACCGGGAATTCGATTCTTTTGGGATGCTGACGGCCTCGTAAGCCGCCTCTATGGAGCTCTCCCAAACGACGTCAATGCGGACAACACATCGCAACCAGCCTACCGCCAATATTGGCTCGTCCTAGATCCCACATTGCGTGTTCGGCACGTCATTCCATTTGCACTGGACGGACCCGACGCCGCTACTCTATTCAACTATCTGGCTCACCTTCCACCACCCAGCCGCTTTGCAGGTGTCGAACTTCAGGCCCCGATACTCTATCTGCTCGACGTGTTCGGACTAGATTTTTGCAACCAGCTTCTCGACCGCTATCGAAGTAATGGAGGTCGGGAGTTCGGAATGATGCGCGAAGTAGGCGGCAAAACAGTCGAATTCAAAAACCACGCCTTTAAGCGCCGCAAGGACTACATTGTCGATGATCCGGGGCTGATCAGACAGATAGATGCACTTATCCAGCGACGCATCGCTCCTGAAATACTGAAAAACTATTGTTTCAAAGTAACCCGAACGGAGCGACACGTCGTTGGCTGCTATTCCGCCGAGGACGGGGGGCATTTTCGCGCGCACAGAGACAACACCACACTAGGCACCGCCCATCGTCGCTTCGCCGTTTCCATCAACTTGAATTCGGATTTTGACGGCGGGGACCTAAGCTTTCCTGAATACGGGCCTCGAAAATTCAAGCCGCCGCTTGGCGGCGCAATCATATTTCCCTGCTCGCTGTTGCACGCGGTTTCTCGCGTCACACAGGGCAGCAGATATGCATTCCTTCCGTTTCTTTTCGACGAGGAGGCCGCTAGGCTTCGCGAGTTCAACAATCAATTTCTTGGAGCGGGCGTCGGCAGCTTCTAGCAGGATGCGGAAAAATTAGTTTTGGAGAGCTATTTTTCTATCCGAGCAGCAACGACGAGGAGAGCGACGAGCAGTAATCGCCGCATCGAGGGTGGTGGCGACGATTTTTGCTTCATTGCGATACTGCCGTCATGCTCATGCCGTTGCCGCCAGAATCTTCGGGATTCGAATGAGATTGTAGGCGCTCGCAGTTAGGACGAAGAACCACTCCACCAAACCGCGGCCACGATGCCGGGTCTTGCGCAGGCCACCAACCGTCTTCATCCAGCCAAACGGTTCTTCGATCCGTTTTCGCTTGATGGTGCTGATGCGGTAGCCAGGATGGCGTGTCGTGCGGGCATCGATTGCCGAACGACGGTTGGTGTCATTCTGCGAGACATGCGGCGTGCAGCCGCGTTTGCGGCAGCCGGCGACAAAATCGGCGGTGTCGAAGTTCTTGTCGCCACCCACGGTGCTGCCAGGTCCGACATTGTCCTCGATCATGTCGAGCGCGGTGGCACGCTCAGCCCGGCCACTGGCCTTGGTCAATCGCGCATCAACGATAAGTGCGTTGCGGTTCTCCGTCATAAGATGCCCCATGTAGCAGAGCTTGGCCTCTCGGCCTGCGGCTTTGCGGAACAGCCGGGCATCGGGGTCGGTGGTTGAGGAATGCGTATCGTTCCTGCGCTTCTCGCCACGGAAATCACGCTCCCTATTGCGCCCACCGCGCAGGCGGCCTTTACCCGAGGGCGGCTTGCGGCCGTCCTTCGGCTCGAAGCTCTTCATGCTGGCCCAGGCTTCGATCAGCGTGCCGTCAACGGAAAAGTGCTCGCTGGAGAGCAGGCTGCGGACTTGCGGCAGGTTGAGAACGC
>JBAUYV010000423.1:0-2239 GCA_049584975.1 Xanthobacteraceae bacterium | reverse complement strand
CATATTCTTGAGCTGGGACGATTGGGGGGGCTTTTACGATCACGTCCCGCCGCCGAACGTCAACTACTTCGGCTACGGCCCGCGCGTCCCGGGCATCGTGATCAGCGCCTACGCTCGCAAGGGCTACATCGATCATCAAACGCTCAGCCACGACGCCTACGTGAAGTTCATCGAAGACGATTTTCTCGCAGGGCAACGGCTGGATCCAAAGACCGACGGCCGCCCGGATCCGCGCGCCGAGGTCGCCGAAAATGCACCGCAGCTCGGCGACTTGCGAAACGACTTAGATTTCACGCAACCGCCGCGGCCGCCGCTCATTTTACCGGGTGGAATCGGGCCGCCATACAAACCAGGCTACACCGGCGCTCCGTAGGAAGTCGCGCCGGAAGCATCGTCTAGGAGTTACTACCGAGCATCCAGTCGACCGAGCGTTGAAGCGGTGCCGGCGTGACCGTGCTTCCGCCGCAGTACGGAAAGTCGATCATGACCGCGACCCAAAGCAGCAACGCCAGGGCCAACGCCGTGCATGCGACCAGCGCGAGATGCATGTCGCGGCGCTCGGGATGCACGAACGAGGTAATCCCGATGAGTATCCACGAGAGTACTATGGTGCCGAGCCAAAGCTCCTCGGGAACCCCGGATTGGGCGGCACGCAGGCGACGGTTGCGAAGCGCGGTCAGCGCGTCGACCTCGTCGTCGACCTGGCCGAGCAGCGACGGAGTTGCCGGCCGGGCGTCGCGCTCCAAGGCGTGCTGAATTCTGCCGGCCTCCGAATTCCCTTACCGCCGCACAGCTGCGACCAGCCTGCGATGACGGCGCGCGAATAGGCCAGCACCTGGGGTCGCTGAGCCGGGGTGATGTCGCGCCAGAGCATGCGAACGGTCAGCGCTTCGCTGTCGACGTCGGCGCTGGCGGCATGCAGGTTCGTCCAGACGGTGAAAATGATGAAGGCAAAAATTAGCGCGTTCAATCCGCCGACAATGGAGATCCACGGCGGCACGAAGGACCCGTTGCTCGGAAAGCGCCAATGCGAGTAGAGCCGGCGCGCGAGTAGGCTAACACCGATAGCGAAAGTTTCGTAGGCCAGGACGATCGCTATAAAGGCGAGCCAAGGCGGGACACTGTTCAACCACTGAATCAGCCGGTCCATGAAGAGCGTGCGATTCGCCGCTAAGCCCCCGTACTCATCATTTCACCAGTACCGAAATTTGCGCTACGGCGGGTAACCGCAACCACCGCCGCCGATGGCCTCGCATCCCTTGACAAAACCTAGGCCTAGGTTTAGGTTGATCCTTGGTGGAAGCAGAGCCAACCATGAAGGTACCCGAAAGACAGAAGACGAGGATACTCACGAGCCAAGCTGAGATGGCGAGGGCCGTCGCTGCCGCTCGTCGCCGGGAGAAGGGGGCGACGAAGATCCGCCACGCTCGCTACGATGTGAGGGGCGACGCTGTCGTATCCGAACTCTCGACGGGATCGATTCTAGCGGTGCCTCGCCGGATTATCCCTGGATTTGCAGGAGCGCGACCCGCGGTACTTACCGATCTTGAGATAACGCCGGGCAATGAGGGTCTATGGTCGGACAACGCCGACGACGGCGTTCTTCTGGAACAGTTGGTTGTTCTGGCTGCCGGAGAGAGAACCGTCGGAGCGATTGGCGCCCGGATCAACGCTTCGAAAAAATCACCGGCACGCGCTGCGGCATCCAGAGCTAACGGCACAAAAGGTGGTCGCCCGCGGAAAAGCGCGGCGTGAAGGCTTCGCAAGTCCCTGAAGACGAATTGGCGACCTTTCTGCGCGTTGCCAAAGAACGCGGGATCCCCGATGAGTCGCTGGTTGGAATACTGCGGCACAACGGCTGGTCCGAGCGGCGCATCTACCGCGCGCTCTCCGAATATTACGCAGGCGCTCTGGGCGTGCCCGTGCCACGCCGCGCGCAGACGACCGAGAACGCTCGCGACGCCTTCCTGTACTTGCTGAACTTCATCGCACTCGGATTTTGGACGGTGGCCCTTTGGCAAATTTGGGACCGTCTGGTGAACCGCTGGTTTCCCGACGCGCTTTCCAATACGGGAACCTATCTGCGCGAAGATATCGCCTGGCAAGTTGCACTGATTCTCGTAAGCTTCCCGCTCTTCATGGTGGTGCACGCGCTCATCCAGAGAGAGTTGGCGCGCCGTCCGGAGCTCTACTACTCCGCCGTCCGCCGTTGGCTTACGTACATCGCGCTCGTGCTGAC
>JBAUYV010000422.1:0-23850 GCA_049584975.1 Xanthobacteraceae bacterium | reverse complement strand
TGGACGGCCGTCACTTCCGGCTCAAGCATATGGTCAAGCTTAGACACAAGCCGATCTCCGATTCAGAGATCAACACAGTCGTCCATCACTCGGAGCCATAAAAGGTGGGGTCAAAACAGCGCTTACGAGCTTTCGCCCGGTTCTGCAGTCTCTTGTCGGGCCCGATCACGGCGAGCGGATCTTTCTCGAAACCGCTCTGCACGCGCGCTACGCTGGAAACCTGGACGCGTCGCACCTATCCCGCGGTCCCATCCGCGCTCACGCGGAAATTTATTCCGCCGCCACCCCGCGCGGCGACAAGAACGGGACGATCATGGACCTCACGCCGGCCACATTGAGCAAGACTGCCGAGCCTAGATAAGCGACCCCTCCGCCGCAACTCATGCCCAGCAGCGCGAGTGCGCCGTGCCCGCCCAACGCCGCCTTGGCCGCGTAAGTGACCATCGCCATTATGGTGGTTGCCGCCAGGACGCGTGCCATTCCCCAGCCGTTGAACGGCAGCTTGAAAGCCCTGCGCGACAGCCAAATCCCGATCAGGATGCCGAGAGCTTCCGCGATCAGGACCGACGTCGCCGTCCCGAGTAGCCCGAACTTGAGCGTCAGCCAAAATAACAAAGCAAAGTTCAGGACAAAGATGATGGCGTCGTGGGCGACCTGGAGCAGTGGCTTTTCCGCTAATTGGAAACTGACCTGCAGATAATACTGATTGACCGCGCCGCACAGGCGGCCCACGGCGAGCAGTGGCAGGAGCGCGGCGACGCGGGTCTGGTATTCGGATCCCAGGAGCGTTCCGGCGACGACACCGGCGGAAATTGCAAGCCAGATGGCGACCGGCGCAGTCAGGGCGAGCAAAAACTCGAGCCCCTCGCTAAGGCGTTCCCGCGTCGCCACCGCTCCAGTTTCACCGAAGGTGCGAAACGCGATCGGAAACATGGCCGATGCGACGCTCGATGCCAGGATCACGATGAGCTGCCGGGTCATGTCTGCGGCAAGACCGTAGTAACCGGCCGCGCTTGAGCCGAGCAGATAGGCGACGCCCAACCGGTCCAGTGCGCCATGCAGCGCGAAGCTTGCCGCGCCGAGCGAAAACGGTACACCGTAACGGATGAACCGCATCAAGTAATGAGTGTGAAAGAGGCGAAGCGGCCTGCCGGCATCGCGCTGAAAGCTCGAGAAGTTTCCAAACACAAAGCTCACGCCAGTCGCCACAAGCAGGCCGAGCGCGCCGCCGCCAAAGGCGATGACGGCATATCCCAGCGCCAGACCCAAGATGCTTCGGATCAGGGCTGTGATCATGAAGCGGCGGGGGTTGAGCCGCGCGCGCTGGAATTCCTGGCTAATGACAAATGCGTTTGTCGAAAACGACAGAAACAGGCTTCCGGCCAAAATTCCGAAATCGATGTCCGGTCGCGCGACCAGCATCACGGCCGGCAGCAGACAGACGATGAGGGCAACCGTTAGACCATATCCGATCACCGCCTCGCCGCGCAAATCGAGCTCGGGTGAGCCGGCTTGGTAGCGCGACACCGCGAGGCGAATCCACGAAAAGAACACGGCCGAAATGATCCCGGCTATGCTCGCGCCAATGACGTAGACACCGTATTCGGCCGGCGACAGGAGATGGGTGTAAAGGATGAGCGCGAGAAAGCCGATGACTGCCGGCAGGGCCTGGGCCAGCAGATAGATCAGCGCGTATGAACTGATCATGACTGGAACAATGGCCCGTGTCGAGCGGTGCCGATGACGATACGCATAATCCAACCATGCCAAGCGGCGAATTCGTGCAGCGGCACCTTACGTCGTCGGTGAAGAACGCGCAACCGATTGAGCCACAAGGTTAATGACAGGAGCAGCCCTCTTCGCTGCCGCATGATTGAGGACGTGACGGTCCGCAATCTGTCGCCGGCGATGCAATATGAGAAAAACGAGCGCGGTCATCTGAAGAAATAAGAGCGCAACTTCAAAAGCGATAAAGGTCGCCGGCCGGCCTAACGCAAAGCCATTCAAATATTCAGTATAAAGGAGGCGGTGCGGCTTCTGCTCATTCCTGCAGACTCATGACCGTGAGCAGACGAAGTCCGAATACCGCGATCAGGAGCAGAAACCAGACATTGCCCATCTGGAAGAAGACGCTCTCGAAAGCCGATGCACAGGCTCCGTACAGGCAGGTGCGCAGAAACAGCTGGCGCAGCGCGAAATTCGCCGGGTCGGTCGACGACCGGTAGTAGTCGATAATAGGAAGTACAATAAGCCAGAGCACGGCCAACGCCGATCCCGGAATGCCGATAGTGAGGGCGAGATTGAGGTAGCTGTTATGCGCCTGGGCGGCTGCGTATTCCCAAACGGAACTTCCGGCCATTGCGTAAACGATCTCCTTGGTGCCCCAAAAGGCGGCGAAGCCGTACCCCGTGATCGGGCGCTCTGCTACTTGCTGCAGAGCAAATTTCCAGATGTCGGTCCGCCCGGTGAAGGACGGGTCGGGCAGGATGGCGCCGAGGACGTCGCCGATCGAGGCGAAAAAGATCGAGCCGATGGAAAAAAGGTTGATAGCGGCCAGTATCGCAAGGGCGACCACAACGCCAGCGGCGGGCCGGCGGCATCGCGCGATGATCGCGGACATCAGCAACACCGGTAGCACCAGCATCAGCGCGGTCTTCGAATGCGTGAATATCAGGAACGTCGCAGCCAGTGCGACGATGAAAGCGCCCAGCATGAAACTGCGCACGCGCGCCACGAACAGCCCGATAAATAGGAATAGCACCATCGTGGAGCCGGCTTCGTTCTTGTGCGCAAACATTCCCCGCCAATCCCCCGCGAGGCCCGGTTCGACGAGATCAGTCGCTTGGTGAATTGCAAGGTTCGGCGCAAGAAGAACGCCCAAATAACAACCCGCAAGCGCAATGAGCGCCACCGCGGCCAGGAGATTGCTGAAGTGGCGAAGGTTTTTCGGTAAGAGCAGCAGCATGGCGGCAATGCTCATGACCACCAGCGCGAATGCCAGGCGGCGCGCCGCCAACGAGGGTTCCCAGGAAGTGAAGACGGTTATGACAGACCAGCCAACCACCGCAAGCAAGGCCGGGCGCAAGAGCAGTGTCAGCCGGCCGGGATTATTGAAGTAGATCCATGCACCGATCGCCAGGAACAGGGCCGAAAAGCCGATTTGGTTGAGGGGGTCGCCAACGTCCGTGATATGTTGCGGGTCGGCTAGGCTCGCAAAAGGGTGTAACGACGTTGCCACCGATAGAAACGCCCCCGCGAAGAGAGCGCTGCGGATCAACATATCGGCAATCGACCGCCGCACGGGCTGCGGGACTCTCGGATACCGGGCAGCAAACGTCGCCACGAGTTAAACTCTCCTTCCGTTGATCGAGCATATACCTTGCCCGAGGCTGTGCTCAAAGGGTCAACTTCGTGGGGCCTAACCGCTTCCGCCGACGTTAATAGGATGATCCGGCAGCTCGCAAAACCCTTCGGCCCAAAGATCTAATAGGCGTGCGGTCGCCAGAATTTCAATTCAACAGCTATTGTCCTTAAGATGATTTTAATATCCAGCCATATGCTCCAATTCTTAATGTACCAAAGGTCGCAGTCGACCCGCTTCGCCATCAAATCGATGGTTTGAGTCTGCCCCCGATAGCCGTTGATTTGGGCCCAGCCGGTAATCCCCGGCTTCACATGGCAGCGGAAAGCATACTCCGCAATCCTTTGTGCGTATTCTGTGTCATGGGCTGCTGCATGTGGCCGTGGGCCGACTAGAGACATATCACCAATTAACACATTGAACAGCTGCGGTAGCTCATCGATGCTCCCGCGACGGATCCAACGTCCGACTCGAGTCACACGCGGGTCGTCGCGAATAGCCTGCTGGATCGTCGGTCCGTCCTCGATAACCGTCATAGTGCGGAACTTACAAATGCGGAATGTACGGCCATTGAAGCCGTTGCGCCTTTGTGTGAAGAGGACCGGACCAGGCGAATCGAGCTTGATCAAAATGGCGGTCAAGATCATCAGTGGTGAAAGCACAAGGAGGCCTGTGCTGGCTCCAATGATATCCAGGGTTCGTTTCAGAGCCTGTTCGAGCCTGCTCAGAGGAGTGCGTTTGAGCTCGGCGCTCCATATGCCTCCTACACGAAGTACCCGTTGCTTCAGATAATGTGCGACATCATCGTCCGGAAGCAAATGGATGGGCATAGGTAACACGCTCAGCGCGTCAACGATGCCATCGATGCAGCGGTTGTGTGCCCAAGAGATCATGAGAAAGATATCCTGGATCGTGTCATTGCGGGCTAGCTTGATTGCACGCTCTACTGTTTCCGCCAATTTCTCCGAGGATTCGGCTGCCGTGCAGTCCGCCTGACTAACCGTATACACACTCACCGGCCTGTATCCGCACCTCTGGAGTTCGGGGAGCACCTGAGAGGAGAGGAGACGACTGCTCTCACCAATTACAATGATTTTGCGCTCGGCAAAGGCACCGTTCTCAAGTGCTTTGGCGAGCAAATGAGCAAGTGTTCCACGCCAAACCAGCAAGAAGGAAAGGCCGAGGATGAAAAATCCGAAGGTGGCCCCTCGCGACAGGACCTCTGCTATCTTGAGCGAAAAGGCTACCCCAAGCAAAGTCAGAAAGACGACGGTCCATATCGTTGGCACCTCGTACATTTGGCGTTTGAAATTAGTGAGATTGTGGAATTGGTACGCTCCTTTCGCCCCCAGAATGGCGGCGAAATTCGAGAAAGCGAGCACACCAATGGCGAGGTAAGGAGTGATATCTGGAGCGTAATTCAAAAAAAACAGAGGATAGCCAAGCCCAGTCAATACGCTCAATGAGACTACGAGTATAAAATCGATACAGACCACTGTCGGCTCGACAAGCCGGATCGGCAGCCTCAACCGAACAATCGCCTGCCGGGCGCTGCTTTTCGCTATCTCTGAAGTTGGCCTCGCGACCGAAGCTTGTTCCTCGGATCGCAACATATTTAACATTAACAAAACGCCCGCTTTGGAACGAAGTTATTAGCGGAATGCTAACCGCGCCACAATAGCGCCGGCGCCGGGAGTTCCCGAGGTTTCATTTATGAATATTAATAGTGCTCAATGAGCGATCCAAAACCATTGCGCCGATTGCCTGTGGATAACTCCGCGTGATCATGCGCACCCTCATTGCGCGAAGCCAATGCGTACCCAAGGGCGTAACGGTGTGACACGTTCGCCAAGCAGGGCAGCAGATTTAGCCTGTGATTGATTAGGTCGCCCGCAATCAGGGCATTGCCGTGAAGTCTTGATTAGCGGTGGCAGCTGCCGGATCGCCCACCCTGGACGAGTAATATTTCGAAATCCCTTAATATTAATGATTTATCCAACTGCGGATTGATTGTCTGTTCCTGCCCCTTATAGCTCGACGTCGCGAGTTACGGATCTCTCTCATCAGAGTGCGCGACGACCGCTATCAATGTCCTCGATCATACCAACTTTGACAAAAATCTTCGATAAATGGCCTGCGTATATCCTTGTACTCGGATTGACGATCTCAGTTCTTTGGTTGGGCGCGTTAACTTGGCTTGGATTCTGGCTGGGGCTGCGTCTCTTCCATCTTCTTTGAGCGGCTGGACGTTCCCATTTGACCGAAGTTCCATGCCTCGGGCCATCTCGCTGCTGTGTTGATGTCCAAATTGACTGTCCGTTTTCATCGCGCCTTCGAAGCGAGCGCCGGACACGAGTCAGAAGCCATTGAAGCCGACTACCAAGGCCGCGCAGCAGGTGGAGCAATGCCGGGCAAAGCGACATCGTAGCCCGCTGCATAAAGTTCTTTCGCGAGTTCCTGACGCCGATGCAGGGCAATGTCCTTAAGGCCAGCGAGAAGTCGATCGTGGATCGGCCAGCCTGGTCCGGTGAGGATAGCGATCGCCTGTTCGTCGAATTGGCTGTTCACCATACCGGCAAACTCGTGAACGACGGCATCGGCCAGGTCAGGTGGCAGCCGCTCGAAGATCGACAATGCCAAGCGGTTACGCCGATCGGCTATCCAACCCTCGTACGGACCGAGTTTGTATGAAAGCCGCAAGTACGCCACCTGTTCCGGTCGGAAACCCTGACGCGTCTGGTCGAGCCAAGCAAGAATCATCCAAAGGAACGGATCGCTCGGTGAACACGCCAGCGACCTGCGGACGGCGTCCTCTAAGGCGCCGAGTCGTGTGTCGATCACATCGCGTTGGGCGTTGGCGAGGGCGTCCTCGGCAAGTCGCAAGCGGACAATTGCGGCACTGTGAACCGCCTCGGGCCGGCAGTAATTGGACAGCTCGATTTGATCGACGGTTGGCAGAAGCGGGTTAAGGGAAAGAGGTTTGAAGGTATCGCGATCGACAATCGCGTCAGCGATCCGCTCAATCGAAATCTGCGACCAAAATATCGGAAACGTTGCCGCGCCCCAAGCACACGCGACCAAGCCGAGCGCAACGGCGAACAGACGAGCTAAAGTGTAAAATGCCCGTTCATGGCGGGCGCTCAGCGGCACTTGACGAAAGAGTGGAGCGAACCGGGCTAGGAGCGCTTGGCCCGCCACGAGATTACTCGGTATAGCCGTAATGAGCGTAGTAACGGCTGTCGTAATAGCTGCCGTGATAGGTCTCATACCGGCCCAGTGCGTTCATATCGACCTTATTGAGAACAACGCCTAGCAGATTGTCGTATACGCCACGTGTAGTGCTGAGCGCATGCTCGACCACGTCAATCTTGGTACGGCCCCAATCAACGACGAATACAAATGAATCAATCAAGGGTGTCATGACGCGCACGTCTACAACAGGTGCGAGTGGTGAAAGATCAACGATCACATAGTCGTAGGCCTCGCGCAGCCTATCGAACATTTTCCGAGTGGCGTCGGATGCCAGGATTTCACTCGTGTGGACGAGGCGCGATGGCAAAACCGTGGGTAGGAACGCCAGGTTGGTCGTCGGCTCGACCCACAGAACGTCTTCAAACGTGGCTTTATCTGAGACAATTTCGATAAATCCGGATTTAGCGTCGGGCGCGAGCGCACGCGAAAGCGTCGGTTTCCGCAGATCGCAATCGACCAATATGGCGCGTCCTCCACTGTGGGCGATAAGTTGAGCGAGCGACAGTGCAATTGTTGACTTTCCCTCGTTCGGCAAAGACGAGGCGATGCCGATGATCTTGTTGGCGTTGTCGGTGCTGACAAGATCAACCGCGATCTTGATGGCGCGAATAGCTTCCGTAAAGCGAGAGAGGGGGGAGTCTACAACCGTCCATCGCACGCTGGCGTCGCGTGTAATGATGTGCGGGCCGGATTTTCTGGCGTCTTTCGCAGCCTTGGCGGAGCGGCTGGAACCCGTCCTTGCGGACTTGCCGATAGCGCCGCTCGTGCCCAGCTTGGTGGGCGGACCGGCGGCCGGCGGGCTCGCCTTAACTCCCTCCTTCACCTCGGGAACGAGGGCGATGCAGTCTACTTGCAGATGTTCCCTGACTTGTGTCGTCGTGCGGAACACGCGATCGGCAATATCGCGCAGCATCCCGATGCCGGCGCCGAAGATCAATCCACTCAGTGCGGCCAGCCCCATCACCATGAGGGTCTTTGGCGAGCTCTTGAGCAGCGGTGGCGTGGCCTGAGTGATCACTCGGGTATCGGAGATCGGGAACGATTGCTGTTGAACCGACTCCATGTAGCGCTGCAAAAAGTTGTCATAGATCGCGCGGTAGGTCTGGGCGTTGCTTTGCAGATTATGCAGCGTCACCTGTGCTTCGTTGGTTGTCTGAGATTCGGTGACGATCTGGCTCAGGGACGTCTGAATCGACTCTTCGCGCCTTGTGGCGATCTCGTAATCGCTCTGGTAGGTCTCCGCCGTGCGCTTTAGCTCTTCATATATGCTGCGTCGCAGTTCGCCCATCTGGTTGCGCAGATTGACTACGGCTAGGTGATTGGCGCCATATTTTGCCGCCCATAGCGATTCTCGAGCCTCGATTTCGAGATATTGTTCGCGCAACTTCGTGATGACGTCGTTACGCAACGTATCGGCAACCGTAGCCGTGCTGGCCGCGTCGGGGTCTACGTCACCGGCCACCAGAATCTGCTGTACTCGGTCGAACCGCGCCTTCGCCTCGGCTGTCGCGGCGCGCGCCTGGATAAGATCACTGTTGAGTTCGGCAAGCTGCTGCTCGTTCATCAGCTCGCCGCCAGTGTCAACAATGTTGTTCTTGCCTTTGTAGGCGACGACAGCCCGCTCGGCCTCGGAGGATTGTTCGCGTAATTCTTTCAAACGGTCCTGCAACCAGACGGCTGCTCGCCGCGTGATCTGATATTTGGCCTCCAGAGAGTCAACGACGTAGGCGTCGGCGATCGCATTGGCGATCTGGGCGGCGCGGTCCGGACTGAGCGCCTCGAAATCGATCTCGATAGCGTAGGTGAGTCCGATGCGCTTGACCTTTAAGCGCTCCTCAAACGTACGCATGGCGCGCCGCATCACCACATAGTCGGCCGAAGGTTCGTTGGCCGTAGGGGAGGGAAGGAAGGCATTTACAGCGCCGGTCGCAAGGTTGGCAATTGTACCGAGAAAGCCCGCGCCCGGTGAGACGAACTCGGGATCCTCGTTGAGACGCAGGTCTTTGATGACTGAGAGCGCAACGTTCTCCGAATTGAGAATCTCTATTTGGGTGTCGATAGCGGATGAATCTAATGGCAGCGGGCCATTCTGCGGGTCGGACTGGAGGAACTGTGGTTTATGGGTGTCGATAACCAGGATCGCGTGCGCGGTGTAGCGCGGGGCGCTGGTGAAAATGTAAACGGATCCAAGCACCAAAGTGAGCAGCAACACGAATACGATGACAGAATACTGCCGTCGCACAAAGCCGATGGCGCTTGCATAAAGGTCGGCCGGAGATGCGAATTCTGGTACAGGAAGTGATTGTTGCTCAGCCGGCCGCGATTTGTTGATGTGGAGCATTCTGGTACTTTACAAAAATTGAGCTAATTTCCCCGACCAGCCAAGTCTGTCCCGCCGTCGTTATGTGCGGCCGGCATCAAGGGCGCGAAGGGCTCGTGCTAGTGGGTTTGCTTATGCTTAGTGAGTTCGTGCTGGGGCCTCCGGGGGTACCCGAGGTGCCTGGAGAACTCGAGCCCGGTAACCCACCCGGGCTGCCTGCGAATATCGTCGAAGGACCTCCAGAGCCGCCACCCGTGCTGCCGCTGCTTTGCGAGGCCGGAGCGAAGCTAAGGCTCAGCGTAAAGGAGTTGCCTGTCGATGTCGGGACTGATGTGGGGAGGTTTAGCGGGGCACCGCCCGCAGCGACTCCTCCGACAAACCCAACCGGACCGGTCGCCCCGGCGCCGCCGCCGCCAACCGAAGGACCAGCCAAGCCAAGGAACTGGTCGCCCATTACGCCCGAAAAAGCCTGGGTCAGAGGCTTGTTGTTCGCGGCGACCGTCATCTGTTGAATTTCGTTTGAGAACGCTTGTGCAGTTCGCTTGCACACCAGCGCCGCCTGGCCGAGGCCGGCGCCAAGGGCCTGAACTTGTTCAGTGTTTGCCTTGCCGTTGAGGTTGATGATCAGCGGCAGAGTTCCCGGCTCCGAAGCAACCAAGTCCCGGATCAGCGAAATCATCTGGGGGCCGCCATTTGGGAACTGAGTGAGCAACTTACCGGGGTCGTTGATGAACTGCGAAACGACTTGTCCTGGAAGCTGTTCTCCCGCTCCATAGCAAGCAGCCTGTGCTGCTCCTCCGACACCAAGCACTACGACTGTGGCTAAGGCAGAAATAAAAATTCTGACCGTCTGTCGCGGGGACCCCATGGCTGTTCTCTGGCTACGTTTGCCGCACTTATTATCTTATCGCCTCACCGTAAAGATATTACAGCCTTATCAAAGTGCCAAGCAACCCCCGGAAACGCGGTAAATTGAATGCGTTAGTATGAGGTTTGGCGGTGTTAAATGAGGGGAATGTGAGCGCCCGCGATCGTCGAAAATTTCCGATCTGGGGAGGCTCATCATGGTGAATTTCACTTCGCCGCAACTATCTTCATCGACGCGCTCCCAGGTGCGCTTCTTTGTCCTCCCCGCGGCTTTTGTTCGTCTCGCAAATAGCAGGCCGTTCGCTGAAAAACGCATTGCGCAAATCGAGCTACCCGCGTTGCGCTATTCGGCCAAAGATTTTGGGAAATGTCCGGGGTGAAATCGCGCCGATATTGCAATGCGGGCGAACGCAGGGCTAAGCAAGCGGGGTTAACCAAGAAAGCGCTGCGAACCTAGACGTCGGCGCTCTGCTCGACGAACGGCCGATCTCACCGCAAAAAGGTTGCCTGAAAGGACCTTGCGGCGTGACCCGCGGAAATTAACCCATCTTGTTCTCGCTTTCGTCCTTGTCGACTAGGAACGCGTCCTCGACGGAAACCAGCAAGCGGTGCAGTGCGCGCCCCATCTCGGCCTCGACGTCGTCTCCAGCGCCAACTCCGCGCATCTCAAGCCGGCGAATTTCGGCCGCGCGCCTGACGATATCCGCAAGGACAGTGCGCACATTCTCTCGGCGGAACTGTCGGCCCTCATTAGCTGCGCTGCCGCGCCGGCGCATGGCGTCCAGCAGCTGAGTTGAGACTTCGGGCTGGGAGCGATCGCGTAAGGCGGCGAGCAGCTTGAGGGCCGCCTCCTCAATGGCTTCGCCGTAGGCTTCAGATGGTGCGAGATTTGGTGACCGCTCGGATGCGGCGGCTTCCGGATTTGCCTTCGCTCGTTCACTTGCAAACGACTGTGCAAGGCCGGCGCCAACGAGCGCGAGGGCGGGAATGCTGTAGCCCGGAATCTGCAGCGAAAAATCGATCAGGGAGTGGAGCACGGCAATCATCGCGACCGCGAAGGCGGAAATTGGAATGAGAAGATCGCGCCTGCGCACGCGTATGCCGTGGATGAGCACCGTAAAGATCACGAGCCAACCGGCGCCGACCAGGATTGCCAGCGGCACGCCCATGTCGGCGGCAAGTTCCAGGATGGTATCGTGAGCATGATCCCAAATTCCCCACATGGAAAGGTCGCCGGGGCGATAGCTCGGGAAGCTCCATATGAAAGTGCCTTGGCCCGTTCCGAACCAAGGATAGTCCGCGATCAGGCGCAGGGTCGCTCGCCATACGGCGACTCGACCTTCGTCGCCGATGCCCTGGGCATCGAATCTGGCATTGACGCTGCCGCCCATGAACTGCAGCAAAACGACGGCGAGGAAGCCGGCGCCGAGCACGGCTGCGGTGAGGTCGGCGCGGCGCGGAAGATCATGTCGGAAGTAGACCGCGAAAGAAACAATCAGCGCCATGAGCGTGAGAATGACTCCGGCCCGCGAACCGGACATGAACGTCGGCAGGAGACAGCCGAACAGCATGGCCAACAACACGATGACGTCGCGCGGTGTGCTGGACATGAGTTCGTTCGCCAACTTGCGCCACGCTATCGGTTCGCGCGGCAGATTTTGGCGGACGCGATCACAGAGCAGCATCAGGCACACCACCGCACAGGACCCGAAGTAAACCGCAGCCGTGTTGCGGTTGATGAAGGTTGCAGTGACGTTTGCGATATAGGCGGGCTTGTCGCGCCAGAGGACCTTGGTCGGATCGATCAGATGGGCCGCGACACCGTAAAGCGCGTAGGCCACGCCTGACCCTGCCAAAACCCAGAGCAAGGTCCGGGCGCGCCCACGGTCCACACACACGACGAAGCCGCAGATCAAAGCCAACATGCAGACGAGTGGCTGTCCGAGAGCAAAATAAGGCTCGTGCCGTGCAACAGAGATTGAGGGATCAAGGGGGGTACCAAGCGCATCGGACGCCGCACTCCATAGCGGATGCGGCGAGAACCACGGGTGCTCCGCGAGCTGTTCATGGAGCACGATCGCGTAAGCGGCGACCACGATGGCTGCACAGCCGAGCAGCATGAGGTGCGGCGCGCGCAGTTTTTGCGTAGGAGCGATGGCGAGCGCCAGTCCGAGAACGACACACCAGACGGCGACCGCTGCGGGTAGACTAGAACCGAACGGCAGCGGCGCAAGGGCTGCAGCGGAGAACAGGAGCCAGGAAGCAATCCTGTCTAGCCCGGGTATCCTCACTCCCGACGTCCTGAGGCACCGTAGGGACGAGCACTGTTACATGCCGCCGTGCAGCCCGCCATTGCCTAATGATTGGTTAGGTTCTTCCACGTTTGGATGTTGATGCCAGTAATCGCCGTATCATTTGTAACGGTGAGCAGAGTGTCGGCGAATTGTGCGAACTTCGTGACCTCGACTGATTGTGCGTTGGCGGCGAAGATGACGTCCTTGTTATGCATCTGCATGCGTGTCGCAAGGAAGTAGCCCGCCGGATCGGCGAAGCTGACCGAATACACGACCGGTACGGTCGGGCCGTCCATCTTCGAGCAATCAACTCCAAGCTTTTCGGCGAGTTCGCGTGGCTCGCGCCGATACAGGAACACCGAACCAGGATCGGCCTGCACGTCGATCAGTCCACCGGCCGCCGCCACTCCCTCCGCAAGCGTCATTCTCCAAGCGGACGACTGCGAGCCTGCGCTGAACTGGAATTGGCCCTGCTGACCCGAAGCACCGAAGGCAAGATAGGTCTGGGGCTCTTTGTAGAGATAAAGGGTATCGCCCGGCCAAGCCCAGACGTTGTTGCCGGGTTCATAGATGAGTGAACCGAACGGTACCGAGGCGCGGTGGCCGTGGCGCTCGAGCACGAGCCACATGTCTTGGCCCTGATCCTTGAGCCCGCCTGCGCGAGTGATGACATCCAGGAGGCGCTCGCCCGCCGGCTGCGCCGGAATGCGTCCCGACGGGGTATTTTCGTTGTTCACTTCGCCGATAACAGTGATCAGCGAAGTATTCTGAGTGACCAACGCCACGACAGCCTGCGGCTCAATGGCACGGTTTTTGACGCGGTCGACAATCTCCTGCTCGACCTGCGAGGGCGTCTTGCCGGCGGTCGGTACCAGCCCCGCATACGGAACGGAGATGAAGCCTTTGGTGTCAACCGGCTGGTTCGGCAGCGTCACGTAATTGCCTGGCCGAACGCCTGCCTCGGCCGGGATAAACAAGCCGCCGGCAGCGGCCTCGAAAATGGTGACGCTGACCACGTCGCCAATCCCGAAATGGATCTCGGGCGGCGGACGGTGATCGCCAAATATGGCGGACAGGGTCCGCGGTCCGTACTCGTCGAGAGTGTTGATAACTGTGGGGGTGAGCTTCACCAAACCGTAGGCCGGGCCATTCCACGGGACGCCCGACCTGACGACGATGGAATTGGGCCCGGAGGCGGGCAATAGGAGAGAGCCACAGCCTGCGGTCAACACCGCTCCGCCAATGGCCACAAACGCCGCAAACCGACGCACGCCCCTCATACCCAAACGCACTCCCCTCATACCCACAACCCAACCAATCCCACACGACACTTGCGAATCAATAAACTGCCGTTTGGCGACCCACAACTATTGCTTTGCCGCAAGGTCACCAAATGCAGCCATTTAAGCAATATTCCTCAGGATATGCGACTTATCTGCCACAGGCATAAAAGGAAAATATTTTTCAGGTGTGCGACTAAACTGCAACACGCCGGGAGGCTTTGGGCGTTGGCTGGCGCCAAACATCGATTTTGGAACCCCTAGGGCTGACCTAGCCTAGTGAAGGCCGCCGCGGCCAACTCGCTGGAAGAGAGAAATCCCAGGAGGCCCCTTGTCGCACCCCAAAGCGATCGCGTCTTACCGGTCGCCGGGATCAGTCACACTGGTCGGGCACGGGGACTCCATCAACAGAATAGCGCGGGTAGGCGTGCACGGATCGGCTGAAATAATAGTGCGGTTCCGTGGCGTCGTAATTACGTGGGTCATAGTCGGTCCCATACGTCGACAGCAACTGGCGGTGATAGACGTAGGTGACCTGCAGGCAACCGCAGGGGCCGCAGTACGCTGGTCGAACAGCGGTTGGCGGCGTCTGGAGGTCGGCGGCTCCGGCCGAGCCAGCCAACACCAAAGTAAGCGTTCCAACGGCGGTGCCTAACGCAAGTATCGACCTGAACATTGACAGACATCCTTCTATGCGAACGCACTGCATTTACTAATATGCTAGATTGCGATCAGCGGCAAGATTTTGCGGTAAATTCGCTGCGGCGCGTCCTAAACGGCCAACCTCTCCCACGCGGCGCGCTCAATGTCCCAATGATGTTATGATCATACGATGAGCCGTGCACTGGTGCTTCGCGCAGCATTTTTAGTTCTACTGACCTTTTGTTTCTCCGCTGGATGGCCTGGCAGCGTGAGACCCGCGACGAGCCGCGGCCTTGAAGGCCCGGCCCTTTATGCAGCGCCCGACACCTGCCCTATCATTCCGGACGCCGCCTCACGCATGCGTTGTTACCAACGTTTCGGCCTCAACGTCGCTCAGAACGGCGTGCAAGGTAGTGCAGCCGCCGACGATGCATGGCGATTAATACGGACACCAGATCCGATTGGAGGCCGCGATGCGGTATCGATCACGCGCACGGCCGACGTGTCCAAGTCCGACCTCGAATTTGCGGGTCTGATGCTCCGCTGCGGTGAAAGATCGGTAGAAGTGCTTATCGTCCTGGTCAGAGCCTTCCCGCCTCGGGCTCACCCTAACGTCAAGCTCGCTGCTGGCTCTTCGAGCGTGGAATTGACGGCAAGTGTAGTACCGCCCGAAGTGTTGCTGCTGCTGCCTCCAGATGCGACTGGTCTCGCTACGGGTGCATGGCAGGCGGCAACAGAGCTTGTAGTCACCGTTGAGGACCAGCAGGGACCGATCCGGGGCGTCATTCCTCTTACGGGGCTTGGACACGCGCTGGCATTGCTGAGGTCTAACTGCCCAGCACAGTGACTGCGAATCATGTATGACTTACCGGGGCTGTTTGGAGCGATGGTCGTTCGCGACGTTTGTGCTCTGAAATCTCTGTTCGCAGCGGGCGGCCACGTTATCTGAAAATTAACTGGCGGGTTCGAATTTGGGCATCAAAGGTCCGTTCGAAATGCTGCTTGCTATTCTCATGTTTCTGGTCGGGATGGCGCTTGGACAGCGTTTCACGGTGTTTGTCCTGGCTCCGGCGATCCCGCTTGCGGTCGTTATCGCCGTCGGGATTGGCATCGGCCGTGGCCAGACGCTGGGAATGATTACACTCCTCACTGTAGCCGCGGTCGCGTGTCTGCAGATCGGCTACCTGCTCGGACTCGGCGTTCTTCAGCTGACCGCTGCGGGTCGCGCGAGCCGGCAGCCCTCAGGATCATTCGCGGATTCTTCGCCGGCACGGCGCACCGCCCATTGAACTGGCCACGTCTGCGCCGATCACCTGCCACATACCGTTCGAGAGTTTTTATCAGCGTATCGTTCCGATTGGCGTGGCCATTGTCCTGATACCCGAACGCATCATTTGCGTTGAGCCCAAGGGACAATGAGCGCGCCTGCAAAGCTTGTCTGCACGACAAATCCTATGCAAGGGTAACCGCCGCATCGCGATCAGGCCTCGACGTGTCAAAAGTCCGGTTAATCATCGTCCTATTAATCTGTGCTGCGCCTGCTGTCCTGCTTTGGGATGGACTGATCACGCAGGGCCTCGTTGCCGGAAGCGTCGCCGCCGGCTTGGTGGTAACCGCGCGAACCCTGAGGCCTGGCGAAGCGGAGTTTCTCATTTGCATCATTCGTCCTGCTGCCGCAGTTGCGGCGGTCCCGGTGCTGTGGATTTTGTTCCAGGCGCTTCCGTTTGGATTTTTTGCCAACCCGATTTGGGCGAGTGCAAAATTGGCTCTGGGCCACCCGATTGCGAGCTCAATCAGCGTCGATCCCGGAGCAAGCGTCATTGCGCTTGGTCAATATCTGTCGCTTGGTTCTGTCGCTTTTCTGTCTGCCGCCGTCGCCGTCGACCGAGTGCGCGCCGAATGGCTGCTTTTTGCCTTGACCGGAGCGAGTGGCGTATTTGCGCTGGTGCTTATGGCGCATGGCCTGTTCTCATCCGTACTCGAATTCTCCCCGTTCATGAACGCTCAAGCCGCCGACTGTGTGGCAACGGGCGCAGTTATCGCCGGCGCGGCCTGTATGCGCACGCTCGAGCGATATGAAAGCCGGCATGGGAGGTCGCAGGGATCCATGCCGACTCTGCTGTGGACGTTGGGAGCGTGCGGTGTTGCGCTCGTGCTTTGCATCGCAGCTGTTATTTTTCAGGAACCGCCCGAGGTCCTGTTCGCGACGGCCTGCGGCGTCGTGATCATCGCATGGATCATAGTCGTCCGTCGGTACAGACTTGGACCATGGGGCATCGTGCCATTCGCCGTGGTGGTGATTGGCGTTGCGCTTCTCGTTTCCACCACTCATCCGGTCGAACGCGGACACAGCGCGCTGCTTGCCTTTGCACCTTCGTCCTCGCTAGGAGTTGTGAGCGAGCGTATGCTCAAGGATGCGCCGCTTGTTGGCACGGGAGCTGGGACATTTACAGCACTCGTCCCGATCTATCGCGCAATCGATGATCCGCCGGACAGTTCCGAAGCCTCAACCACAGCCGCAACCTCCGCTATTGAACTAGGCCGTCCGATGTTTTGGCTGCTCGTTCTGGCGACAGCCGCATCAATGCTCATTTTCCTGAGGGCTGCGCTGCAACGCGGACGTGACTCATTTTTCCCGGCAATGGGCGGCGGCTGCCTCGCGACGCTCCTGCTTCTTATTTTCATGAACGCCGGTCTTTTAGGAAATGCGACGGGCTTGATCGTGGCTGCCATGTTCGGCGTATCAGTGGCGCAGTCAAAGAGCCGGACAGCGTAGCGTGGTGGGGCTTTGCGTTGAGCTTTTTCCGGGGCTTGCTCGGCAGCGCGATGTGGCGTTGGCGAAAACCGACCTCGGTTGCTGCCTGAGCGGTCGAGATGCCGCAGACGCCCTACGAATAGTGTGATCGCGGCCAAAGCTTTGCCCGTTGACGCAATTGCCTCCGCACCCAACCCAAGAGGTGGCGGGCGATTAAGGTGAAGGATTTGCAAACTAGTTAACGATCGGCAAATTCGTTGCTCTCACGCAGAGACATGCTTAGATGTCTTGCAGCAACCCGATAAATCAGCCCTGAAGGCCTCGTGGTTACCGTTGTGTTGCTCACCAGCAGCAGGAGTGTGCTTTGCCGTGGGGACTGCTAGGGGCGCCCGCCAAGAGAAAGTCGAAACCGCGTACCCCAGTCGGCGAGCGTATTTACGCGGTCGGTGACATACACGGGCGAGCAGATCTTGTGGTCGCGCTGCTTGGGCAGATCGACGATGACCTCAACACGCGGCCGATCGGGGACTCCGTGCAGGTCTTCCTCGGCGACTATATCGATCGTGGACCGGATTCGCGGCAGGTGCTTGACCTGCTGATCGATCGGCAGCGACAGCACAAGGTGCTATGCCTGAAAGGGAACCACGAGGTCTATGCGATCCAGGCGCTAAGCGAACCGGCCGTGTTACCGGAATGGCTGAAGATGGGCGGTATCGCCACGCTCCTCTCGTACGGCGTGAAGCCCCCAAGCCGTGATGGCGATCCTCAAGCACAGCGGGAGACCTCGGCGGCGTTTCGTCGGGCTCTTCCGGACAGCCATTATCATTTCCTTCTCCACCTCGCGCCCTCATTCTCCTATGGGGACTACTTTTTTGCCCACGCGGGCGTGCGACCGGAGGTGCCGCTAGAACAGCAATACGAGCGGGATCTGCTCTGGATCCGCGACGATTTTCTCCTGCATGAAGAGGATTTTGGAAAAGTTGTCGTACACGGTCATACTCCGGCACCGGAACCGGACGTTCGGCCGAACCGTATTAATATCGATACCGGTGCGTATGCGACCGGCCGGTTGACCTGCCTGGTGTTGGAGAACGACCAGATGAGGTTTCTGTGAGAACGCCCCGTTGCCCGAAGGAAGCCGGTCTCAGGGAGGCACTTACATGAACGGGCCCGATCGTCCGTTGACCCCACAGACCGGCGTCGCATTTCGCCGCGTCACTCTGGCGTTCGCTGCATTGCTTGGAGTGCAGAGCCTCTGGTTGTTGCTGGCTGAGCTGACGCGGCCGGCAATTTACGATCTACCCGCCGACGCGGCCTCTGCCGCTGTCGCAGCGAAGCAGCGCGGGCGAGCCGCTCTTGCTGCCTCGCTCGGTGTTATTCGCGGGGATCTTTGGGAGGCTTCCGCCTTTACCTACACCGACCTGGTGTGGAACGACAACGGATCGAGCGCCGGGCTTACCGAGGCTTTGGATCGTGCCCGCGCGAGCGTGGAGCGTGCGCTTGATGACGCACCTCATCAGTCGGGTGCGTGGTTGTTGCTGGCCGGTCTTGCATCGCGTTATCCGTCGCTTAATTTCAACGCGGTGCAGGCTTTGAAGACATCGTATTACACCGGGCCGAGCGAGCAGGACTTGATGCTGCCGCGGTTGCGCGTCGCCGCGCAATCCGATTTTCTGAATGACCCTGAAATAGGTGAGTTCGTTACCCGCGACCTCCGCCTGTTCCTTGCTCGGCATCAGAAGTCCGCAATCGACGGGGCCTATAACGGCGGCTCGCCAGCTGGAAAGGCTTTCATCAAACAAGCTCTCGGCCAAATCACGCCGCAGGCTCCCGCGGCGCCTCGCGCTGCCCCGCACTAGCGGGCCGTTGTCATGCGGCGGTGAGAGCTAATACTTGGATCGGCACGGTGAATAACTCGCGCCCGTCCGCATCGCGAACGGCGACGCTCCAGCCAGTCCATTGGTATTCCGGTCCCGTCGCCAGATCGACCGCAATAAGTTCCGCGAGCCGGCGAGCGTCCTCTAACGTCGGTAAGTCTCGCCCACGAAAGTCGTGCTGGCAACGCTGCTCGCCGACAAGATCAAAAAAATATCGTGTCATCGCTCAACTTCTGGCCCAGGCCGAATGTTGAACAGTTTTAGCCAATCCTGTTTGCTGGTGAACTAGCAAGATCTCTAAAATTCGATCTATTGATCCTGCAACATCGCGACATTCTTGCGTTGCGTGTGCCCGCTAATCCCTCGCAATCGCTTGGCAATTGCCGTGGGCTAACGCCATTGAATTTTGATTAAGCGTTCCAGCAAGATTTTCTGTGGATTGCGGCGCAGTCGTAACGGATCGAAGAGCGCCGGCGTGCTAGCGTCAGGTACTCTTCAGAGTTGGGGAAATGCGCTCTTAAGGGCTGAGTAGAGTAGGGGACGGTCGTGAAGTTAGTTGCGTTTGGAGTTGCGGCCGTTGCCGCACTGGTGGGGACACCTGCGTTCGCCGCGGACATAGTCTTTCCGTCGCCACCTCCGCCGCCGCCGGGCTGGAGTTTCACCGGTTGTTACATTGGCGCCAATGTCGGTGCCGGGTGGGGAAACTCGACGTTCAGTTGGACCAATATTACCGAAAACCCGACGACGGCGTTCAACACAGGCGCTGGCACGGTGCTCCCCGAGGCTGCGGATGCATCCCTTGATAGAGCAGGCTTCCTCGGCGGCGGCCAGGTCGGATGCAACTATCAGCCGGGCTGGCTGGTTGTCGGAGTTGAGGGCGACTTCGATTTCATGAACCTGAACGCCGGCCGCACCGTGGTGTCCCTCGGCAACACCAATGGAGGTCCCTCGACAATCGTGCCCGGCAACATCAGCGAGTCTTTTTCGACTGACTGGCTGTCGACGGTGCGTGGCCGAGCGGGCGTCGCGAGTGGTGCGTGGTTCTATTACGCGACCGCCGGATTGGCGATAGCGAAAGCGAGCTTCTCCGATCAGCTTTGCTTCCCAAGTGCCGCAACGCCGACATGCAACACAGCATCGTCGAGCGGTACGCGCGAGGGCTGGGTTGCTGGCGGCGGGATCGAATGGAAGATAGCGCCGGCTTGGAACACCAAACTCGAGTATTTGTATGCGGACTTCGGCAATACCTCGTACAACAGCATTGCGACGACGTCGGCCGGCGCTACACCATTTCCGGACGCGACGATCACGCACGTGCACTCGTTCAACGAGAATATCATCAGGATCGGAGTGAACTATCAGTTCGTCTGGGGCGCGCAATAGTCATCGAATACTGTCGCGTTCCGACAGGAGGATTTGCGCCCGGGATTCGAAATGAACTCCAGACTCTTTGCGCGCCTGCTCGGTGTCCTTGACGTTAACGGGAGTTCGACGTCAAAATTCTTTCAGTAGACATCGTCGTCTAAGGTTGGAGAGATAAGTACTGAACTGCATGGAGTATCGATGTTCAGCGAGGATCTGGCAGCGACCGTCTTATAAAGGCTGTATTGTTAAGGACTCTCGTTGTACTGTCGTAGCTAATAAGGGAACGGATGGCGCGGTCTGGGCGGCCGACAGCCATCGGGGACAGGGGCGTTGCGTCGTATGGTTGCGTTGCGTGGCACGACTCTGTGCCAATTCCAAAGCAGGACTGCGCGCCATCCGGCGTGCCTGACTGCGCGGCGAACGAGGCTGAACCAAAATTGGTTGAGCCGGTTTTTCGCGGTGGCCGCGACGGCAATCGTATCCGGCTGCGCGGTGGGTCCCGATTTCAAAACTCCGCCAGCACCAGATGTAAGCGGCTACACGCCAAAGCCGTTGCCAGCTCAGACCGTAGCAGCTGCGGATTCGGCGGGCGGGCCGCAACGCTTTGTCACCGGCCGCGATCTTCCGGGCGACTGGTGGCGCCTGTTCGGTTCGCCGGAGCTCAAAAGCATCGTGGAACGAGCCGTGCAGAACAACCCCGACCTCGCCGCGGCACAGGCGGCATTGCGTGTTGCGCAAGCCAACACGGTGGCTGGGGCAGGTGCGTTCTTTCCAAGTCTCGACGGCAATTTCGGGGCGAACCGGCAAAAAACCGGCGTAGCGTCGACCACCGCGTTGAATCAGGAGACCGCGACCTACAACCTGTTTACCAGCCAAGTGCAGGTGTCATACACGCCGGATGTGTTCGGCGGTACGCGGCGATCGGTGGAATCGCTGCAAGCCCAGCGCGAGAACCAGCGCTTCCAGCTCGAGGCGACCTATCTCACCTTGACGTCGAACGTCGTGGTCGAGGCCATTCAGGAGGCCTCGCTCCGCGGCCAGATCACCGCCACCTACAAGCTCATCAAGATTGAAACCGATCTGCTCCACGTACTCCGCGATCAATTGAGCGCGGGGGTCATATCCGAAGTGGAGATTTCCACGCAGGAGGCCACGCTCGCGCAAACCGAACAGGCCTTGCCGCCGTTGGAGCAGCAATTGGCGCAGCAACGCCACCTGCTTTCAGCCCTCACGGGTGGTCTGCCAAGCCAGGAGCCGCCGGAAAAATTCGAACTCGCGGCCCTGCATCTGCCGCATGAGCTGCCAGTCAGCCTGCCGTCGCAGCTCGTCGAGCAACGGCCGGATGTGCGCGCGGCCGAGGAAAACATGCATTCCGCCAGCGCGCTGATCGGGGTTGCCGTTGCCAATCGGCTGCCGAACCTATCGTTGACCGCCAGTTACGGCGTCAATTCGCTGTCGGCTGAGCAATTGTTCGCGCCGGGTTCGAGCACCTGGGGCTTGGGCGCCACCGCGCTGATGCCGCTCCTTCACGGCGGTACCCTGCTCGAAAAAGAACAGGCGGCGCGCGAAACCTACGATCAGGCATCCTCGCAGTACCGGAGCGCCGTCATCACCGCGTTCAGAAATGTGGCCGACAGTCTGACGGCGCTACAAAACGACGCTGCGGCTCTGCAAAAGGCTGTCGGCTTCGAAAAAGCCGCCGGTAAGACCCTCAACATCACGCGCCGCCGCCTTCAGATCGGCGAAGTGAACTATCTCGAACTGTTGAATGCGCAGCAGACCTACCAGCGCGCGCTGATCACGTTGGTGGTTGCTCAGAGCAATCGTTTGGCCGACACCGCGGCACTGTTTCAGGCGCTGGGCGGGGGATGGTGGAATCGCGACGACATCGACCACAAGAAGCCGACGCCGTACTTCGCCCTGTTTAACGGGCCGGTCTACTAAAGAAAGGGTCGGCCACAGCGGCGATCGGCGCGCAGGGCTCGATCGCTGCGGCCGCGCGGTCAGGTGCCGAAATCGCTTCTGGAGCGTAAAGGGGAAGGCCCCTTTATTCGTGGTCGTCCAGGACGGCCTCGAAGATGTTGGCGCTGACGATCGCCTCTAGCAGCATGCCGGCAAGTTCTACCGGCGATTTGTGCAATTGAGCCGCTTTTCGCTTCAGGGCGGCGTAATCGTCGGGGCGCATGTACACAACGAGCTTGTGCTCGTTGGTATGCTGAGGAAAGCTCGGGACCAAGCTGGGCCTTCCGCGCCGCGACAGCTGAATCTTGAGCTGGCAGCACTTGACGCGGACGCTGGCCGGCGTCGAACCGATTGTCGCGGCAATCTCAGAAGCCGATTTCCCCTGACCAGCCATCTCGCGAATGGCTTTGATCACCGCCGGGGTAAATACACGACGAGGCATCTCACCTCACACTCCGCAGTGGAAACAACCACCGCAAGGAACAACCACCAAGCGAGCACTCTCGGTAATTTATTTCAACTTTGTCCAGCGCTGTAATGCTTGCTGACTTTAACGTTAAGGAGGGCAGGGCGATGTTGCGCTCGCAAACGAGTGCGAAGCGAATGAGTTCCGCGATAGAGCTGCCGGCGGACTTTGCGCGTTAATGTGAATCTGCTTCGTGTCTCTTGAGTTGCCTAACTCAATGAAACACGCCGTAAAACAGATCCATGAACACCCTTAGCTGCTCGGGATACGCCAGGAAATAGCCGATCACCGCCAAGGGAGCGACAACGAACAGCCACTCACGCATGGTAAACTCCCTCACTTGCGATGATTATGCGCCAAATGGCTTTACGCATGTGTGATGATCACAATTTGCATTGATTAAAATGAGCGATGATCGCGCGAGCCAGCTGCCTGGTGCGGTCGCCAATTGAGTTCGTGGTCGAAGCGGCTCCCGCGTCTGCGTCACAGCTATCGATAATTAATATTAATCACCCACGGCGTGCATCGCTCAGGATCGGCGCGTTCCGCTCGCCGAAATTTGCAAACGTCACGTTCAAGAAGGTGAGTCAGTCGTCCCCGATGCGATTGGCCCACACTTCGCAGTTTCGAGTATCGGACACGGTTACCGTGAGCGGAACAAAAAACTAAAGATTTTAGATAAATTCGAATCACGTTGTCCTTCGAAGCAGCGCCGCAGCTTGTTCCAAATAAACGATGACGCGCGGCGTTTAACACTAACGCGAAGGAATCATCGCTGTCGTATTGCTCCCAACTCCTAACGAGCTGTAAAAGGCGACTATTCAATTGAGTGAGTTCCGTAAGGGTTGCGTGCGCAAGTACATGTCGAATGCAGATATTCGTAAACAGCGAATTCCTGCTCATCCTTCAGTTCTTTCTTTCGGTCGTCCGCGGCGAATTGCCGATGCTTGTGGACGTGATCAGCTGCGTCGCGATCTGCACCTGACAACTGCAAAAATTTCTAAGGAAATTCCCGGGCGCGAGCCCATCGTCTGCGGGCCGTCGTTCAACGCAACCGCATCTAGTGCGGCAGCTGCGAACACGGCGATGCGAGTCTGAGACTCAAGAGTCTGTGAGAGAGGCAATATGTCGACCATTACAACTGGCAATCAGGAAGAAGCGGCGGATGTAAGCTTCCCTGCCAGCGGTGCACTTCAATCCGGCGAAACCTATTACATCGTCGTAAAGACCGGCAGCTCGGTTACAATCCTCGATTCGTTTGTCGCGGACTCCTTTACCGACGTGTACAGCTTGACCGTCTCGCTGTCTCCCAACACGACGTACACTTTCAACGGGGTATCTTCTTCCAACGAGATCGAAATCGTCGACTCATGCGGAAATCCGGTCTCCGACACCATTAACGTCATACC
>JBAUYV010000421.1:0-19167 GCA_049584975.1 Xanthobacteraceae bacterium | reverse complement strand
CCCCATAGCGCCCGCGGCACCACCTGCGATCTCACCTCCGCGACTTCGTGCCTTGGCGCTTCTCGGACGCAGGCCGCTTCAGCGCGTGGAGAGTCACGTCATGCCGGCGTCCGAGAAACCTGCACAGAAGCGGCTTGAACTCTTGATCTGCCGGAACCGCCATTGGGTTGTCTCATTTTGCTTTCGGGACTACATGGGCAGACGACTTACCCGGCATGGCATGCGTTGCCCGAACTGACAGCGCGGAGATCGTGGCACGATGGGGTCGATCGTCCTCCTCGACCTGATGGGTGGTGTGGCGCTTCTGCTGTGGGGCCTGCACATGGTGCTCAGCGGCGTGCTGCGCGCCTTTGGCCCGAATTTGCGCAGGTTCCTCAGCAAGGCGCTAGGCAATCGCTTCGCGGCGTTCTGTGCCGGGCTCGGACTGACCGCTCTCCTCCAGAGCAGCACCGCTACCGGCCTGATAACCGCGTCGCTTGCAGCCGACGGTCTGGTCGACCTGGTCCCCGCGCTCGCGATCATGCTCGGCGCCAATGTCGGCACGACATTGATCGTGCAGCTTTTGTCTTTCGATATTTCGGCGGCCGCGCCGGTGCTGTTCGTCATCGGCCTCATCACCTTCCGTGTCGGCGGCAGCAGTCTCAGCCGGGCCATCGGCCGCATCGCCATTGGACTCGGCCTGACGCTGTTGGCGTTGCACATCCTGCTCGATACGCTGGCGCCAGCCGAGCAAGCCCCGGCGGTGCGGGCTCTGCTTGGCGCCATAACCGGCGACCCCGTCCTCTGCCTCCTAATTGCAGCCGCGCTGACTTGGGCGGCACATTCCAGCGCGGCGGTTGTGCTCCTGGTGATGTCGCTCGCCTATTCGCACTTTGTCACGCCTGAGGCGGCGCTGGCGCTCGTGCTCGGCGCCAACCTCGGCAGCGCAATCAATCCGTTGATCGAGGCCGGAGTTCGCGACGACCCGGCGAGCCGCCGGCTTCCCGCCGGCAACCTACTCAACCGTTTGGTCGGTATTCTCATCGTACTGCCCTTCCTGCATCCTATCGTGGCGGAACTGACCGCGTTGCAGCCTGACTCGGCGAAAATGACGGCTGAATTTCACTTGCTGTTTAACGTCGCGCTGGCGGCGATCTTTATCGGCGCGCTCAACGCCGAGGCCTGGCTCCTGGTGCGCGTGCTGCCCGAGAAGAAGCAGCCCCGCGATGCCTCCGCGCCACGCTACCTCGACGAGGCCGCGCTCGAAAATCCGCCGCTCGCGCTCGCCAACGCCGCGCGCGAAACACTGCGCATGGGCGACACGATCGAGACCATGCTGCGCGACGTGATGACCGCGCTGATGACAAATGATCGCAAGCTCACCAGTGAAGTATCTCGGATGGACAATGTCGTCGATCGGCTGGACGAGGCGATCAAGCTCTACATCACTAAGCTCACCCGCGACAGCCTCGACGAACGCGAGGGCCACCGCGCCATGGAGATCGTGTCATTTACGATCAATCTTGAGCATATCGGCGACATCATCGATAAGAATCTGTGTCAGTTGGCGGCCAAGAAGATCAAACGGGGCCATCAATTCTCCGTGGAAGGCGCGGCAGAGCTAACTGCATTCCACAAACGTGTTTGCGAAAGCCTCCAAGTCGCATTCGGCGTCTTTATGACCGGCGATGTCGAGGCCGCCCGCCGCCTGCTCCGCGAGAAGACGGAGTTGCGCGAAGCCGAGCTGCAAGCAGCTGACCGGCATTTCGAGCGGTTGCGCGAAGGCCGCCCGGAAAGCCTGGAGACGACCTCACTGCATCTGGACATCCTCGCCGATCTCAAGCGTATCCATTCGCATATTTGCTCCGTCGCATATCCTGTGCTCGAAGCGGGCGGCGAGCTGCCAGCGCGGGAAACCTTGAAGAACGATCCCGCGACGGATGCGGTATCGTTTCAACCAAAGTTGCCATGACCAGCATCATTCTGGCCGAGCGTTCCCGCTCAGCGAAATTGACACAACAACGACAAGATCACGCTATTCTGATGGGCCATGGGTGATTCCATCACACGGCTCTATCGACAAGCGCAGGCTTGCCGACATGACAGCCCAGCGATCTCACCGACGGCGCGGCTCATCCGCTCCGGGCGCAATAAAGTGGTTCAGAAGTTCGCCGAGGAAGCCATTGAGGTCGTGATCGATGCCATCCACGGCGACGGCGATGCCATAACCAAGCAAAGCGCCGATCTCATATATAATCTCGTGGTGTTGTGGATTTCCGCGGACATCCGTCCCGAAGTCGTTTGGAAAGAAATGGACCGTCGTGGATGGCTTCTTAGCATATCCGAGAAAAAACCAAAGAAGCGACCGGGTTCGGCTCGGAAAAAGGGCCGTGCTCGATAGCCACCCCGGATGAGTCCTCAAAGAGCGGGGCGGCGACTGAACTGCCGATTGAAGCAAAGTTGCTGTGACCGCAGCGTCAGGGCCCCGGGGTGGAAGCTCAGGTCCGCTTTGGGTCAAAAGCGCGGTTTCGATGACGCGCCAGGAACGTACGCTCTACGTCCGACCGCTACCAAAAATGATGCGCCGGGTGAACGTCAAAAAGGGAGTTCAGGACTCGAAACTGGCACCGCCGACGCTGAGCACTTCCTCGATCTTTTGGATCAATTTACTCAGGGCGCTGGGTGAACCAACCGCTTGAATTTGTTTCTTCAACTCAACAACATTCCTGTTGGCTTCGACAATACGCCCCGCCAAAATCTTCGCGATGTGAAGCAACGCGACCAGGTCTTTACCGGGCAGCGCGGCGTCGGCGAGATGAAACTGCGAGTCCTCCAGGGCCCGAACGTCGGCAGTGTGCGGTTGATCTAACAATGCGGAGAGTTCACCGAAGACTGCACCAGGCTCCTTCACTCTGGCAATTTCGATGGAGTCGTTGAGAATTACGACCGCCCCCTTTTTGAGGATCAGGAGCCGACCGGATTTCGACCCGGCGGTCAGGATGGTTTCGCCAGCGCGGTACGTCGCTAGTGGAAGGGTGGCGAGGATTTTCTCGAACGCGTCATCTGCACCCACGGTATGCTCCTTAGCTCTGTTGTGTGCTTCGCCTGACAAACTCTGGTTGAAAGATACCGCGCTGCTGTCAGCGTGTGAATGCTTTGAATGCGCGGGCCCGTGGCCTCCGTCCATCGCGACCCCGGTGCGAGCATGGCGGCATCAATCGAAGGAAATGGCCGCGGGTAGGAAACCTTGAACGGAAAATGTCGAATTCCGGGAGCAGGCCGTAGGTTGCCTTTGTGATCGAGCCCCGCGGTGCCCGAGTTTGGAGGTTCCCGCCCCGGTATGCCAATGGGGCGCAACCCTAACTCAGCACGCCAATTCCGGCGGCTTTGAGGTCTGTCCCGATAAAAAGAAGCCACGGTGTCTTAACTGAGTGAATGGCCGACAGCCTGCTCGCTGCCCGTGCTGCGTTGAAACGAAATATCGCAGCCACATGACGTGAAGCGTCAATCGCTACACAAATTTAAGCTCACATGTCCGGTGTACCTCATAAGCGGACATCCGATGCTGTGGACAATTCCCCCCATCTGATAATTGCGGTTGAACATCGCGCCGGTTCACCTTGGACTCAGGGTGGCCTACTTTGCCAGCTATCGCTTTACCCCCCCGCGACAGCGGGGGAGGGGGACCGCCCGAAGGGCGGTGGAGGGGGCGTCGGACTCACCGCTTCTCCGCCGCCATTCGGACGATGGCATCAGCAGCTTCGTCGATTTGTTTGGTCAAATCGTTTGCAGCGATCCGCACCACCGTTACACCGTGCTTCTCAAGCCACGCGTCCTTGCGCATGTCGCGTTGCGGCCTATCTCCCATGTCGTGGCTCATTCCGTCGATCTCGACTGCAAGATTGGCTTTCGCACAATAGAAGTCGAGGACATAAGGCCCGATCGGATGCTGCCGACGAAAAACGGGCTTTCCTGGCTCTCGCCAGCGTAATCTATTCCAGAGTCGCGCCTCCGGGACCGACATGCTCCGGCGGAGCGATTGCGCCCTGCCGATGGTTTTCTTTGGCGCTCTCATTGTCGTCGAGTCAGACGCCCCCTCCACCATCCTACGCGCTGCGCGCTACGGATGGTCCCCCTCCCCCGCTTCGCGGGGGCGGAAAGAAATTATTTCGCCGCAGCTTTTGTTTGGTGCGCTTGAATCGCCGCCCAGACGCGCAGAGGGGTCGCCGGCATGTCGATGTGATCGATGCCGAGCGGCTTGAGCGCGTCGAGGATGGCGCCGATAACCGCGGGCGGCGCGCCGGTAGCGCCGGCTTCGCCTGCGCCCTTGACGCCGAGCGGATTGGTCCGCGCCGGCACCTCGGTCAGTTCCGAAACCAGGTCGGGAAAATCCTCGGCGCGCGGCATGGCGTAATCCTGGAAGCTGCCAGTGATTAGCTGGCCGCCGTCGTCGAACACGATCGCTTCCATCAGCGCCTGGCCGACGCCCTGGGCGACGCCACCGTGGATCTGCCCCTCGCAGAGAAGGTGGTTCATGATCTTTCCCACATCGTCGACCGCGGCGTAGCGGTCGAGCGTCACCATGCCGGTCTCCGGATCGATCTCGACCTCACAGACGTGGCAGCCGTTCGGATAATTCGGCGGCTCCGCCGCAAACGTGCCGGAGGCCTCCAGGCCCACGTCGAATTGCGGCGGCAGCATTGCGGGCCGATAGAAAGCTTGCGCCACGGCGCTCAGCGGCAGCGAACGATCGGTGCCGACGATCTTGAACGCGCCGTCCTTGAACTCGATGTCGCCCGCCGCGGCTTCGAGCATCATCGCCGCCATGGGCTTTGCCTTCTCGATGATGGCATCGGCTGCGCGTTTGAGCGCGTTGCCGCCCACATGCATGCTGCGCGAGCCATAGCTGCCGCGGCCGATCGGCACCGCATCGGTGTCGCCCTGCACGAAGCGGATGTTCTCGAACGGCACGCCGAGCCACTCGGTCACCATCTGGGCGAAGACCGTGGCATGGCCCTGGCCGTGCGAGTGGGTGCCGGCCAAGATGGTGACCATGCCGCTCGGATCGAAGCGCAACACCATGCGGTCGTTGAACACCGCGGCCTCTTCCAGAAAATAGCCGATGCCGCGCCCGCGCAGCTTGCCGTGCTTCTTCGATTCCGCCGCGCGGTTGGTGAAGCCATTCCAATCGGCGAGCTTGAGGCACTCATCCATCACGTGCATGAAGTCGCCGCTGTCATAGGTGACGCCGGTGCCGATCTTGTGCGGCATGGCGGCGGCCGGGATGAAATTGCGCCGTCTGATCTCGATGGGATCGATGCCGATGACGCGCGCGGCGCGGTCGAGCAGTTGCTCGATCAGATAAGTCGCCTCTGGCCGCCCGGCGCCGCGGTAGGGCGCCATCGGAATGGTGTTGGTCAGCACGGCCTTGCCGATCGCCAGCACGGCGGGCACCTGATAGACGCCGGGCGCAAGCCGCAGCGCGAACAGCGGCACCACCATCGAGGCGCCGAACACGTGCGAGCCCATGGCATGCAGCGCGTTGACGCGGAGCCCCAGAATTTTCCCACGTTCGTCGAGCGCTAGTTCACCGGTCACCACCTGATCGCGACCTTGGGAATCGGTGAGCAGCGCCTCGGAACGCGTTGACACCCATTTCACCGGCCGTCCACCGACCCGGCGCGACGCCCACACCACGAGCGCATCTTCCGGATAGCCGCCGTGCTTCATGCCAAAGCCGCCGCCGACATCCGGCGAGATCACGCGGAGCTTCGTCTCGGGGACTCTGAGGACTTGGCCGGCGACGGCGGAGCGGGTGCCGTGCGGATTCTGCGAGGTCGAGTAGAGCGTGTAGTTGTCACCGTCCGGATGATAATGGCCGATTGCGGCGCGCGGCTCGATCGAGTTTGCGGTGATGCGCGAATTGTTGAGCTTGAGCGTGACCACATGCTTGGCGTTCGCGAACGCGGCCTCGGTCGCGTCCTTGTTGCCCATCATCAGCGTGAACGCGACGTTGTTTGGTGCCTCGTCCCACAGCGCCGGCGCACCCGGCTTCGCCGCATCCTCGACGCCGATGACCGCCGGCAGCGGCTCATAGTCGACCTCGATCAGCTCGGCGGCATTGCGCGCCTGGAGCTCCGTTTCGGCGATCACGAGCGCGACGCGCGCGCCGACGGAACGCACTTTGTCGATGGCAAGGATTGGGAGCAGCGTGCGGAAGCCCTTGGGGCCGCCCATGTCTTCAGGCATCGGCGGCGCCAGCGGGCCGAGCTTGTCGGCGACGACGTCGGCGCCGGTGAGCACGGCGAGCACACCGTCCGCGGCCTTCGCTTTCGCGGTGTCAATGCTCTTGATGCGGGCATGGGCGTGCGGCGATAGCACGAGCACGCCATGGCATTGGTGCGGCAGTTCGAAGTCGTCAACGTAACGGCCGCGGCCGGTGATGAAACGCGGATCCTCGACCCTGGGGACGGGCTGCCCGATGCCGAACTTGTTCACGCCTTCCTCCTCGCCTGCTAGAAGCGTCGTTCCCACCCTGCGAAGCGCGGGAAAACGAAACAGTATCGGGAGCACGCGCCGCCGTGAAGCGCAGCGTTGCGAAAATCCTCACCACCCACGTGGGTAGCCTGCCGTTCCTGTCGCCCGGCGCCGGAATCGCGGCCGGCGACGAAACGCGGCTCGCCGATGATGTGGCGGCGATCGTGGCGCAGCAGCGCCGCATCGGTATCGATATCGTCAACGAAGGCGAATACGCCAAGGGCGGCGACTGGCTGCGCTACATGCTGACCCGCTTCGGCGGCTTTACCGACATTGAGGCTCCCGAAGGCAAACCGCTGACCGAACAAGGCAAGGACCGCGAGGAATTTGCCGACTTTTACCGCTACGCCAACGAACGCGGCACGCTGTTCTATATGCCGGGCGCGCAGATTACCAAGAAACGGCCGGTGCAGGTCTGCACCGGGCCGGTCACTTATATCGGCGAGGCCGCGCTCAAGAAAGAGATCGACCTCACAATCGCGGCCGCCGGAACCGAGGACGTGTTCCTGACCTCCACAGCGCCGGCGAGTCTCGAAGTCTACCGCCACAATCGCTTCCACAAGAGCGACGAGGAATATGTCTTCGCCATCGCCGAAGCCATGCGCGTCGAATACGAGGCGATCGTCGCCGCCGGCCTCATTCTTCAGGTCGATGCCGCCTGGCTGCCCGCCTTGTGGGATCGTATCGGCATCGGCATGGGGCTTGAGGCCTTCCGCGCCCGCTGCGCGATGCGAATCGAGGCGCTCAACCACGCGCTGCGCAACATTCCGGAAGACCGCGTGCGCTATCACCTGTGCTGGGGGAGTTGGCACGGGCCGCACGCCTTCGATCTCGAACTCGACCGCATCGTCGACCTCATGCTCAAGGTGAAGGCGCAGGCGTATCTGATCGAAGCCGCCAATGCGCGCCACGAGCATGAAGTCGCCGTATGGGAAAAGGTGAAGCTGCCTGCGGGTAAGATTCTCATTCCCGGCGTCGTCACCCATTCAACCGACGTGGTCGAACACCCGGAGCTCGTGTCGCAACGCCTGCAGCGGTACGCGCAACTGATAGGCAAGGAGAACGTCATCGCCGGCACCGATTGCGGCTTTGGCGGCCGTTCGCATCCGCAGATCGCCTGGGCGAAACTGCGTTCTCTCGTCGAAGGCGCAGCGCTGGCGAGCAAAGCGCTCGGCTTTCGCTAGCCGCCGTTGGGCAACCGCCCCGATCGGCAGCGACATTAGAGAGAATTGTGTTCGTACTGCCTGCTTCGTAGGATCGCCTGCATCCGAAGAGGCCGCGCAACGGCCGGCACACAAGGAGGAAACCATGCGCGCATCGGCGTTCCTGAAATTTGTCGGCGCATTCGCCGCCGCAATCCTCGTGCCGCTTGGCGGCGCGGTCGCGCAGGAGACGTACGCGGTCGGTATTACCGCCGCGATGACGGGCCCGGCCGCCGCCACTCAGGCGCCCGTGATCGAGATGCTGCGCATCTATGTGGATCGACTCAACGCCAAGGGCGGCATCAACGGCCACCGCATCGAACTTTTGATCGAGGACGACCAGGCTGAGCCCTCCAAGGCCGCGGCCAACGCCATCAAGCTGGTGCGGCAGGAAAACGCCGTGCTGCTGATCAATTCGAGCCTGTCCTCCACCTACGGACCGGTGATCGCCGAAGCCAGGCGCGCCAAGGTGCCGTTGTGGTTCGCGGGCGCCGTATGCCCAAAGGAGGCGCACCCGCCGCAGCCCGATCCGGTGATCTACTGCTCGACCGGTTTCGATTTCAGCGTCGACATTCCGGTCGCGGTCAAATGGATCAAGGACACCGCCAAGGAGCCCGTGAAGGTCGCCCTCGTCGGCATCCCGGTTCCGATCTCGCGCATCGGCGTCGATACCGCCGAGAAGGTCGCTACAGAGGCTGGCATGCAGGCCGTGGACAAGGAGTTCATTCCGCCAGCTACCGCCGACTACACGCCGTACGCCACCAAGATAAAAGGGACCGACGCCAACTGGGGTTATGCCTATGCGCCTTGGCCGGCCGAAGCCAAGACGTTCGAAGCGCTGCGCCGGCTGGGTTGGACCGGCAATTACTTGGCCTACGGGCACATCCAGGCGGAGGATGAGCTCAATCGTATCGCCGACGGCGGGCTCCAGATTTTCACCACCAATGCGCTGTTTCAGGACGATCTGCCGGCGCAGAAAGAGATCCGCCAAGCGGCGGCCGACGGTAAATATTCCTTCCCGGCAACCTATGGCACCGAAGGTTGGATTACCGGCCGCATATTGGAGCAGGTTCTCACCAAGGCCGGCTGGCCGGCCGACGCCGAAAAGATAAATGCGGCGATGGCCACGCTCAATCTCGATACCCAGGGCCTGCGCGGCGGGCCGCTGGTGTGGACCGCCGACAACCATTTCCGCACCAAGCAGTACTATCGCTTCTACCGGTACGATCTGGAGAAGAAGGGCATCGTGCGGTTGCGCGATTGGCTTGAGGTCGACGTTGCGAACTGACATACGGCGGGCAGCGGCGCCGGGCTTGCACGCGCGCCGCCGTACCCAACCTAGTGGAGCGGATTTGACATTCGCTACCTACCCAGCCGCGAACCCGCGAAGCGAATGTCAAATCCAAAGCTCCACTAGGACTAAAATTTGCTAGTGGTCCTTTGATTCTAACATTCGCATGAGAGCGTGCCGAAACGGGATGCGAATGTTAGAATCCGACCACTGCCACGGGCCGCCCGAATGTCGCTGCAACTCGTCGCCAATATCGTTGTGCTCGCGGCGATCTATGCGCTCGTGAGCACCGGCTACGTGCTTATCTATCGCGTCAGCCGCGTGCTCAATTTGGCGCACGGCGAATTGATGATGATCGGCGCCTATCTGCTGGTCGCCACCGCGGGAGCCTTTTCCGGCAATCCGCTGCTCGCGCTGGTGTTGGCCGCCATCGGCGGCCTCGTCATGGGCATGGTCGTCTATGCGGTGCTGATGCGCTGGCTGACCGGCGAAGCGGTGCTGGCGGCCGTGTTGATCACCATTGCGCTCGGTATTCTGCTGCGCGGCCTGAGCATCCTGATCTGGACCACGCAACAATATTATCCCGGCGCCATGTTCGGCTGGCACAATCCGCCGGTGCGGATCGCGCCTGGCGTGCAGATTTCCGCCGCCAGTCTGGCGATCGTTATTCTTACAGTCGTGGTTTATGCGGGCCTGTTTGTTTTTCTTCAGTTCACGCGCTGGGGCGTGCGCATGCGCGCGGCGGGACAGAATCCGCTGCTGGCCGAGCAGCGCGGCATCCGCTTGCACGGCATCTATGCGTTCGCCTGGGGCCTGTCGACCTTCACCGCCTCGCTCGCCGGCATGCTGCTGTCGCTCGATTCCGGCGTCGAATCGACGATAGCGACTATCGGCCTCAAGGCATTTCCGGCGGCTTTGGTCGGCGGCCTCGATAGCCTTCTCGGCGCAGCGATTGGCGCGCTGATCGTAGCGACCGCGGAGATCGCCGCCATTCAGTATGTCAATCCGCTGCTCTCCGATGTGGTGCCGTTTCTCGTGCTGCTGATTGTACTGGCGATCCGCCCGTGGGGTCTGTTCGGCAGCCGCGAACAGCTCGATCGGGTCTGAAATGAGCGAGCAGACTTCCCCCACGCAGGAGCTCGCTCTATTTGGAACGCGCGCCCGGCGGGGCCGTCTCGCCGCCGCACTGGCGGTATCAGCGGTGCTGCCGTTCATCGTTTCTCCGTTTCTGCTCGACCTCGCCAATCAGGTGTTGCTCGCCTCGATCGGCGCGCTGGCGCTGATGCTGCTCACCGGTTTTGCCGGGTTGATCTCGCTTGGCACGGCGGGCCTGCTTGGCGCCGGCGCCTATACGGTGGGCGTTTTGGTGCGCGAGGCCGGCGCCCCGTTCTGGATCACGCTTCCGGCTGCCGCCGTGGTCGGCGCCGGGCTTGGCTTGATTTTCGGACTGCCGTCATTGCGGCTGCGCGGCCTTTACCTCGCTATCAGCACGCTCGGGCTTCATTTCGTCGTCGTCTACCTGGGCGGCGAGTACGAGGCGCGCGAAGTGCTGTCCACCGGCGTCATGATCGATTCGCCGTCGCTCGGCGGTTTCACGCTGACCAGTGGCCGGGCCTGGTACTTCGTGCTGCTCGCCTTCGCGGCCTTCGCGCTTCTGGTGAGCGTCAATCTCCAGCGCACCCGTACCGGCCGGGCGTGGCGGGCTTTGCGCGAGCGCGACGTCGTCGCCGGCGCGCTCGGCATCAACGTCCGGCGCTTCAAATTGCTGGCCTTTATGATCAGCGCAACCATGACAACGGTCGCCGGCGCGCTGTTCGCCTATTTTCGCAATTTTGTTTCGATCGACGCGTTCTCGCTTTATCTCACGGTCCAATATGTGGCGATGATCATCATCGGCGGCATGGGTTCGATTCTCGGCGCGCTGCTTGGCGCCGGCTTTGTGATTCTTTTTCCCTACGGGATCGAAGCGCTCGCCGGATATCTGCCCGAGCGCTTCAGCAATATGGTGTTCGCCCTCGACTACGCGGCCTTCGGCGTGGTCATGATCTTGTTCCTGCTGCTGGAGCCGGCGGGACTCATCGGCATTTTGCGCCGGATGCGAAATGCGATCGCGGCGTGGCGTATGTCGAAGCCTACTTCGCAGGCTTCGACATGAGCGAACCGATTCTCACGATCGATGCGCTGCAAGTTGCCTATCATCGCGTGGCGGTGGCGCTGCACGGCGTGTCGCTGCGGGTGATGCCGCAGGCCATTGTCGCCATCCTCGGCAATAACGGGGCCGGCAAGACTACCACGCTGCGCGCCGTCTCCGGCTTTATCGGCCTCGACGATGCGCGCGTCATCGCCGGCGAAATCCGCTTCGCCGGACAGCGGATCGAAAATCAGCCGCCGCATGCCAACACGGCGCGCGGCATCGTCCTGGTGCCGGAGCGCGACAAGGTGTTTCCCAACCTGACGGTCGCCGAAAACCTCACCGTCACTTCGTCGCATCGCGTCAATGCCGCCGAGCGGCGCCAGCTCGAAGCGCTGGTCTTCCAGTTCTTCCCGGCGCTCGCCGACCTGCGGCCGCGGCTCGCCGGCCTCTTGTCCGGCGGTGAACGCCAGATGCTCGCGATCGGCAGCGCAATCGTCTGCAAGCCCGAGCTGCTGCTCATTGATGAGCTTTCGCTCGGCTTGGCGCCCGTCGCGGTCGAGGATCTGGCGCGGCGCGTGTCGAGCATAAGACGCGAGCTCGGCATCACCGTCCTGCTGGTGGAGCAGAACGCGGGCGTGGCGCTCGCCGTCGCCGATTACGGCTATGTGCTGGAAACCGGGCGCGTCGTTCTCGAAGGCGCCGCTGCCGAATTGCGCGGCCGGCGCGAGATTCAGGAATCCTATCTGGGCCAGGCGAGCGGCGACGAACGCCGTTCCTATCGCGCGCTGCGGCAGGCGCCGGGAACCGAGCGGCCAGATGCCTGAGCTCGCCGTGGAACACCTTTCCCTTCGGTTCGGCGGCCTCGCCGTGCTCAGCGACGTGTCGCTCCATGTCGATGCCGGCGAGTTGCTCGCGCTGATCGGACCGAACGGCGCCGGCAAAACCAGCGTGCTCAATTGCATCAGCGGCATCTATCGGGGCGAGGGCGCAATCAAGCTGCGCGGGCAGGACATCAACGGCCGCCCCGCATACGAGATCGCGCGGCTGGGCATTGCCCGTACCTTTCAGCACGGCGAGGTATTTCCCCAAATGACCGTGCTGGAAAACCTGTTGACCGGCCGACACGCCCGCATCGCGACGAACGTTGTGGCCGAAATGTTCTTCCTTCCCGGCGTTCGACGCGAGGAATTGCGCCATCGCGAGGCGGTCGAAAAACTTCTCAGCTTCGTGGGCTTGACCAGTTATCGCCACGCCCCGGTCGGCGCGCTGCCGTTTGGGGTGCAAAAACTCGTGGGCTTTGCCCGCGCGCTGGCGCTCGAACCGGCACTCATGTTGCTCGATGAACCGTCCGCCGGCCTCAATCGCAGCGAACGCGAAGATCTCGCCCGCCTCATCCTGCGCATCAAGGACGAGCTTGGCCTCGCCATGATCTGGATCGAGCACGACATGCAGATGGTGGCCGATCTCGCCGATCGGCTTCACGTGCTCGACTATGGCCGCACGCTCGGCGTCGGATCGGCGGCCGAGGTGTTGAACAATCCCGCCGTGATCGCCGCCTACATCGGCACGCAGGGCGTCAGCTGATTATTGCTGCGTCCGTTTCGCCACCTCGACGAAGACATTGTAGGCTTTTTCGAGCTCGGGTTTCCGCTTCGCCACTTCGGCGCCGACGTCGGTGAGCGATTTCATCATTTCGGCTTGCTCGTCCGCGGGCAGGCTGATGAGTTCGCCGTGTTCGCTCCAGACCTTGCGCTGTGCCTGGTAGAAGTCGACGGCCCACGGGTTGATTTCCGCCGCAACCTTAAGCGCGTCGGCGTCGATGATCGTCTGCAGGTCGCTGGGCAGGGCGTCGAACCATTTCTTCGAAATGAACGCCATCGAGAAGATGAATGGCTGGCCGGTCTCGGTGATGTATTTCGCCGCGTCATACATCTTCATCGTGGCATCGACCGTGGTGGCGAGCACCGCGCCGTCGATCGCGCCTTGTTGGATGGCCGGCAGGACGTCGCCCAAAGTCATCGCTATCGGCGACGCACCGAGCCGGTTGAGCATCTCCTTCTGCATATCGGCGGCAAGCACGCGCAGCTTCTTGCCCTTGATGTCGGCGAGATGGCGGATCGGCGTTCGCGAGATGATCGACGAGGGCTGCGAGACCCAAAGCCCGACGCCGTGGATGCCCTTTTCGGCGCCGAAGCTGAACATCATTTTCTGCAGTTCGGGATCGCTTGTGGCCCTGACCCCGTGCTCAATGTTGGTCATGAGGCCCGGGGCGGACAGCACCTCGAAGCGATCGTCGACGCCGACCAAGAACTCGGGCGGTCCCACATAGCCCTGAATGGCGCCGAACTGCACGCCTTCGACCTCGCGCGCTATCGGGCCCAACTGGCTCGCCGGATAAATCTCACCCTTGATCCGGCCGCCGGAATCTTTCTCGACCATGGCGGAGAACCGCTTGCACCACTCGTGCTGTGCCTCGTTGATGGTGGCGGTGCCGAGCTTCATCACGTAGGTTTTGTCGTCGGCGCGCGCCGCGCCGAGCGTGGCCCCGAGCAGCGGCGCGCAGGCGCCCGCCGCAACGGATGTTCGCAAAAGGGTTCGGCGATCGATAAGAGACATGTTTTTCCTCCGCTGGATTCTTTGTTGTGACGACTTTTTGCACCAAGGCGCCGACGAGTGCTTAAAACAGCAGAGAGCGCAAAACCGTTTCGGCTGCTGTTTCTGGTCGGTCGGTTATTCTTGCGGACTTTTCACGCGGGACGGCAATGCGGCCTGATCTCAATGCCCCTGGAACATTGGCCTATTGGTGGTGAGCGTACAATGTGAGCACTTGCCGCAGCCGGCGTATAACGGGCAGCGCGGCTCGTGCATCGCCTTTCCCGGTTGGCCGGCTTTCAAGCCTACACCAGAAACGCCGAGCCGAGATACGCGAGCGCTTGCGCTCCGCCGCCGGGCAGCCGATGCTGCCCTCAATTTCACGGGGACGATCATGTCGGGCAATAGAGGAGTCAGTGGGCAATTGGCCCAATTCGCCGTGGACATGCGGTGGGATGATCTGCCGGCCAACGTCGGCCACCAGGCGAAACGCTCCCTGATGAATCTGTTTGCCGCGGCGCTGACCGGCTGCCACACCGAGACTTTCGAGACCTTGCTGCAAACGCTCGCCGCGTTCTCGGGCGGCAAGCAGGCGACACTGATCGGCCGGCGCGAGCGTATCGATGCGCTCAGCGCCGCGTTCCTCAACGCCGCCGGCGCCAATGTGCTCGACTTTTGCGATACCCACGTGCCCACGGCGATCCATCCGACCGCGCCGCTGGTGCCGCCGCTCTTGGCGCTTGCCGAGTTTGCACCCGTCACCGGCCGCGACTTTCTGCTCGCACTCGTGTTGGGCCAGGAAGTGGCATGCCGCATTGGGCTTGCCATGTCGCCAAGCCATTACAACAGAGGCTGGCACATCACCGCGACCTGCGGCGTGTTCGGCGCTGCCGCGGGCGGCGGCAAGCTTTTGGGGCTGAATGCCACCCAGATGGTCTGGGCGCTCGGCACGGCGGCGACGCAATCGTCCGGCCTGTGCGAATGCCTCGGCACGCCGGCAAAAAGCGTCGGCGTCGGCAATGCCGCGCGCAACGGTTTGTTGGCGGCGCTCTTGGCGGCAAAGAATTTCGCCGGACCGGCCGAGCCCTTGAACGGCTCGCAGGGGTACTACAATGCGCTTGCCGAGACGCCGAAGCTGTCTTCGTTGACCGACGGCCTCGGCAAAAGCTGGGCGATCATGAAGACTTCATACAAGCCTTACCCGTGCGGCTTTGTGGTTCATGCGGCGCTCGATTGCGTCCTCGATTGGCGGCGCAAAAATCCCGACGCGGTGGTGACGAAGGTGGTGGTCACCGGCAATCCGCTGCTCGGAATCCGCACCGATCGGCCGAACATTTCAACGAGCGCGCAGTCACAAGTCAGCGTGCAGCACGCGCTCGCCGCCGCGCTGGTCACAGGCAAGGCCGGCGTCGAGCAATTCAGCGACGCCTGCGTGAACGATCCGCGAGTCGTTGCGCTGCGTGGCAAGGTCCAGGTGTTGCGCGATGAAAGCTTTGCGACCGTTGCGTCGGCGGTGGAGATCACCACCGCAGACGGCAAGGTGCACAAGCTCTCGCAGGCGGCGGCACGGGGAAGCGACGACAACCCCATGACCGACAAGGATCTGGAACAAAAGCTGCGCGGCGCGGCCGCGGACTGGAATCCGAGCCATGACACTGAGCCATTGATCGATGCAATCTGGCATCTCGACAAAGCCAGCGATATTGCGAAACTGACGGCGCTTGCCGTGCCGCGCGCGTGAGCGCGCAAGAATTCAGCATAGTTCGGCATGGGCAGGCTAGGGAGAGTCCCATGATCAATGCCAAGCGCTTTAGTCACGCGACCTTCGAGACGCCCGACATCGAGCGCCAGATTGTCTACTTCACCGAAATCGCCGGCCTGGCGCTGGCGGAGCGGCACAATGGGCGCGCTTATCTCGCCACCAAACTCGGCGACCTCGTGGTTCAGCTAGAGTCCGGCGCGCACTCGCGTTGTGCCCGGCTGGGGTTTCAGGTCGCGCCCGACACCGAATTCAGCGACATTCGCAAGGGCGTCGAGGCCGAAGGCCTGAGCTGTCAGTCCCAGAACGATTCCGCGCCCGGCATTCCGCAAATGCTGTCGTTTACGGATCCCAAGGGCACCGTCTGTGAAGTGTTCGCCACGCAGACGCCGATCTCCAAGCCGCGGCCGGTCGCCGGCATCGGACCGATCAAGCTCGGGCATCTTGCGTTCGTCGTATCGGAGCCGAAGGACTTTGCGGACTTCTACAGCCGCGTTCTCGGCTTTCGCGTGTCGGACTGGATCCAGGACTGGTTCGTCTTCATGCGCTGCGGTCCGGACCACCACACCATCAACTTCGTGCGCGGCAAACGCACGCAGATGCATCACGTGGCTTTTGAGCTGAAGGACTGGCCGCAGGTGCAATCGGCCTGCGATTTTCTCGGCGGCAAGAACATTCCGATCATATGGGGTCCGGGCCGCCACGGTCCGGGCCACAATATTTTCACGTATCACCGCAATCCCGACGACCAGATCATCGAGATGTTCACCGAGCTCGACAAAATGCTCGACGAGAAGCTCGGCTATTTCGAACCGCAGCCTTGGCACCGCGATCATCCGCAAGTGCCCAAGGTGTGGAGCGCGCCGCCGAACGACATCTGGGGACCGCCGCCGACCAGCGAATATCTGCGGCAGCGGGAGTAAGCCTAAGGCCGGCGTCCTCCCTGGCTTGTCGCACAATGATTTTTGACAACGATCTGACATCGTATCACGTTGGGCGGTAAGCGTCGCGCGGGCCGATCCGCAAGCGCAATGGGGCAGGGAGGAATCGAGTCGATGAATACAGGGGTCAACAACAAGCGCGTGTTCTGCGTTGTGCCGCACCGGCCGATCGGTTTTGGCGAGATGCTCGGCAAGCGCGGCGACATCCGGCTCGATATACTCGAGCAGAAAAACCCGGACTCGAGCGCGCTTGAGGTTCTCGCTGCGGCCCATGCCTATCAGATGAGCTCGGCGCGCGATGAGCTTGCTGGGCATTATCAGGCCCGCGCCGAGCTGTTGGACCGAACGCCCAATCTGCTGATCGTTTCCACCAACGGCGCCGGGTATGACACCGTCGACGTCAAGGCCTGCACCGAGCGCGGCATCCTCGTGGTCAATCAGTCGGGCGGAAACGCCGAGGCGGTTGCCGAGCACGTCATCGGCATGATGCTGTGTCTGGTCAAGCGCGTAAACGACAGCGACCGCGCGCTCCGCGCCGGGACGCTGAAGAACCGCTCCGAGTATATCGGCCGCGAAGCGTTCGGGAAAACCATCGGCATCGTCGGTCTCGGCAACGTCGGCAAGCGCATTGCCGAACTCGCCGGCACTTTGTTCCGCATGAAGGTGCTCGCCTACGATCCCTATCTCAACGCCGAGGTGGTGAAGGCGCGCGGCGCCGAGAAGGTCGATCTTGACGAGCTGTTACGGCGGTCCGATTTCGTCTCGATCAATTGTCCGCTCACCGACGAGACGCGCAAGATCATAGGCGCGCGCGAGTTCGCGCTGATGAAGCCGGACGCCTATTTCATCACCACGGCGCGCGGCTCCATCCACGACGAGGAGGCGCTGGAAAAGGTGCTGCGCGACAAGAAAATCGCCGGCGCCGGGCTCGATGTCTGGGAGAAAGAGCCGCCGCCGGCCAGCCATCCGCTGATGAAATACGACACCGTGATGGTGACGCCGCACATGGCGGGCGTGACGGTGGAAGCGCGCACCCGGATGGGCCAGTTCGCGGCCGAGCAAATGCTCGACGCACTCGACGGCAAGCCGGTGCCGCGCATCATCAATCCGCGGGTCTGGAACGCCTACGCCGAGCGCTTTGGGCGCACCTTCGGCTTCAAGCCGCAGGATCCGCCGGCGGAGCCGAACTGGCACGCGTCGGAGAAGTTGTAAGGGTTTCAACACAACAATCGACCGGGAGGCACCATTGTTCCGTCACCTCAAGCGAGCCGGTCTTGCCGGCCTGTTGCTGTCGGCGGCGCTCGCCGCGCATGCGTCCGCCCAGGAGGCCGCCCAAGCCGCCCATGGGTGGCTCGATCCAAAATTGCTCGAAGCCGCCAAAGCCGAAGGCGGTGAGATGACCATCTATTCGGACACCAACGAGGGCGAAGGCCTGCCGTTGTGGAAGCTGTTCACCGAAGCGACCGGCATCAAGGTCAATTACGTGCGCGGCGCCGATCCGCCGCTGATGGCGCGCATGGTGCTTGAATTCCGCGGCAACCAAAAGTCCTGGGACGTCGCGCAGCTCGGAACCATCGACAAGTTTCCGCCGCAGCTTCTGCTGCAGTTCGATCCGCCCGAAGCCAAGAACATTTCCCCCGATGCGCGCGATCCGGGGAAGCGCTGGTACGGCCTCTACGCCAACTACAACGCGCCGGGCTACAACACCCAGCACGTCAAGGAGTCGGAGCTGCCGAAGATCTACGAAGATTTTGCGCAGCACAAGGAGTGGGCTGGGCACGTCGCCATCGATGCCACCGACAGCGAATGGCTGTTCGCCATGTATCAGTATTTTGGCGAGGACAAAGCCACCAAACTGATCAAGGACATCGTGGCGGCGATTGCGCCGGTTGTCACCGACGGCCACCTGGCGCTGGCGCGGTCGGTCGGCTCGGGCGAATACTGGGTGTCGCTCAACAACTATGTCAATCTCACCATGAACGTGAAGCTTGGCGGCGGCCCGATCGATTATTTCGCGCTCGATCCGGTGGCGTTGACCTTTGGGGCGGTCGGCATCAGCGTCAAGGCGCCTCATCCCAACACGGCGCTGCTCGCCGCCAATTTCCTGCTGAGCAAGGAGTGCGAAACCTTCCTGGCCAAGTTCGGCCGCATCCCGACCCGCGCCGACGTGGAATCAAATCCGCCGGGCATCGTTGCGGCGATCAGCAAAAAGAAAGTCATCACCGTCCTGCTGACGCCCGAGGACGAGCACAAGTGGCAGCAGCGTTTCAACGATCTGTTCAAGGGGCACTAGGAGCCTGGGTGTGCGGATACCGGCCTGGCTTAATCGGTTACCTCTGCCTTGGCATCGAGGGGGCCCTTCAGGTCCATATTTAAGAAAGGCTGAAACGTTTCGGCACACAGTTGTGTCGCGGCGGCAACAGAACGCTAAAATATCTCGGATGGACCGAAGTCAATCGGCCAGGTCAGACGAATCTGCGATAGTCCAGTGCGATCTATAGTTCTGTTGCGTTGGAGAGTTCATGTCTCGGAAGTCAGTTGGCGTTCTTGGCATTTTGTCTCTGCTGATTGCTGCACCTTTTACCGCCGCGCGTGCGGCGGACATGCCGCTCAAGGCGCCGCCTCCGCCCCCTCCGGCAGTATATAGTTGGACCAGTTGCTAGCCCTTCTTATTCACCAAAAATAGCGTAGCGGTGTGGCTGCAGCGCGATTTTTGCGCGCGAGGCGCGCAT
>JBAUYV010000420.1:0-1608 GCA_049584975.1 Xanthobacteraceae bacterium | reverse complement strand
AATATTGGATGAGCCGAATAGGGCCGAGGGAGGAGGACGAGCGTGATTAGAGCCTGGATCGTTCCGCCAATCGTCATTCCGATCCTGATCGGCTTCGGCCTCGGCGAAGCTCGCGGCCGGCGCCGGCAGGTCGACAATGGTCTCGAATTCGAACCAGTCGCGCACCGCGTCCGGGTCCGTTCCCGTCGGGAGGCGCGGCGCGAGGGTCGCGACCGGAGCCGCCGCCGGTGCCGGAAGGGCGGCCATCGGGACCGATTCGCCGTTCGCGGTCATCGGGCGCCGGTTGCTCGGCAAAGATGCGGCGGCGTCACCGCACGCTGCGTCGATGTCACGCTGCGCGTCGATGCGGAGCGGCGTTCCATTGCGACTTGCGGCTTGGTGCAGGGTAGCGAGCTGAGCCCACTGGCGCGCCGACACGGCTGTTCCCATCGCGGCGATCTGTGCGTTAAACCAGTGGCCGCCTTGATGTCGTTCATCCGCTTCCCTCCCCGCCTCCGCCGTCGCGCGCCGTCCCTCGGCTCCTGATCGCTGATCCCTGGCTCCTGATACCCCGTTTCTGGCACTCGGGACAATCGCGGCTGTCCGGCTTCCTGCTGTGGCAGAGTGCCCACAGCGAATTCTACTTTTGCGACGCGCCCTGGCCGGCGTTCCGAAAGATCGACTTTCTGCGCGCGGCGCGGGCCTATCAACAGCGGAAACGGCGATTTGGGGAGTGATCCGAACCTGCCGTTGCCGCGTGACTACGTGTCATTGATGCCGGCCCGCGGCCGATGAGGGGGGGACTGTGTAGGAGTGGTCCCCACATCGTCGTGCAGAGCCGACTACCGAGGGGTTCCACAAGGCACTTACCAGCGGCGTCTTTGCGACGGAGCGGCGGTCGAAACAGCGCCTCAAAAAGCTGGTGTTCAACGCCGCCTTGTATAGCCGGGTTGGCAATCATCGCTGTGTGGCCGCGACAACTCTTTGTTCGACATCTTGTCAAACGGCATGCAATTGGGACCCACCATCGGCACCCAAAAGGGACCCGTCTGAGGTTCGGCGCGGGCTTGTCCAGGTAGCGAATAGGAGCGCCCCGCGCGCGTCGCGCAGTGCTCCCACGAGCGACGGAGCGGCGCGCGTGGGAGGTGCCTGTTTGCCCACCTGGGGTCACGCTATAGAACGGGTGCTGGATTCACGCTAAGCGGACATATGAAGAACTTCGACGTTTGCCGGTGACCGCTCAGCCCGGGCCCGTTTGACGATCTCGGCGACAGTATTTTTGCTCAGCCCCAATTCGCGGCCGATCAGGCGATAGCTGCGCCCGGTGGCGACGAGGGCGAGGATCTTGGGGGCGAGGCGATCTGATTTCGGCCGCTGTCCGGGCTGACGGCCAAGGCGTTTGCCGCGCGCCTTGGCGGCGGCGATGCCGGAGCGGATGCGCTCCTGGATCAACTCCCGTGTAAAGGTAGGGATTTAATCTGACGGTTGCGGGAGATCGGTGGGGAAGATCAGGCTGGGGCATGCCGGCTTGAGGTGAGTTGGGGACCTCCGATGACACAAGCACAGAAGGTGATCCGGGCCAAGGTCGGCCTGTTGGAACTGGCAAAGCAGCTCGGCAATGTGAGCCAG